>CALFHN010000047.1 GCA_937876355.1 uncultured Bacteroidota bacterium | reverse complement strand
TGACACTAAATCCTAACCAGCTCTTGACTTCAGCGTAATAATATGCCCTTGTTATGCACCGAAAGACTGCAATAATAGATTTTACCAAGTATGGCCACCTCCAGGAGGAGGCCATGAACCAAGCAACTGTCGGATTAATGCCACCTGACCTACATGGTAACTATTGTGAAGCGCAATGCTGTTTAACACACTGATTCTTTTCGTCGCTTCGTGGGCAGGAATTGAGCCCAATGGATCTTCAGCGAGAACAGCCTCATGAGCCTTTTCCAATCCAGCGCGAAATCGGTCCACTGTTTGTACCCATTGTTGCTCAGATGCCGGTTCAACTTCTCCCGGCCAACTGTCGCTCGCGTGAGCGGGTCCAGTCATTGAGGTTTCAGCAAGACCAGATAGAAAAAGATCTTGCCAGTAAATTAAGTGATTTGCGATTTGAAATATCGAGTGGGGTAGGCCATCTATTCTCCTACCTGAAGTCTCCCAATCCAACGAGTCGAATATGCGCGACGGTTCGATATGAACTCCTGTCGCTGAGAGGGCGCTTTGAAGAAACGGCTGGGCAAGGAAAGGGGTTTGGCTCATCGAATTACTTTTCGTCTTTGCGGAATTATAGCTTGGTATCCTCCAATGAACCAAGGCACAAAAAGGTGCATAACATGGATTATACGGACAACCACTTTCGTCTCAATGCTTCGTTAAATGGCGGACCGGTGCGTAAGTGTAACTGCTGCTACGTTATTCGGCAATATGTTCAACCAATCAATTAGGTAGGCGGCCCGTGCAAGGAGTCGGCTTTCACGCGGCGAATATCATCAACAACCGCTCAATAATTCCAGATATTATACTGCGGCCGTGCCTTCTTTTTCCAGATATCCCCAATGCTAGAATACCTGACGTCCTGAAAAACATCACAATCATTGGATTCGGTGAAGGAGAGTTTGTCATCCGCATCTACGGAGCTTCAACAACCAATTATTTCACTTCTTGATATTCCAAAATCCTGCTGAGATTAATTTAATGCCGTCGACTATCTTGTTTTTGGCTCAAAGGTGTCTTTGTTGGAGCCGTTCTGGCACAGGTTTCTATCACTTGGATTGAAGTGGGATAAATTTTTGGGTTCCAGATCTTTGTATTGACAAAAACAAGTTCTTTCTTATGTCTCAAGTTTGAGGTGAGCCTTGAGTAACACTAATCCGTAAATCAACAAACGGAGAAGTTTGAATTGAATATCATGAACTTCGCCAACGCCAAACCTTCCGTGAAACAATCCGTCGTTTTAGTAGCAATCGTGGTGCGTGAATACGACGAGGCTATCGATTTCTACACCCAAAAACTGAACTTTACGCTCATTGAGGATACGTATCAACCAGAGCAGGACAAACGGTGGGTCGTGGTGGCGCCGCCAGGATCTGGCGGCGCCAAAGTATTATTGGCCCGCGCATCCAATGATGAGCAACTAACACGTATCGGGAATCAAACGGGGGGCCGGGTTTTTCTCTTTCTAAACACAGACGATTTTTGGCGTGACTACCATGAAATGGTGGCAAAAGGCATCAAATTCATACGGGAGCCAAAAGTAGAACCCTACGGCACGGTCGCAGTTTTCGAAGATCTTTACGGCAATAAGTGGGACTTTTTGCAATTGAACGACCACCATGAATAGGGCTCCACTCGTTAAAATATGCTGCATTAGTTCCGTCTTGGAGGCAAGGCTGGCAGTCAAATATGGTGCATCTGCCCTCGGATTGGTATCTCACATGCCAAGTGGTCCTGGAGTGATTGACGAAGACCTAATTGCTGAAATTGTTAGGTCGGTACCGCCAACCATAGCTACTTTCCTGCTGACAAGCGCCCAATCTTCAGAAGTCATCATCAATCAACATCGGCGCTGCCTAACCAGTACTATCCAATTTTGTGAACGAATGGAATCGGTAGTCCATAAGGAATTGCGATTGGCACTACCAGGGGTAACGATTGTCCAAGTTGTTCACGTCACCGGTGAAAGTTCTATCGATGAGGCCGTGCAGGCCGCAGAGCATGTTGATGCCATTCTACTCGATTCCGGAAATCCAGATCTCAAAATCAAGGAGTTAGGGGGCACCGGACGCGTCCATGATTGGTCAATTAGCCGACGGATTCGAGAGCGTATTCCCGTTCCGATGTTTCTCGCTGGAGGGTTAAATGACTGCAATGTCGAATCGGCAATTGAAGAAGTGGACCCATATGGACTCGACCTGTGTACTGGAGTTCGAACCAATCACGTATTGGATGAAGCAAAATTGCAGGCGTTTTTTGGAGTGGTTAACGCTTGCTAACAACAAGGAATACTTAGGTCATGGACCACAATGTCATAATATCACTCCGTTGAAAAATGCCCAACAAACTTCGGTTGTGTGGTGGAAAGCCATGCCCAAAGGAATATGGGTATTGGGGTTTGGTTCATTGTTTATGGACCTGTCGTCCGAGATGGTCCACAGCCTGTTGCCGGTATTTTTAGTCACGTCGTTAGGAGCCTCCATGATGACCGTTGGGGTCATCGAAGGGGTGGCCGAAGCGACAGCAGCTATAACGAAGGTCTTTTCGGGCGCTCTCAGCGACTATTTTAGAAGGCGCAAATTCTTGCTGATTTTGGGTTATGGCCTCGCGGCGCTTACAAAACCCATATTTCCGATGGCTTCGTCTGCGAGTTGGGTCTTCGGCGCGCGATTTATCGATAGAATAGGCAAGGGAATTCGGGGAGCGCCGCGTGATGCTTTGGTGGCGGATATCACCCCGCCGGAGGGCCGGGGAGCGGCCTACGGACTTCGCCAAGCTCTCGATTCGGTCGGCGCGATGTTAGGTCCGATGCTGGCCGTAGTCTTGATGTTCGTGTTCGTAAATGACATCAGAACGGTGCTTTGGTTTGCGGTAATTCCGGCGTGTATTGCCGTCGGAATCCTCTTTTTCTTTTTGCGCGAACCAGATCGCGAAAGAGAGGGGACCTCAGTCAAATCGCCACTCATATTGCATGAAGTAAAGCGCCTCCCGAAGCGTTTTTGGATGACGGTTCTGCTCGGGGCAGTATTTTCTCTTGCTCGATTCAGCGAAGCATTTCTGGTTATGAGGGCAATGGGCGTTGGCCTCGCAATAGGTTATGTCCCGGTCGTTATGATTGTAATGAATCTCTTGTATGCCGGGGCAGCCTTTCCAGCCGGCGCCGCCGCAGACCGGTTTAGCAAGCGCACACTCTTGCTTATGGGGCTCTCTTTTCTCATCGGCGCAGATCTCATCCTTGCTTGGGCCTCTTCTTCAATGATGGTGTTTGTTGGAGCGGCTTTGTGGGGTCTACACATGGCTTTTACCCAAGGTTTGCTGTCCAAGTTGGTGGCGGATACGGCCCCGAAAGAAATACTGGGCACCGGATTCGGAATATTCAATCTTGTTAGCGGAGTTTCCCTTTTGTTCGCGAGCCTGATCGCCGGTTTTCTTTGGTCTACCTACGGGGCGCCACTAACTTTTTACGCTGGTGCAGGATTTGCGTCCATCGCGTCGATTGGGGTACTGGTTGCGCTACGCCCGTTCAGATAAATCAGCCCATCGCTCGACATCCCGATCTAGCTTTTTCGTCAGTTCACCTAGCTCATGACTTAGCGCTGCCACGGCTTCGAAGTCGCTCGGATTACTGGACAATTCGCCTTCGATTGCATGCTTGCGGGACTCGGCCTTTTCAATTCGTTTTTCGACCTCGGTCAGTTCAGTTTTTTCTTTAAAACTGAGTTTGCCCTGGTTTTTAGCTTTCCCCGTTTCTGTACTGACCTTGGTCTTTGGCAAGGAAGGAGCCGAGCTCGGTTTTACACTCGGTTTCCCAGCCGCTGCTACGGCAAATGCGTTGTCATCTCTGGCTTTTTGTTCTAGGTAAGCGCTGTAATCGCCGGGGTATGGGCGTATTGTACCGTCGCCTTCGAAGCGCAGAATATTGTCGATGGTTCTGTCGAGAAACCAGCGGTCATGTGAAACCACAATCAGCACTCCGGCGAACGTATCTAGATATTCTTCAAGGGCGGCAAGGGTAGGGATATCCAGGTCATTTGTTGGCTCATCCAATAGCAGCACATTTGGGGCCCCCATCAACACTAGAAGCAAATGCAATCGTCTTCGTTCACCACCTGATAGCTTTGCGACCGGGGTGTACTGGACTGCCGGAGAAAACAAAAACCGCTCAAGCATCACGCTGGCGGAAATCAGAGATCCGTCAGCCGTCCGGACGTGTTCTGCCACCTCTGTGACCGTGTCAATAACGCGTAACGAGTCATTTAGCGCCCTAACCTCTTGATCAAAATATCCAACAACAACCGTAGGTCCGACTTCAATCTTACCTGAATCGGGAGCGATTCGGCCTGAAATCATCTCAAGAAGTGTCGTTTTACCTGTTCCGTTCGGCCCAATAATGCCGATTCGATCTTCTCGAGTCAGAATGTGGGAATAGTTCTTAACCAGAGTCTTATCCCCGTACGACTTGGATACGGAGTCCAGTTCTAACACCATCTTTCCGAGCCGGGTGGATGCCGCGCTAAGTTCAATTCCCGCCCCTGGTCCCGTGCGACCACCTTCTTGCAAAGCATGCGCGCGTTCCAACCGGTATTTTGATTTCGAAGTCCGAGCTTTTGCGCCTCTTCGAAGCCAAATCAGTTCTCTGCGAGCCAAGTTCTGGCGCGTTTTTTCCGTGGCCTCAGCGAGCTGCTCCTGAACCTCTTTTAGCTCGAGATAACGGGTGTAATTCCCCTCGTATTTTTTGACCCCACCTGGTTCTACCTCAAGCATTCGGTTGGTAACCCGATCAAGGAAGTAACGATCATGCGTGACCAACAAAAGAGCCCCAGGATATCGTGCCAAATAGGTTTCGAGCCAAGAAATAGTCTCGGTGTCCAAGTGGTTGGTCGGCTCATCGAGCAGCAATAGGTCCGGTTGCAACAATAAAGCGCGCGCTAAAGCTACTCTTTTTCGTTGCCCGCCAGATAACGTTTCGACGAGTGCATCCGTGTCAACAATTCCAAGTCGGTCTAGAATGGCGTGCGCATTGGCTTCCCTATCCCAGCCGCCCGTCACATCAAGTTGGTGGCTGAGTTCAAAAACGCGGGCTAGAAGGGCTTCATCGGATCCATTACTGGCCGTGAGCGCATGGGTAGCTTCTTCGTAATCATGAAGGAGGCGGAGATTTGGATCACCCTGATCAAAAACGGCGTCCAAAACTGACATACCTCGTTCAAATTCAGGATTTTGGGGTAGAAAGGCCACTCTGGACCCACTTGGAATCATAATCCGACCGCCATCAGCCTTTTCTATGCCGGCAATGATGCGCATTAGGGTGGTTTTCCCCGAACCGTTTGCTCCAATGAGCCCCATTTTTTCGTCATCCGCCAACCCAAACGTGACCGCGTCCAAAAGCGGTTTTACGCCAAAGTTCTTTCGCAGACCTTCGATTGTAAGAATGTTCATGGGGTTCGGTTAAATAACAGGTCATGCGGAAAAACGAGGAGTACGAAGCTAAGGCATGAAATCCGAATCAGATAACGAGGTTTGACGAAGAAACGCCGTTTGCTACCTATTTCGGAGCATTCGCACCAGAAATCCCTGGGCGCCGGATAAAAACGGATCCTGTTTTCGTACGTTTACAAAACGGGGACCAACATTTGAATTAAAGAAAGCCCGTTCTACCTCATTATACCTGGTGGATCTCAACACAGCTAAAAACCCTTCCAGCCTGATCATGAATAAAAGTATCCATATTTGCGGGTCGATAATATTGGTTTTTGTACTACTGGGTGTCTATAACCCCAAGGTAGACAAGGGATTCGAGTTCGTATTGTTGGGTGACCTTCCGTATAGCGACGCGAAGGTCAAAGAAACCAAGACCATGATTCGCGACATAAACTCCCGGAAAAACTTAGAATGGGTAATTCATCTTGGTGATACAAAGGGAGGTTCACAGCCTTGTTCGGATAAACTGTTAACCAACAGATTCGAGCTTTTTCAGAGGTTCGATATACCATTCATCCTTACTCCTGGAGACAACGATTGGTATGATTGTAGTCAAGAGTCGGCAGGAAGTTGGGATCCTGAAGAGAGGCTGAAATTCCTCCGAAAACTGTATTACTCCGACGTCTCCAATCCGCAATTCACTACTCGGTCTCAGGCGAAGGAGTCAGAATTTACAGAATTTGTTGAAAACAGGCTTTGGGTTAAGAAAAAGGTGGTTTTTGCAACCATTCATTTAATTAGAATGACTAAGCCCGAGGCAGATCCCACTGTTTCTGAGCGGCGAATGGCCGCTGCCTCCAACTGGATAGAGACGGCTTTTGCGGAGGCAAAAAAAATAGGAAGCCCAGGTATTTTTCTGTCTACCCAGGTGGATCCTTGGCGAGTTTGGGGACCTCCAGGTACCGTTGCAGCCTTATGCCCGGCGTGTATCGAGCCGGTTTCTGGCATCGAACTCCTGTACAAAGTTTTGGTCAAAGAGGTGGCGGCCTATGATGGACAGGTTGTGCTTGCCGTGGGCGATACCCACATCTTTAGAGTCGATAAGCCACTTTACGACGCAAAAGGTTCACTAATAGAAAATTTTACTCGAGTTGAGGTTTTCGGCAATCCAATCGTAAGATGGACGCGGGTAAAAGTGGACCCGTCCGAACATCAGGTTTTTACCTTTTATCAGGAAAAAGGTGCATCTTCAGATTGACCCTGAAAAGCGCCAATTAAAGCCCCGAAACGTCAATAATTATGGCTGTATCAGTAAGTTTTCGTACCTACGTAATAGAACAACTTGAGGGCCTACCGCACGTGACGTCTAAAAACATGTTCGGCGGGGTCGGGGTGTATTCGGAGGAGTACTTCTTTGCGTTACTGGCAGAAGACCGGATGTATCTAAAAGTTGACGACTCAAACCGGCCAGATTTCGAAGCGGATGAAATGGGAGCCTTTGAGCCATATAGTGACGGCCGAACAATGCAATACTACGAAGTGCCTGTCGTAGTATTGGAAGACGCCGAACTCCTCAGACATTGGGCAACAAAAGCCATCGACGTTGCTCGGATGTCAAAAAAAAGTAAAAAGAAGTGAAAAACTGTACACAAAGAAGCACAAGAATTTATAGATGGGCACTCCTTTTTGCTGGTGTTTTAGCCTTTTCGGGTTGTTCAGATCCTAGCTCTAATAGCGCAGAACACGATGCAGCGGCTACCGAGCTTCAGTCTCTTTTGGATGCTGCCGTGACTGCGGGTATGCCTGGGATCTCGGCGGCGATTGCGACTTCGAATGGCATCGTTTGGACGGGCACCTCGGGAATGGCAAATATTCAGAATGGTGACCCGATTGCGCCAGAGATGCTTTTCGGAATCGGAAGTATTACCAAGACGTTTGTTAATGTTGTGATTCTGCAACTTGCCGAGGAAGGCCACCTGGATTTAGACGCTACTCCTGCTAATGTTTTGGGCGAAGCTGTAGCGGGTATTCCAAATGCAGACAAGGCTACTGTTTCCCAACTTTTGAACCACACCGGAGGTATCCCCAGTTGGGAAGACGATCCTCTTTGGATTCGTGAAGGCCGAGGCGACGCGCTCAAAACAGCCGAAATATGGGGCAAGACCCAAACTTTGCCGTATATCACTGGGCACGATCCCCTGTTTCCTCCCGGCGAGAAACACAGCTACGCCAATACCAATTACACCTTGCTCGGCATGATCATCGAGAAAGTGACGGGAAATGAGGCTGTTGATGAAATCCACAGTCGGATTTTAGAGCCGTTAGGACTCAGAGATATTCACTTAGAGGGCTTTGAGGACGTACCTGCCAGCCAACTTCCGCACCGTTACCACTGGGCAACGCCTGAGTTTCGAGCAGATGCAGGCGTAAATGCCGTATTTGATGATGTTCGTCCGGGTTTAATCGACGCTACTGGTTCTAATCTATCCGTAGAATGGACGGCGGGAGGCATGGTGGCCTCCGCTGTTGATCTCGTGATGTATGGGAAGGCGCTACGTGATGGTCAGCTGTTAAAACCCGAAAGCATGGCCTTTATGATGGACTGGTTTCCAATTCGGGAGGGCCGCTGGGTCGGGCACAACGTATTCAAATCACAATACGCAGATGGGCTGGTTACGATTGGACACTCCGGAGACGTGCTGGGCTTTAATGGCGCGCTGTACTGGGTCGAAGGAGAAGACGTCGTAGTAGCTGTTCTGGGAAATGTTGGAGCAATGCATTCTGGCCCCGTGCCTATTACGGCAGCCGGAGTAGCTCGAAATAGGGAGTTCACCGATGCGGCGCTAAGTTTGACACGGTACAATTAATAGAAAGCTTTACTGCGGTTGGCCGAATTGCAACCGCAAAAAGCCCCCATCCGACAGCATGTCGAAAGAGGGCTATTCGAGTGATTGAAAACTACTTAGCAAGTAAAACGAGATCAGTGATCCGCTTAAGTACGTTTCTACCAGAGTGAGTGCATTATCGGTGACCGATGGACGGAAGTAACCGTGCAATTTTTTGACCATTCGACCATGGCGCCTAACTTGCTCCAAGAACCTCCCGCTTTTTCCCAATGATCCTGAATTCCGATTTCGGAATCATACACTTCGGCAATTGTAAATTGCGTATTTCCAGTTGGTGCCGATGACGGATCCAACGGATTTGAAAGTTCAGGTCCTTTTGAAAGATTGTAGTGTAGCAGTGCTTTAGCACCATCACGATGATGGGATTCAGCAATGAATGCAGCATGACTTTTAAAAATGCGGTCTCCTTCTTCTACGCTTTCTGGAGGAGCTGAAAAATTAATTATCAGCTGGATTTCTCCTAATTGCGACATGACAAGTTTCGAGTTAATGATTGGAAGCTGGGTGGTCGGTTAAAAACATAAAACTTTTTTACATTACCTAAATATTTCGGAATTATCAAACGAATAGCCTGGAGACGGGCGTTTATCAAAATTGCACTCGACTATATTTTGCCTTTTGGTACGTATGTGTCCCTCCATTTGGTCATGACGGGTAATTTTTGAGTCTGCGGAATAAGGCGTTTGGATTGGCATCCTTTACCGCCGAGCAACGAACCCGGGAAATTGGAATCCGAAAAGTGCTTGGCGCTTCGGTTCCAGGTGTAGTTGTACTCCTTACCGCGGGCGTATCAGCAATCGTAATCGCCTGGCTAACAGTAAGTTATCAAGCCATAAAAACGGCAGTTGCCAATCCTGTACATGCGCTCGTTTTCTGGAATGGCATTGAGTGCCACTTGAAGCAGATCCGGCAACGACACTCCCGGATGAATGGCGGTCGTAATGGCTTCCGTGGTCATGTTCACCACTTTTCGAAGCGTTACAATTTCTTCCGCTCCTTTCACCATCCTCAAGTTGGCGACCGCCTCAAATGCGTTCCTGAGCCCTGCCGTTGCGCTGGTGGTGTCTTGACCGAATGCACTTCCAATTGATATTTGGCAGGTTAAAATGGCAAAAACAACAGCGAAAGTTCATTTTGAAACAATCATTGAATGAACACCCAGATCAAACCGAATTAGATAGCAGTTGGGTTTTTTTTCCTCATAAACATGAATAGTCCAGCGAAAAGGACGATCAGGATGGCTGGAAGAATGGACATCATCTTGAGTGCCTCTTGCCCGGTGGCATCGTCCAGTACTTTGCCCATCATCGGCAGTACAATGGATACGGATAACATGCCCAAGCCACCCATAATGGAAAGCCCAAGTGCGCCGCTTTCAGGCAGGTTTTCAGCTACAAACGAGATCATCGTAGGCCAGAAAAATGTAATGCCAATTGCAAATACCGCAGCTGCTGCGAAGGTCATTCCGACTCCCTGAACCGAGCTCAAAAGCATGAGGCCGATGAACGAAAAAACGGCTGAAAAAAGCAGCATGCCTGAGGTCTTAAGTTTGCTAGAAATTGGGCCGGCAAAAAATCCGCGGCCAATCGCCATGATTCCGTTGATGAACGCAAGAACCAACAAGGCGTTTGCGCCGGAGGATTTCAACAAGGACTCAATCCGTTGATTCGTTCCCAGCTCTGTAGCAGCCGTAAGCAGCATGCAAAAGCCCATAAACAAAAAGAGAGGAGTCGCGACGGTCTTCCACATATCGCCGTTGGAAACGCCCATTTCAACCCGTTCGGTCGATGGAAAGTGTTGTCCCCAAAACAAATACCCATACAAAAAGAGTGGGATAAATAAGGAGCCCGCCATAATCTGCCAGCTCAATCCCATGACGTCCATCAACAGATATCCGACGACGGAACCCACAACAATTCCCCCAGGAAACCAAACGTGAAAACGGTTCAGCATTTTGGTTTTTTCGGTCGGGTACAATGACGCAACGAGAGGGTTTAGTGCGGCTTCCACGAAACCATTTCCGATCCCAATAAAAGCAGTGGCGGTAAACAACGAGGTCATGTTAGTCGCCATAATGGTCATGACAATACCGATAAGATGGGCTGTAAAGGCCAACATGGTAATTTTTTTCATCCCGAGGGTGTCGACCAGCGGCCCTCCAATAATCATGGCAAGTGTAAACCCCCAAAATGCAGGTGTAAAAGCGTATCCAATTTGTTCAAGCGTTAGGCCAACACCTTCCGGCCCAAACACCGTTTCAAGTCGTGCTCGGATCGCGAACGTCATCGAAGTGACGATGAGGGCGATACAGCTGGCCAGAAATAGTCGCTTTTTGTCGGTGCCTTCCTTGATTGTGCCTTCCATGAAGATGTTCTTTTTTTGCTGGACGAATGTGGACTGCTCCGAAAATAACATTTTTTACGAGTTGTACTACTATTTCTTAACCTTAGGTACTTCGGTACCCGTTTCTTGGTTAATCACGGGACTCAGATGACACGCACGAAAATAAAAGGGATACCTAAAAAGTTTGTTTTTCCTGTTCGAGAAGTCCAAGCGAGCGTTGGAGCAGGATTTATAGTTCCCATTGGAGGCAATATGATGACGATGCCGGGCCTGCCAGCCATCCCTGCCTTCATGAAAATTGACACTGATGAGGATGGGAGGACGGTTGTTTGGGTGCTCCGGAAGCGATTTCATTCGTATAAATGATTTTGTGTTCAATTTGGGCGCAAACACCTATATTTACATTCTTCTAAACCTGTCCGAATGATCGTGAAAACTCAAATTCGTTTCAATTCCTTGCACGCCATAGCGTTGGCGTTTCTGTTGTTAACTTCGGCATGTAGCAGCGCAAGCAAAATGTCAACCAGCGAAGATGCCAAGACCCGGGATCTGGAGGAGCTGTACTGGGAAAAAATGGCAAGCGCAAAAACTCATTTTGTTAAAGCCGATGTCGACTTCATGACCGGAATGATTGGGCACCATGCTCAAGCGCTTATCATGTCGGCGATGGCACCCAAAAATGATGCCGGCCCAGAAATTCTGATTCTGACATCAAGAATCACGAATGCCCAGAAGGATGAAATTGCCACGATGCAGAATTGGCTTAAAGATCGCGGGCAGGAAGTACCTGAAGTACACATTGACGGCACCATGTTGATGGTGCACGGAGGTGGCGACAACGCTATGCACATGCCAGGAATGCTTACGCAAGAACAACTTGACGAACTCGACATGGCTCATGGAGCAGATTTCGACCGACTTTTTCTTACCTACATGATCCAACACCATCAAGGTGCTGTTTCCATGGTGAAAGAATTATTTAGTCATGACGGCGCTGGACAAGATGAGCTTTCTTTTAAAGTGGCCAACGATATCAATGTGGATCAACTCACGGAAATTGCTCGAATGGAGCTCATGCTTAAAGCGATGAGTGAAACGAACTGATTTTCAAAGCAATCGGCTTTATACATTTAATGATTTACATTGGATCAAACCGATCCAATCTGAATCGACTCCCCGCCCCCAAAACCCATCAATCAATTATGAAAGGTCATCCTTTAAATCACCGTTCCATGTTTGGAACGATCATTGGCCGGCTATGGCTGGTTCTGTTTATTGCGATTACTGTCGGAGTTTCTGCATGTGCGCCGAAACCGATGACATCTTCACCTTCGTCGTCTATGACGATGAATTCGCAAGCCAACATGTCGATGAAGGCCCCTAGCCCCGATCCACGTGTGGGTCTTAAGCCGGGACTTTTTGATGCCGAAGAAGCCATTTGGAATTTAACGAAACTGTCTTCTTCCAAACCTTCTGAATCATTTATCGGAGTTACAAACTCTGACCTCGCATTCAAAGGCAATTACGCGTTTCAAGGCAACTATAACGGAATTCAGGTTTGGGATATTTCCGCGCCTAAAAAGCCAACGATTGCGATGGAATTTGTTTGCCCTGCTTCACAGAGCGACGTTTCAGTTTACGGCGATTTGATGTTCGTTTCAGGCGAAGGACTCACCGGCCGTATTGACTGCGGAAGCCAGGGTGTCGAAGAAGCCATCAGCCATGATCGCCTTCGTGGTATTCGTATTTTTGACATTTCAGACCTTAAAAATCCGAAAAACGTAGCCAACGTTCAGACGTGTCGCGGATCACACACGCACTCCGTGTTGAAAAGTCCTAACGACGACGAAAACATCTATATCTATATCTCCGGATCATCAAGCGTTCGTTCTGAAGAAGAAGTGCCTGGATGTATTGCAGCATCTCCGAGCGAAGATCCAAATTCGGCTCTGTTCCGGATTGAAATCATCAAAGTGCCACTCGCGCACCCAGAAAATTCCGCAGTAGTGAGTGCTCCTAGGATTTTTGAAGATCTAGTTGCACCTCCACAGCACGGAGCGTCTCCTGCCGATGCACTCGAAATGGCAAAAGCTAAAGCGAGCGGCGCATTCGTTGCAGATTTTTTTGGTCAAGAGCGTGTGCTTAGCGGTCGATTGCTGAACATGGTTTTAGATCCATATTTGAAAGAACAAGGCAAAACTGCAGAATCGATGACTGCAGCGGATAGCGCGGCTTTCCGTGCGGCTCTTCCAGGAATTGTAGCCGCGGCGTTCCCGCCAAGACCGGCTCGCGCAGATGGTCCACGTCCCGGCCCTACGCAGTGTCATGACATTACTCTGTATCCTGAAATTGGACGCGCAGGTGGTGCTTGTGGCGGATACGGACTGTTGCTTGATATAACCGACCCGGTCAATCCATTCCGTATGGACGCTGTTGCTGACTCTAATTTCTCGTATTGGCACTCTGCAACCTTCAGCAATGACGGTTCCAAAGTGCTGTTTACAGACGAATGGGGTGGCGGTGGCCAGCCTAAGTGCCGCGCCGACGATCCTAAAGAGTGGGGTGCAAATGCTTATTTCTCCATTGAAAACGGCAAAATGAATTTCCACAGCTACTACAAATTACCAGCGCCTCAGACCAATATTGAAAACTGTGTTGCACATAACGGTTCTTTGATTCCTATTCCTGGACGCGAAATCATGGTGCAGTCTTGGTACCAGGGTGGCATCTCAGTCTTCGACTGGACGGACATTGATAACGTGTTTGAAATTGGATTCCATGACCGTGGTCCAAGTGCAGCCGACCATCAAGGAGCCGGCGGTAGCTGGTCAGTTTACTGGTATAACGGACTTATCGTAAGCTCTGAAATTTCTAGAGGTTTGGATATTTTCGAAATGAAACCAAGTGGTTTCGTTTCAGCCAACGAAATTGCAGCAGCAAACACCGTTAAACTAACCTACCTCAATGCACAGGGTCAGCCTACGTATAAGTGGCCAACCACCTTTGTATTGGCTCAGGCATACGTGGATCAATTGGAGCGTTCAAAAGGCCTTCCTCAGACTCAGATTGAATCTACTCGTCGCGCACTGGCGAGTGCTGAAGGCTCTTCTGGTTCTGCTCGCAAATCAGCCTTATCTGCGCTGGCAACCGAGCTAGGTAAAAACACCTCGAATGCAAAAGTGAAAACACTTGCAGGTGTTGTGAAAGATTTGGGTTCTATGTAATCCAAACTTTCTTCTTTCTTTAAAAACTGAGGTTTTTAAAGAGGTTGATTATCGAAGAATGGCCGTTTACCCATCCGGGTAAACGGCCATTCTGTTTTTATTTATCCCGTCAAGGCTTCAGCAAACCGTTCTAAATCTGAAACGTTGTTCATGAGGTTAGGAGAGACCCGAAGGGCGTTGAGCTCAGGAGTTGAAAACGGACGAACCACCATCTGGTACTCCTCATAAATACGCGTGGAAACACTTCCGCTCGTCTCACCAAGCACTTCAATGGAATAAATAGCTGAACTAATATCCCACGTTGTTGGGGAACGCCACTCCAACATGCTGTTATTTGCCACTATCTTTTGAAGCGCGGTCCAAAGTTGGTGGTGATGCCGCACTCTGTCGCCCATCGAAACCTGTGCATGAAAATCCAAGGCGTCCCCAAGTGCCATAAGTGCAGGCAAGGCGCGCGTAGAGTAGTCTTCATACTTTTGGACAGTGGTGGTGTCGCCATCGTAGGTATGTTTTACCCACATGGGGTCCAGATCGGCTTGCAAGCTCCTTTTGAGATAGCCAAGGCCCAGTCCTTTGGGCGATTGAATCCATTTATGGGCACTCGTCGCATAGGCATCAACACCAGAGGAGTGCATATCTACCGTTACCATCCCGACCACTTGGGCTCCATCGACCACAACCCATTGCACCCCACGCTCGTGCGCCATTTGAGCAATTTCTTTCAGTGGATGAAGGATTCCTACCGTATTGTCGACGTGCGGAAGAATAAGAACCCGGGTTTTGGGTCCAATGGCGGCCTCATACCGGGACACGATTTCTGCCGCGGTCAACGATGGACAGTCTGATATTGGGAAGTGGAAGTCACGAACCGAAAACCCTCGCCTAGGCGCAAGATTATGCCAACACGTACTGGCGCTCATGTGGTTTAAGGAACTGTAAAGCACCTCATCCCCAGAGCCGAGGGGCAATCCATTAGCCAATAAATTGAAGAGCTCTGTAGTATTGTGATTCAGCACCATTTCACCTGGATCACACCCCATCAACCGCGCTGCCTTGCCTCGGATATTTTCAACAGGTGCCACCCAGGGCGCCGACCACATATATAGCCAGGGATTCGTTTCGCAAAGGCGTAAGTACCCCATGTGAGCATCTAATACGATGTTTGGTACTGTACCAATGGACCCATGGTTTAGGTATAAGACGGAAGGATCTAGCGAATAGTCATCTTTGGAAAAGCCCATTGCGAGCCGATTTGGCTGAACCTGTGCACGTTCAACCACTTTTGCTGCGGTTGCTTCGCGAACGAACGCCAGGTCCGCCATTAGGGCCGCTGCGGCTGTTCCCTTGATGAAAGTTCGTCTGGAAAGGCTCATGTTAAAGCTCGATATAGCTAGAGAAGGAGGAGGTTGAAATATAAACTACTCGTGTTAACAATGAATTGCCTGGCGACGTCAGCACTATTTGCAAAACATAATTACTTGCAGTATACTTGAGTAGTCAAGTACTAGTCAAGTAAATAATTAAATTCAATTCTCATGAACCCCTCCGCAGAATTTATGCTTTCTCATTCCTTATTACATGCAAAGTTGCTAAAACGCATGGATAATAATATGAGTTTGCACGGTATCAGTTTTACTGAATACACGATTTTACACCAGTTGCATAGTTCAACAGCCAATACCATGAGACGAATAGATCTCGCGGAGTCTATTGGAATTAGCGCTTCGGGAATAACCCGCATGCTCGCGCCAATGGAGAAAATTGGCTTGGTCGAAAAAGAAAGTAATCCTCGCGACGCCAGAGAAAGTTTGGTTCGGCTCTCAACAAGTGGCCACCAGATCTACGATGATGCGTCTTCCACGCTCGATCTTATTTCATCATCACTTACGGATTCGTTGACAGAGATTCAGCTTGCCAAGATGATGAAGTATACCTTGAAGTTGCTCCAGTAGGCTTGTCCTTCTGAGGGCTTGCAATCGGATAAAACACGTGGAATCGAGAAAATGTTATCCATTCTAATTTTAGATTATTCTACCTCGCGAATAGCTAACCCCACGATTACTCCGTGGCTTCCACAAAGCGCTGATATCACTTCATTGTATATCGATTCGGAAGCTGCTTTTCCTGATGACCTGATGGATCGATCGTTTACTCATGTCATCCATTCCGGGTCTGAACTTTCCATTACGGAACGTGCACCATTTACCAATAGAGCAGAGGCTTTCATTCAAAATGCGAGCCTAGCTGGCATAGCACAAATGGGAATTTGTTATGGCCATCAGCTGATATGCCGGGCGTTGGTAGGCGAAAACTCGATTCGAAGTTCACCAAATGGCTTTGAAGCAGGTTGGGGAGACGTGGAATTCAACGACCTTGGCGTCACGGAGCTCTATTTGAAACTGGTTGAAAAAATATGGCAACATCATTTTGACGAAGTGACCATACTGCCGCCTGGTTCTGAAGTGGTGGCCCGTAACAATCATACTGAGATTCAGGCCTACATCAATCAAAAGTTACGCCTCTTCGGTATGCAGTTTCATCCGGAAGTAACCAGGGCTGTTGGCAACAAAATCTTTGTGAACGACAGGCTGCTGCTCCAAGAGTATGGGTATGACACAGATAAAATCATCACTGAAGGGCCATCAATAGATGCTGGGCGGATATTTTTTAATTACTTTCTAACCAAGATGTAGACGCACCGATTTTCACCAACAACACGAATACTATTGAAAAAGTCTGCTCGAATTTATAACTCAGTTGTCCTGATATCGTTGACCTTGCTTTCACTGGCCTTTTTGGCGGAACCGTCAGAAGCCCAGGTTATGGAAACGGGTTTCTTAAACCGATCGGTTTCGATTGCCGGTGAACCCAGTTTGTATCAGGTGTACCTGCCCCCCAATTATTCGCCGAATGAGGAGTGGCCCATTATTCTTTTCCTCCACGGTGCTGGTGAACGAGGAACCGATGGATTGGCGCAAACTGATGTTGGGATAGGCACTGCGATCAGGAAAAATGTTTCCAAATGGCCAGCCATTGTGGTGCTGCCTCAAGTTCCAAAACAGCAAACGTGGCAAGGAAGGCCGGGTGAATATGCGATGTCAGCACTCGATGCAGCGATCAACGAGTTTTCTGTTGATGAATCTCGAATCTATTTGACCGGCCTCTCCATGGGAGGAAACGGTACCTGGTTTTTGGGGAGTTCGTTTCCCAATCGATTCGCCGCCATCGTTCCAATTTGTGGGTATGTAAAAGGGTATCCACCGGCTTATCCCGGAATCGCGACCGAGGGTGAGAATTCCGACCCGTATGTTTCAGCTGCCAACAGTGTGTCCGGTCTACCCGTCTGGATTTTTCACGGTGATGCAGATGGTGTTGTATCCGTGGAAGAGTCGCGAAACATGAACGACGCATTAAAAGCTGTGGGAGCTGATGTCCACTACACTGAACTTCCAGGCATTGGCCACAACGCGTGGGACGCTGCCTATTCAAATGATGAAATGATCGAATGGCTATTTAGCCAGAAAAAACAATAATATACGTATGAAGACCTTTGTTGTAGAAAATGCTCCGGCCGCGATTGGGCCTTATTCCCACGCCGTTCGGGTCGGAAACTTAGTCTTTTGTTCTGGCCAAACACCAGTTGATCCAGTCTCCATGAAATTAGTTGGTGAAACGATTGAAGAACAGACGGCCCAAGTGTTCGCAAATATGACCGCCGTTCTTGAGGGGATTGGATTGACCCTCCAAAACGTAGCCAAGACGACCGTATTTCTGAAAAGTATGCGCGATTTCCAGGGTATGAACGGCGTGTATGCTGCCGCTTTTAATGGCCACAAACCAGCAAGGAGCACCATCGCTGTACGTGAAAATCCGCTAGATTGTATGGTCGAAATAGAGTGTATAGCAGAATTTCCGTCCGTCTGAAAGGACCACTACTGAAGCGCGTCCCAATCTTCTTGGGTTGCGCGAGATTTTTGATACTCCATGACCATCTTCCAGCCATTTTCCATCACTAAAAGACCCTCAAAATGAACTAGGTTTGATGTTACGGCGCCGGTGGAGTCTTCGGCCGTATAGTTAAAAATACCAGTATCGTGGGCTGTCGTTTCGTCTGATAGACGTTGGGAAAAACGAAAAACCACGCTTGATTTTTGTTTTCCTGCAACCGTTTTATCGAAGCCGTCTTTCCAGCCTGCTAGAGCGGAGGCAATTGGGTAAGAAGTACCAGAAAGACCACTAACCAACACGGCGTCTTTGTGGTAGGTTGCGGAGTATCCTTCAAAGTCGCCGTCCGCGACCGTTCGAGCAGACTCTGCCCAGAATGCATCTAGGTTGGAGGGTGTCGCTGAGTAGTCCGAGGATACGGATGCTGCTGGGTCAACTTCAGCTGTTTGACATCCGGCTAGAGCAACCAGGGAAAATCCGAACAAGAGTATAAAACGATTCATGGCGGTTGAAAATTTGTGTGTGGGCTAAAACGATTGTCCTCTACCGCCGAAAGGTACAACTTTCGAAAGAGGGATAAAATTTAGAATAATGGACTATTTGATCTGGTTTTAGAGGTCATTTACACAGGCGATCTTAACTGTCAACCAAAAGTTTCTCTAAATACGCTTAATCAAGGCATTTCGAAATCCCTGAAGTAGATCTACTATTGGCGCCCCGGAAACTTTCATACTCACAATTTCCAAATTCAATGAAAAACCTAAAGTCTTTTGGCCTTGCTTGTCTTCTCGTTCTTTCTTTTTCAGCATGCAGCAAAGCTGAAACTATGGAAGAAGAAACTGTAGCTCCAGACACCACTCAGGTAGCGCAACCTATGATGGAAGAAGCTGTGCCAGCCGATACTACTGCTATGGCAAATTAAGCTAGCGTGTTTTGACCCTCGTACGCCCTCGTATTATCGCGATCAAGTGCCTCGTAAGTGTATTTGGAATGGCCCTAAGTTTGGCGACATTTGCACATGCTCAGGTGGGATCACCTAATACTATTGCCGCGAAGTTCATACCGCTACCTTTTAATATTGATGGACGATTGGATGAATCGGAATGGCAAGAGGCCATTCCGATTTCCAATTTCACTCAACGAGAGTTGGAAGAGGGTGCGGCCGCAACGGTGCGCACCCTTGTTGCTATTTTCTGAATCCGACCGCGATCCCAGCGGCATCGTAGCGAGCCGTCTGGAACGTACTCGGTAACCCGGTATGAGGTACAAGTCGAGTCGTTTAAAGGCCGACCTGTTTCTGGGGCATTAAATGTTGGATTTGGAGACTTCTTAGGTGGGAAGCGCCTTCTAGCCAAAAACTACCAAAACGCGCGACCGGGTATTGAAGCTCAGCCGTGGGGCTTTTCCGAGATGTGCCTATCTTAGCCGTTTGGAAATAAGTTGATGTTCTGTTCTCCCACTAAAACTTAAAGTTATGACCCCGATTACAACGAAAAACGCCCCCATTCCTGGTGGGCACTATTCTCAAGCCATAGTTCATAACGGACTCGTCTTTGTATCGGGTCAACTTCCGATCGATCCAGCTACCGGGGAAAAGAAAATAGGATCGATTGAAGAACAGACCGAACAGACCCTCAAAAATGTAAAATCGGTCCTCGAAGCGTCCGGAAGTGACCTGGATCACGTGCTCAAAGCAACGGTTTATGTAGCTAACATTGACCTTTGGGGTCAAGTAAATACTGTTTATGCCAGAGTTTTTGGTGAACATCGGCCTGCCCGCGCCGTTGTGCCTACAAGGGACCTGCACCATGGATTCCTGATCGAAATTGAAGTAATAGCCGCACAAGTCCTATAAACACCAGCGGCAAGAAACGCTGATATGCCCCTATGACCACCAACGATGTTCTGCGCCGAACCCGCTTTGTATTCGACTTTAGCGATACCAAAATGATCGAGCTTTTTGGCTTCGCAGAGCTTGAAGTAACGCGCGCTCAGATTAGCAACTGGCTAAAAAAAGACGACGATCCAGCATATGTGGAATGCACTGATAAGGAATTGGCAACTTTCTTGAACGGATTGATTGTGGATAAAAGAGGCCGAAGAGAAGGACCACAGCCCGTTCCTGAAGTAAAATTGTCAAACAATATTATCTTCATGAAGCTCAGAATAGCTCTGAACTTGAAAGCAGAAGATGTTTTAGAGACGCTTCAGTCGGTCGATTTTTGGCTCAGTAAGCACGAATTGAGTGCATTTTTCAGAAAGCCTGGCCACAAACACTTTAGAGAGTGCAAAGATCAGGTCTTGCGTAATTTCCTGAACGGACTTCAGAAAGAGTACAGACCAGATATCGATGTGATAGAAGGCGCTTGGGGTTAGGCTTAAACAGTTTCCTAGAAGTGTACTTTTTGGGAGCTAGAATTTAACGGTATGCGCCTCGAGGCTCGGCATGTCGTCAAAGTAGGATCGTTTCCAATCTGAATCTTGAAAGTCCAACAAGTAGGCTTCCGCGGCGCCTGCGCTGTAGAACACCACTCTTCCAATTTGGGCGATGGCATGAGCATCCAGTTGATTCAGGATTGAATCCATTAACGCGCGATGAGCCTCTGAGTAAGAGACATAGTCAGGAAGTGCCATAAAAGCGTCCGATGAGGTGAACGATTTTTCGGCCCATTCGGCTACCAGCAGTTCGGTATATCTCGCAACCCCTTCTTGCCAAAGCTGAAATGCCTGATACTTGGCTTCCTTCTCGGAAAGAGTTTGCCGTAGCTGTTGCCGAGATGCCTCCAGCTTTCGAAAGGCCGGAAGTTCTGGATTGGAGATGGCGGCTGATAGGGATTGCTCATACTCTGAAAATGTAGCCTCGACTCTTGTTGAATCATATGGGTAAGGAAAATTCAGCATCCACATTCCGGATTCGTCTCCTCCGCTCAAATCTAAATCAGCCACCTTCTTCCAGTAGTTTGGACTTGAAAACTGAAGTTGATGAAAATGTTCGTGTAGCGCTGTGATTACCCAATCCGTGGAGGTCTTGTTGGTGGCCTTTGGTTGCCCCATTACAACAGTGTTTTGTCCATTTATCGCTGGAAAGGTGGCCAGAAAACTAGTAGAGAATCGGCCTGAATTCGGCCTATAATACACGTTGGATTGAAGCTCTGAATCGTATCCCCAATCCTGAAAATCTTCGGTTGGATTTGGATGATTGAATAAAAATTCGCTGTTTTCCGTCACAAGAAGCAGTGTAAATGGGACATTGCTCCAGCCCTCCCACATCGAATCTCCGATTTGTCTTGAAAGGTCAAAGGCATCAATCAATCGAATCTTGTCGGCTTGGTCAAGTAGTACCTCTTGTGCTCTGAGACTGGTCGTACTGGCCAGCAAAAAGAGTAAAACAATTTGGATCTTTAGTAGCATGATGGGAATAGTGTTGTCTATACCATATACAACGAACGGTCGGTAGTGGATATTGCTTTTTGCATTTCCAATTTCGTCAACCACTCAGACAAACACATTTGAAAGCACCGCTGCATTACGAAAGCACCCTCAAACCGGTAATCAAGTGGGTCGAAACCATGGTTATCGGACTAAATTTGTGTCCTTTTGCCAGAAAAGAGTGGGTTAGCGATCGGGTTCGGATGATGGTTAGTGAGGCCCGGACTCAGGATGATCTACTTGTGGATTTGGAAGAAGAAATGAGTCTATTGCAAGGTGATTCGACGCTTTCTACCACATTGGTCATTCATCCGTGGGTGTTGGAAGATTTCGGGGACTATAATCAGTTTTTGGATAGTGTAGATACGCTTCTTCAATTCAAAGGATTGGTGGGTGTTTTTCAGATTGCAAGCTTTCATCCGGACTATCAATTTGCCGAAACTGATCCTGAAGATGTTGAAAATGCGACCAATCGTTCGCCGTTTCCCATTCTGCATATCCTAAGAGAGCGTAGTATAGCTAGTGCAGTGGCAGGCTATCCTGATCCAGAGAAAATTCCTGAACAGAATATTGCCCTCCTTAAAAAAATGGGTTCTGATAAAATCCACGCCATGTTGAAGGCCTGTTTTGATGCAAATTGACCTCTGTTTTAACTAGTCTGAGGGAAAATGATCGTTCGAAAAGCGAAATCTGACGAAGCCGAAGTCTTAACCGCTCTGTGTCGCCTGGCAAAAGCCTCTTGGGGTTATCCGGAGGAATGGATGCAGGCTTGGGCTTCTGAACTGCTGGTCACCTCAAACTATATTCAGTCTAGCAAGGTGTTGGTCGCTGAGATAGAGGGTGACATTGTAGGATTTGGCGCGCTTTCATCGCGCAAAGAAGATTTAGATTTGGATCACTTGTGGGTTGATCCTACACGTCAACGGATGGGGGTCGGCTCTGTGCTCTGGGCAAGATTAGTCGAACATGCTAGAACAACCAACGCAAGCAGCATTTACATCGTTTCGGATCCTTTCGCTCAACCCTTCTACGAAAAACACGGCGCTCATTTTTGGAAAATGATGGATGCACCAGTCTTAGGTACCCCGCGCTCTCTTCCTATTTTTGCTTTTGAGCTTTAACGCAGAAGGCGGGGCATGCTTTGCATGCCCCGCCTCATAAAACGATCCCACAGACTGTAAAAGGTCTATTTTAGCGAAGCTGTGGTTTTAACATCGCCACCTTTTAGGCTTTCATAGGCGATGGTTACGTCACCTGAACCACGAATCAAGTATTCAATGGTCCTTGTCGTCCTACCTGGATGGCCATTTCGGATCATGATTCGATTCAGGTCTTTTTGATCAATAAGGTCTGTCGCATCGGGACGAAACTTATTGGCGACCCAGCCAGCAGAAATTACTTCAACATTGCGACCAGAAACCACTAACAAATCAGGGTCTACGACGTTGTTTTCTGCTGCCCGCTCCGTAATTGTTGGGGCTACACGGTCGTTTTCGATATCAATCCTGACCCGATACACATTGTCAGCTACCTTCTCTACGACAGGTTTGTGAATCTGCATTTTGGGCATTTGGTCTGCCTGGTACAGCGTAAATGCCATGTTCCGATGCGATAATTCCTCGTTCATGAACCGCGGAGGAATCCGGCCGCGCAATTTGCTCCATCCGCCCAATTCAACTTTACCGTACGTCGGGTGGTCAAACTCGGTCCATTCAGCATATTGTGATCCAAACTCGAGGTAGTCGTCGAAATACAAGCTCCCTTTTTGGCCGGCAATGGGGCTATCCGAGTCCTTCTGTTGATCTTGGAGTTTGGGACTGTTGAAATACTGTCCACCATTCCAAAGCTCATTTGAGAAGGAAAGAATACCAAGGCCATCGTTCGTCCAGTCAATGAAACCACCATGTACCGTGTATAAACCACTCCAAATGATGATGTAATCGTAGTAGGGAAGCATCCGCTCGCCTTGTTTACCAAGTTCGTCATAAACAGCAATATCCTGACGTGGATACGTGCCCTGCCATTCAGCGCCTGGCCCGCGAAGAATCATGCCACCACTGTTGTGATACGATTGAACGCCCGCAATATTGGGGTGCGAGGTCAAGAAGTCGTTTATGGCGCGCGCTGTAGGTAGTTGAAATGGATAGTCCATTGAACCACCTTGAATGTAATTGGGCTGCCAATCTGCTGCCCAGTTACGGTTCGGATCGTATCCCCCGGGGCCATCTTCATCAACTCGGCCATCGCCGTCGTCGTCAATGCCTTCGCTCCCAAGGAGAATCCAATCTCCTTTTTCACCCGTTGGAACAGGTTCTAACATCCGAGGATCGTCTCTGTTGAGGCGATAGTTGCCCTCACCTGGGACATATTTTCGAATTTGATCCCGAATACCGTTACCGTTGAGGTCATTTGGCGGGTCTTCGTCGTAGAGTCCGTCGTTGTCGTCATCGACCGGAACGTGTCCCGTTCGAGAGCCACCACCGGTACCCTCCATAAAGAACTGCCGCCCGTCTGGGTTAACGGTAGGGATGATGTAGAATACCCGTTCGTCTACCAAACGCGTAATCATGTCGATCTTGCCGTAGTTCTCCATCAAATACCAGATCGTATATAAGGACACTTCGGAGCCCTGAATTTCGTTACCGTGTACGTTGGCTTCAATGTACATGGCCGGTTTTTCCAATTCCGGGCCTGTTTTAGGATTGTTGATCGTGACCATTGTGATATCCCGTCCTCCATAACTCTTTCCGAGCGACGAGTAGGTCAAGAATTCAGGCCACGTATCAGCCATCGTCTTCATGTCTTGCTGGAGTTCACCGTAGTCGTGCCAGCGATTGAAGTCTAGGCGCAACGTGTGTTGCGGGTCAGATGCCTTTTGGGCAGTTGCCAAGGGCGCAGAAAGGGCAGCAAAAAGTGCCAATCCTGTCCACGCGAGAAAAAGTGTAAAGAAACGTTTCATGACGTTCAGATTCGATGTTGCGTGAAGCAGATTATTGGAGACGGAGTTTTTTGGTATCGGTGCCGCCCTTTTGGGCAACTACCTTGAGTTCTATTTCATCACCTTTTTTTCCTTTAATCAGCCACTCAAATTTCTGGCGTGTTCCAGATCCGTCCATTGCCTGGAAAAAGCTTGTTTTAGCCGAGCCAGATAACAAGGCCTCAGGCGCGATGCCAAGCTGGACCATTGTAGGTTTGACTGAACGGGAAGTCACTCCATGAGAAGAGGAGGTGGGAAGAAATCCGGCATTTTCAACTTCAGCCTTGATCCGAAATACGCCTCCACCGTGGTTGATGACCTCCGTTTTGGCAATGTTCACATCAGCAAACAAAGACGACAGGTAAACGGCAAACTCACCATTTTTGGAAGCCATTTCCGAAACGACAGTCATTGGTGGGTTGACGGCTTCGTACGGTTTAAATCCTCCAATTTCCACTGCGCCAAGAGTTGGATGAGTAAACGCAGTCCAAGCAACGAAGCCATCTACGCCCGTTTCGTCCATCCAGCCCGCCAGCTTTTTATCCAAAGATGGTTTTTCCTCAGAACCACTACCTCCTTTTCCCTTCGATCCAGCAGCAGCTTTTGATGTGTCCGCAGGCGCAGCCGTCAAACCCCAACCAGGAGTTGAGAAAGACGGTACGCCGTATTGGAAATAACTGTATTGGAAAAACGCCCCTTGCGGAGTGCTTAAAGCTGGTGCATTCTTGATGCCCGTCAATTCAATGTATTTTTTAGATACGGTAGTGAAATAATCTAGGTCGGCTTTTGCCACAGTGGTAGCAGGACGACGTCCGCCTCCGCCTGAAGGAGCGGTCTCGCCGCCACCGCCACGACCACCGCCTCCGAAGAAACGCTGGGTCGGCGCGCTAAACATGCCAACTTTTCCGGCGTCTGCTAGGCTGGCGTCAGCAAAGGAAAATAAATCAATGCCTTTTGCTTCAGCCAATTCACCTTTGGTCGTTGGAGCAGAAATCAAATTGTCGTTCGGCCCGTAAACGAGTACCATCGCGATATTGCGACGTTCTATCACAAAATCAAGAACGGCCCGAGTTTCCCTTTCGCTGGTCATATGTAGACCTGCCCCACGCTGGTAATAAGGGTATTCGTGTTGGAAATTGCGATTTATATCGGTGCCACCAACAGCGTCTTCATTGTAAAAACCGTCGCCATCGTTGTCTATTCCTTCCCAGTAGATCGAATAGGTCCCGGATTCACCTTTTTTAGGATCTGCTTTTTTCATGAGGCGGGCGTCCGTCGGGTCTACCATATACAAACCACTTGGATCAGGAACTCGCATCACAGTGATATAGCCGTCTTTATTCAAATCCTCAGGAGCATCTTCATCGGTGCGTCCGTCATTGTCATCGTCATATGCTGAAGTATTGGTAGCCGTCCCAGTTTGAACAGGGGCAAACATTTTTTCAGCTCCGTCGGGATTGACGCGAGGGAAAAAGTAAAACACCTGATTGTCTAGACTTTTCTTGACAGCGTCATTGGTGCTGTAATTCTCAAGCAAATAAGAAATCGTGCTCAGGGCGATCTCGCTGGTAGCTACCTGATTTCCTTCGAAATTAGCCGCTACCAAAAGTGCGGGGCGGTCCCCAACCGGTGTTCCAGCACTGTTGCCGATCTCCATCATCCAAATGTCACGGCCTTCGAGCGTTTTTCCAGTGGATTGAAGCCGGGCTAGCGTTGGATTCGCTTTGGCCAGCGCCTTAAGCGAGGCAGTTAATTCGGCATATGAATGATATTCCGAAAAATCCTGCACGATATGTTTTGGAGCTGCAAATGCCCCCAATAGGAGCAGAAAACTCATGGAAACGAGCGGAATCCATGAAAGTAACCGAGCGCCGGGACGAAGGTCAGAGGAGTCTGACCCCGTTAGCGCTACCAAGGGTTGCAAATTTGACATTAGATGAGTGTAGAACGATTCAAAAGGTCGTTTAGAGAGTCATCAGTTTAACCATTGTCCACCCACCGATCAACGGCTTTCATCGAATGAAATCCGTTATAGTCTGGGATAGAATTGGAATTATAACCGCGACTCAAGGAATAGACGCGGTTTGGGGCTTCTCGATTCCTTGAAGCGCTTTTTTAGTTGTCCCTTAGCGCAATAACGGGATTTACGGATGCTGCTCTGAAGGATTGAAGTCCTACGGCAATCCACATCAAGGAGAATGAACAAAACCCTGCCAGAGCAAACGGTAGCCATCCGACCTCAGTTCGATAAGCAAATGTATCAAGCCAAAGCTCTAAGCCCCAGTAGCCCACAGGAATGGATACTACCAATGCAATGACGACAAGAGCACTGAACTCACGTCCAAATAAGCCAACGATGCTTATAGAAGAGGCCCCAAGAGCTTTTCGAATGCCGACTTCCTTAGTACGTCTGACAACCGAAATCGCGGCTAGGCCAAAGAGTCCAAGGCCGGCAATGAGCAACGCCAACACCGTACCTAGCACGATTATGGTAGAGAGTCGGTCTTCCTGTACATACTGACTCTGAATATCTCTATCTACAAACTCGTAACTGAACGGAATTCCGGGAGCAACCCGAGCCCAAGATTCCTCAAGCCATTTGAGGGTCGCTTGGGTATCCTTTCCAGTCGTTTTCACCAGTATCTTTGTTGCAAGACTTCCCTGGTAGTCGAAGTCCGAGGCTCCTGAGAACACCAATCCCGTACTCAGCGAAAGAAGGGCTGGTTCGATGGACGTGTGCAATGAGGTAAAGTGAAAATCTTTAACCACACCAATTATTTCGTGGGCATCGAATCCGCCCGGAAGGTGTTCATTTAGAGGATCATCCCAGCCATATGCATCTACAAACGCCTGGTTGACAATAAATGCCGACGTCAGATCAGAAGGATTGTCTCGGTTAAAATCCCGACCTGCAATCACATTGAGATTCATGGTCGAAGCGAATTCATAGTCAACCACGTTAGCGAAAAACCGGCGGTAGGTCCCGTCCGTAGCTTGGTACCCAATCCGTCCCCATCCAGCGGGGTCGAAAAGTAGCATGGAGGCGGCAACCGAACGGATATCAGTTCTGGTTAAGGCTTCAGAGCGCAAACGATCGGCTATTGGAAAACCTTCTTCTGCGTTTAGATCGGTGGGGACGTAGATGACATTTTCATCTGAAAAACCCAAGTCTACCGCCTCAATAAATCGCAGTTGTCCTTGCATCACGATCACGGCGACCACCAAAAGCGACGATATCCCAAATTGAACAGCTACCAGTGATTTGCGAAGCACACCTCTGTTCTTTCCTGTGGACGAGCCTCCCCTAAACGCTTCTGTGGGCTTGAAGGATGCCAGCACGAAGGCAGGATATAACCCTGTAAACAAGGAGACTGAGGCAAAAAGCACAAATAGCGTCAACAGCGTTTTGCCATTAAATACCAAATTTAAGTCGTTTTGACTAAGTGTATTGAACGCTGGCAAAAGGATTTCGGCTACAATTACGCCGATTCCGATGGCTAGACCAGTGAATACGACGGCTTCTCCAAAAAATTGGCGCACAAGTTGACTTTTCCCTGCGCCCACGGCTTTCCGAACGCCAATTTCGCGTGATCGGGTAGATGCTCGGCTCAAGGAAAGAGTGACAAAATTTATACAAGCAATAAACAGAACGAGTAATGCGACTCCCAGCAAAACCTGAACATAAACAGGATTGCTCACAGCAGCATAACCGATGGGGAAGGAAGGGTCTAGATGGATGCCAGCTAGAGGCTGGAGGCCAACTTTGTATTGACCGGGCTGAACTCGGTCTCCCAGAGCGCTCGCCATTATCGATGGAATTTTTGCTTCAACAGTCGCAATGTCCGATCCAGGGCGTAGCTGGATATAGGTTTCAGGGCTGACATTAAACCACGCCGTGTGCATTCTTGCCGGATAAAACCATTCAGTGACTGACCAAGGGAGTAAAAACTCAAATTGAAGGCTTGAATTTTTAGGTACGTTTGCCAAGACGCCGGAAATGCGGAAGTCTTTTGGATTGCCGTTAAAGTCTATGGTCAGCGTTTCTCCGATTGGATTTTCGGCACCAAAATATCGTTCAGCGGAGGAAGAAGTAAGAAGGACAGACTCTGGACTTGGAAACGGATTTTCCGAATTACCGGAGACGAAAGGGAAATCAAAAATGGTAAAAAACGCAGGATCGACCATGAATAGAGATTCCTGAAACTCCACGTCGCCTCGGCGCACCACATCATTTAGTCTATTGTATCGGGCATAGTTTTCGATTTCAGGAAGGCCGGCTTGTAGGACCGGAGCAAGCGGTAGCGGCGTGGTTGTATTAAAAAACTGTTGGTCGTGGCCATAATCTTCCAAAACCCAGGCTCTGTACGTGAGGCCCGATTCTGGGTGGAATTGATCATACGTCATTTCATTTGAAACGAACAAGAGCAGTAAGAGCGAAACGGCTACTCCGACCGAAAGGCCGAAAATATTAATCGCCGCATATCCCGGATGTCGTGTTATCACTCGAAAAGCGGTTCTTAGGTAATTTCGAATCATGGCTTGATAAAGGGTTTGTGTTTTCATCCTGATTTAGGATGGAGACGCGAATTGGACAAACAAAGTTACCTTCAGGCATCAATGAGATTAGGCTTATAACCTTGGCTTTGCTACAATTCGCTTGACCTGTTTGACCTTATTGACCTGATTAAACTTACGGACAAGCCAATGCAGAAGACATTCTCCGGCGAGGCCAGAGATGGTCCTGGTTCTTCGGACAGAATAAGTTAATAGTTAGGTGGAATCTTGC
>CALFHN010000046.1 GCA_937876355.1 uncultured Bacteroidota bacterium | reverse complement strand
CGTTGGTCAGCGAACTGACTTTTTGAGCGTTGGCCGAAAAATTAAATAGCAGAACTGCAATTCCAGCTAACAGCAGTCTATGGTTGGATGTAAGAGATATCAGAAATTCCAATCTCCAATTCAAACAACACCTATTTTGGCACTTTGAGAACCAATTTTGTCCTGAAGAAAGAATAGACCTAAGCTTCGACAGCTTCAGCAGGCTCAACAGCCACTCCATTGATCGGAGGAAGCTTGGGGCCAAGGCCCAAAATAATTTTAACTTTTGCCGAGACTTCGTCACGATACGTCTTGTTTTCCAGAAGCCACGTCTTTGTTGCCTCCCTTCCCTGCCCAATCTTGATATCTCCATAAGAGAACCAAGATCCAGCCTTCGTGATGATATCGTTTGCGACTCCAATATCAATAAGTTCTCCGATGGATGAAATACCCTCATTGTAAATGATATCAAACTCGGCTTCCCGAAATGGTGGAGCGACCTTGTTCTTAACAATTTTTACTCGAGTTCGATTACCAGTAATATCTGTTCCGTCCTTAATTGCGCCAATACGTCGAATATCCATGCGTACAGATGCATAAAACTTAAGAGCACGGCCCCCGGTTGTTGTCTCCGGACTACCAAACATCACCCCTATCTTCATCCTAATCTGGTTGATAAATATCAGGACGGTATTGGTACGACTAATAGTCCCTGTCAATTTACGAAGCGCCTGGCTCATTAATCGAGCCTGAAGGCCCATGTGACTGTCCCCCATATCGCCTTCAATTTCTGCTCTTGGTACTAAAGCCGCTACAGAATCGATAACGATGACATCTAGAGCCGCACTCCTAATTAACGTGTCACAGATATTTAGTGCATCCTCTCCGGTATCCGGCTGTGAAACCAAAAGATTGTCTGTGTCTACACCCAATTTCTGAGCGTAACTCGGGTCAAATGCATGTTCTGCATCAATCATTGCACAAGATCCGCCCAACATTTGTGCTTGGGCAATAATATGCGTAGCCAATGTGGTTTTTCCTGAAGACTCCGGACCATAAATCTCAATGATTCGGCCCCTGGGAACGCCTCCAATTCCCAACGCTGCATCTAAAGCCAGTGAACCGGTTGGAATGACATCCATGATGACTGGAGGAGCATCCCCCAATCTCATGATCGCTCCTTTACCGTATGATTTCTCGATCTGTTTTAAGGCCAGATCAAGTGCTCTGCTTTTGGCTGATTCCTGCGTTCCCATTCTATTCGTAACCTAATTAAAAGTGATGTCCGAATCTACAACTGTACTGTGACACGTGTATGTCACACTGGCCCCCGGGGCCGTTAAATAAAATGAAACAAGACAAACTTTACACATATGTTTGCTTCATTCTGGACTATTGACACACAGCGAAGTTTAATATAACCGCCCTTTCTTCAATATACAGTAAGATTTGCAAAATTGAACCAAAATATTTTTGCACATATGTTTTATGGATTCAATTTACCTCAGTTCATTTTTCAACTGGGATCTAGATTCAACCAGGATCTCGTTTCAACAGCGATTTACGGATGAGATTAAGGACAGCTGCGAGTACACGATCTTTATTTCGAAGTCGATCACTTCCGAATTGTTGTTTTACAGCAATCGTCTGGCCCTCCATTGCGATGCCTATCCAAACCGTTCCAACCGGCTTCTCGGCGGTGCCGCCACCGGGACCCAAAATACCGGTTGTGCTGACACCGATGGTCGCACCAAAAACTTTTTTGGCACCTTCTGCCATTTCGCAAGCCGTCTCCTTGCTGACCGCACCTTTTTCAGTTAACGTACTATCATTAACGCCCAACAAACGCTGCTTTGCTGTATTAGAATAGGCAACTACTCCGCCCAGCATATAATCTGAACTTCCCGGCACATTTGTAATCGTATGCGCCACGAGTCCCCCAGAGCAGCTTTCCGCAATAGACAGCGTGTTGCCCGAGTTCCGTAATAGGCTTCCAACAACCTCCTCGATGGTAGTTTCCCCCTCCCCAAAGATCCATTCGGATGCCTTGGAACGGATCCACTCCTCAAATGAGTCAAGTCGATTTTGCGCTCCAGGTCCAGTCGTGGTAATTCTGAGCCGAAGGGTCAGCAGATTTGGCAAGAAGGCTAACGTGCAATTCTCACCTAGGAAGTGGTCCATCCCCTCCAGTTTTTCTTGTAAAGCCGACTCTCCTATGCCTGTGATCAGAAGCGACTTCTGAACTCGTTCCTCCAATCCCCCGTTGGCTATTAGCCTAGGGACCACATTTTGAGTCATAAACAATTTCATTTCGTGCGGAACACCGGGCAGTACAAAAAGCAGTTTGTTAGATCGTTCCAAAACTAACGCAGGGGCAGATCCCGCCGAGTTAATAATCGCTTCAAACCCCTGCGGCACAAGAGCTTGTCCGGTATTGGATGGGGGCATAGTCTTTCCTCGTTTTTCAAACCGATTCCTAACTATTTCCAGAATAGACTCATCCAACTCCAATTCTGCACCAAAATACTCTGCTACACAACTTTTTGTAATGTCATCATGGGTCGGTCCGAGTCCCCCCGTCGTAATGATCACATCCGACGTTGAATAGGCATATTCGAGCGCCGCCAAAATATCCAACTTGGCATCCCCTACTGTCAAATTTAGTTCGATGCGTGCCCCAATCGCGGACAGCGTCGACCCAATCCAAGCTGCGTTTGTATTGACTATCTGACCAATGAGGATCTCGTCACCGATCGTGAGAACAGCGATTTTCACGCTATTTCCCCCCTCTTTTAACCGACCAGCCGTCGGGATCTTTGTACCAAGATTCTAAAGATGCCATTTCAAGATCACTTAGAAGTCCAGAACGTTTTGCCTCTTCCAATAGAATGGGGAAATCAGATAACGT
>CALFHN010000045.1 GCA_937876355.1 uncultured Bacteroidota bacterium | reverse complement strand
CTTCTCGATCTGTAGAGGCCGTTATTGAAGGGTATGGGTTGGCTCAGCCACATGGTGCTGCGATCTCTAGCGATGGTAAAACGTTGTATATCAGCGGCAACAATCTTAATGCGGCGTACGAATCTCGACATGACTTTGGCGAGGGTTCACGCAATCCTGGTACGGTTACCGTGATTGACTTGGCGTCCAAAAAAATTGTGAAAGTTCTCGAAGTAGGTCTATACGCATCCGGCACAGCTGGGCGTCCTAGTTGGTAATAAAAAGTTTTAGTAAAACAACATTTATGAAAGGTTTTGCACGATTGGTTCTTCTGGTTTTGGTATCAGGGGCGCTGTTTTTTGGCTGTTCTTCTAGTTCTCAGACCGTTGGCGAAAAATCGTCCGGACTGCCCACGTTTTATAAGGAAATTTCGCCATTTTCGGTCACTGACAGCGTCGGTATCTTGTATAAACTTCCGTTTCAAGGTGGCTTCAATGTGCCGAGACCTCAGTTTGCAGACATGGATGGGGACGGTGATCCAGACATGTTTATTCAGGAAGAAACGGGACGAATCAAACATTTTGAAAACGTAGGGATATCTGGCGTACCTCATTTCGAATGGCGCTCGGATGCATATAAAGATTTGGACATCGGAGAATGGTACAGGGTCGTTGATCTAGACAATGATGGCGATATGGACATTCTCACAGAGGAACGTTTTAGTTATGTCAGATACTATCGCAACGAAGGAGATCGGTTGGACGCTCGGTTTGTGATGGTGGTAGACACTTTGCTTGATGCCACAGGAACCCCCATTTTTGCAGATCGTCAGAACATTCCACAAATCGTCGATATCGATTGTGATGGATTGCTGGACCTGTTTATTGGACGAGTTACAGGTACCATAACTCACTACGAATCAGTGGGATATGATGACGACAGGATTCCTCGATTTCGTTTTGTCACTGACCGTTGGGAAGACATAGAAATTGTTGGGCAAAATGTGTCCCTTCATGGAGCAAACACCATGAATTTTGCTGATATCGACAATGACGATGATCTGGATTTGTTTTGGGGAGACTTTTTTGAAGCAGGAGTCCTGTTAATACGTAACCAGGGTTCGTGTGGGGCGCCATCTCTTAGGAGCGAGCCCATTGGCTTCCCGTTGAATAATCGGGTCCAGACCAGTGGATACAACGCTCCTGTAGTATTGGACTTGGATATGGATGGTGATCTGGATATGGTGTTTGGTGTGCTTGGTGGAGCGTTCAATGCGAACAGCACAACAAGAGACAATCTGTATTATTTAGAGCAGACTGAGCCAGACCATTTTGAGGTCAACTCGATGCGATTTGTTAACGATTTGGATGCTGGAAGTGAGAGCGTGGTCAAGCTGGCGGATTTGGATGGAGATGGAGACTTAGATCTCATTCTGGCAAACAAAATTGAGCCATCCAATCAGAAAACTTCTTTGATGTTCGTGTTTGAAAACACAGGTACCAAAGAGAAAGCTGCTTTTACATACAAAGAGACCGTGGATTTAACCAACACCTATCATCAAACTCCAGCCATTGCAGATCTGGATGGCGACGGGGACCTGGATATGTTGGTTGGCAAGTGGAATAAAGAAATCGCATATTTTAACAATTCGGGATCGGCGACCTCATATAATTTTGAAGAGGTGAATCCTGTCTACGAAGTTCTGTCTAGGGGACAGAACGCAGTTCCTGCACTTGTCGATATTGATGCAGACGGGGATTTGGATCTCTTCGTTGGAGAAGCGTCTGGTTCAATGAATTATTATATCAACAATGGATCCGCTCAACAGGCGCAATTCGAATTGATATCGGATACTTATCTGGATATTGACACCGGACGGAGAAGTTTTCCAACGTTTGCCGACTTGGATAAGGATGGTGACTACGATATGATCTTGGGAACGGAATTGGAGGGGCTCCTTTTATATCTGAACAAAGGAACTGCACAAGTTGCGGATTTTCAGTTGTTCGGAAATTTCGGAGTCGACGTTCAGGTCCTTTCTGCGCCTGAATTTGCCGATATAGATGCAGACGGAGATCTTGATTTGTTTGTAGGTGGCTCTTCAGGGGGAATCATTTTTTACAGAAATGGTAAGTAGGTCTTTCTAGAGCCGGATTAAAAGGAGGCAGTTTTGGGCCTTAAATCCGCATAGGCCCACATTTCACCTCACTTTGGGCTTTATTGAAATCAGTGTGTAGACGTTGACAGAATCTTGTCGATCTGTTATTATGGATATAAAGGTCTTAAAACCTTGAATGTTGTAAGTCTACGTTATCAGGCACTAAATCCAATCAACGTCGGGAGGCGCTCATGGAACCTGAAAAGAAACATGCATTGCAGAAGCTATTGGATAATCCCTGGCTATTGTTAGTCCTCGGTGTGGTTATTCCCACACTTTCCTACACGGTGTGGGGATGGATTGAGTTAGCAAACATGGCACCTGCCACATTGCCATAAGGAGGACCACTATGAGTATGCATCCCCCCCCCAAAGACTGGTTCCAGCCCCCTGCAGGCCCAGAAAGGCTGTGGATAGGTGTTGGAATGATTTGGTGTATTGTGTTGTTTATTGCAATGCCCTACGCTCACTTTATGGGTAAACAAAATTCAACTGGAGAGTCCTATCGCGTTGATAAAGCAGCGTTTCAGGATCGTGTGACTCAACAGGTTGCAACCAATAAAGTGGGCGAAATGAACGGGATTCCTATAATTGAGCCTTCCCCCGGTGGAGATGTATATCTCCAGGCCAGAATGTGGAGTTGGTATCCAATCCTGAAGTTGAAAAAGGATCAGGAATATCGAGTCCATATTTCGTCAACCGATCTCCAACACGGCTTTTCGTTGCAACCCATGAACATGAATTTCCAGGTGCTACCTGGATACGACCACGTTCTGACGTTGACACCGACTTCGGCCGGAGAGTTCGCAATTATCTGTAACGAATTTTGCGGTATTGGGCATCACTTGATGACCGGCCGCATAATTGTCGAATAGGAGGCCGTTATGACAAATTTTTTACCTGGCCGTTCGCGGCAATGCTCTACGACGGGCCTTCCCGTATGCCTAGATGCCGCTTTTTTTATCAAAGCTAATGCAGTCTTTGCGGTTGTTGCTTTGTTGGTAGGGGGGATTGGCGCAATTCTTCTTGGTTTGACTCGCTGGTCTGCCGTGCATTTGCTCAACGACGTAATGTATTACCGCATACTGACCCTGCATGGGGTCAATATGTTGCTGTTCTGGATTTTGTTTTTCGAAGTCGCCGTTCTGTATTTCGCATGCACCAGCCCCTTGAATTCTCGGATCTTTTCGAAAAAGGTAGCCTGGGTTTCGGTCATCATGATGTTTGCAGGCGCCGTCTTGACGAATATTATGATTTTGCAGGGCAAGGGCGACGTCTTGATGACATCGTATCCACCATTAATGGCACATCCATTTTTTTACCTAGGAATTATTCTGGTTGCGGTAGGTGTTTTGGTGGCGCTCTATAATTTCTTTGCGACGATATACATAGCTAAACGAGACAAAACGTACGAAGGCTCGATGCCTCTTGTCACGTTTGGGGCTCTAGCAGCCGCCATTATCGCGGTGTTCACCATTCTTCACGGGGCTCTGGCCTTAATTCCGACCTTTACTTGGTCCATGGGATGGACCCCTGAGCCTGACGCTGGTTGGTACAGGTTAGTTTGGTGGGCTTTGGGACACCCTGCGCAACAAGTTAATTTGTGCGCGATGGTGGCCATTTGGTATTTCTTGGCAAGTGTCACGACAGGCGCCAAACCCATAAATGAAACGGTGAGTAGAGGGGCATTCCTGCTCTACATTCTGTTCATCAATCTGGCATCGGCGCATCATCTTATGGTAGATCCAGGCCTAAGTGCATCTTGGAAAATCTGGAATACGTCGTACGCGATGTACTTGGCGGTATTAGCATCGCTGGTCCATGGATTTACGGTGCCGTCTTCCATAGAGGTAGCCCAGAGGTTGAAGGGTTACAAAAAAGGAGTCTTTAATTGGCTCGTAAAATCTCCATGGAAAGATCCGGGCTTCTCTTCCGTAGTTCTTTCGGCGCTGATATTTGGATTTCTCGGTGGAATTACTGGCGTAACTATTGGGACCGAACAGATTAATATCATCGCGCACAACACGTTGCGGATTCCTGGACACTTCCACGTGACCGTGGTTGGGGGTACCACCTTGGCCTTTATGGGATTAACCTACTACGTTGTGCCGCTGATTTTCCAGAGGGAATTTTACCTCAAGGGATTGGCAAGAATACAACCCTTCATATTCGGCGGAGGGATTGTGATCATGTCCATAGGGATGTCTTTGGCTGGCTCGTACGGTGTACCGCGGCGTCATTATGACGTAGAATTTGCAGGAGCACTTTTGCCAGCTGGATTTGATTCTGCTGCCCATTTTATGCTCGGAATTTTAGGAATTGGTTCCATTATTGCATTCATCGGGTTGATGATATTTATCCTTCTAACTGTGGCCTCAGTTTTCTTTGGTAAGTCGTTAAAAACGGCTAAATGGGAAGGATGGCAAAGTGAAGCTGCAATGGCTAAAAACCGTGAGATATACTTCAAACGGGACGAAGAGTATGAAAAAGCTACCCACAATGTATCGGGTACGCTTACGCTGGTCTTCATTCTTTTGGCGGCATTTGTTGTCTATTACTTTGCAAACTGGAAGGCGTTAACGGACGTTTGGTTTGTCCGGTAAAATTAGGTCCTAGAATGCGGGGCGGGGCATAAGCCCCGCCCCGCATCATATTGGGTAGTTTCTCCGGTAAATAGGCTCTCCGGTAAATAAGAATCTAAAGATCTTTGCTATTCAATTATCTTGAGTACCCTCGATCCAAAACGCTCTTGAAGGTTATGTCTCGTAACACACGACTTCGGAATTTCATGTCCTCTTGGCCGTTCCCGGTCGTGATAATCAGCATCCTGATTTCGACAATTGCGTTTTTTATAGCCATTCTGCTGGTCCCTTCTGGAGACTCTACGGCATCGGCATTTGCCACTGACTTTAAACGATGGTGTTTCAATTATGACCCGTTGACGGGCTCTATGGAATGGGGATATCTGTACATGTACCTCGTCCAACCGTTGATAATCGGTGCCGTGATTTTCGGCGTGTGGAGGGAACCACTCAAAGAGCTAAAAGAAATTGGTTGGGCACATGCGTTACCGCATGCACTCAGTGGAATAGGACTTGTAGTTATACTCGCTCTTCTGCTTCCATACGTCGGCAGTTCAAACGATTATTCGAGTGGCGACATTCCATTTGAACCAGATCGGCTTCGAACCTCTTTTATGGCGCCACCATTTGAGATGGTTGATCAAGACAGCACAAGGCGCGCCCTCATTCCAACCGAGCAAAAAATCACGATTGTGACTGGGATTTATACGTCTTGCGGTGAAACGTGTCCTTTAATCGTGCAACAAATTTATCGGGTTATGTCACGGCTTAGTGATGAAGACAAATCCCACATTCGGATATTTGCGCTTACTCTTGACCCAGAAACAGATACGCCAGCAATGATGAAAGCCATGCTCACGGCGCATGGTGTGGATCAAAACTTTTTTAAAGGATTGACTGGTGCACCGGAATATGTTGATCCGATTCTGGGGGCATACCAGTTTGCGAAGGCTCGCAATCCAGAAACCAATATTTTAGATCACGTCAATCTGATAAACGTGGTCGATCCCGAAGGCCGGCTAGCTTTTCGATTTACGCTCGGCAATAGTCAAGAAGTGTGGTTGGAGCAGTCTATCCGGTATTTGATTAAAGAATCGTTTTAAGGCCACAACGAGTTGAGATATTGAGCTTGAAAGACCCCATTATCACATCTGGCCGGAAACCAGTATTAACTGTTTCCAAAGTAGCAGACGCCCGATCGCTCCCGGCTGTTAGGGGGGAAGCGGTCCTGCGCCAACTGGAAACGGTATGGATTCGGATGGCGGGTATAGTTTCGCGATCTTTTCCGAGCGAATTCAACCCCTTTGCTCAACTTGGGGCTGTAGCCAATTCAATGTTTGCAATTGCATTGGCCTCCGGAATTCTTTTGCTCTTTTGGTATAGCCCTAGCGTAACCGGCGCATACGATTCTGTGGCCGCAATGAAGTCTTCGCCTTATCTGGCCGAGCTTCTTCGTTCGTTACATCGATACAGTTCCGACGTGTGTATCCTCTTTATCATTTTGCATGCTTTTCAAATGTTAGGAGCTCGCAAATTTGGAGGGGCTAGATGGGTTGCATGGTTGACTGGGATGTTGTTACTGGGCTTAATTTGGGTAGACGGATGGACAGGTTACTGGCTGGTGTGGGACGATAGAGCAGGGCAGATCGCATTAGGGACAGCTAACTTTTTGGACGTTCTTCCCATTTTCCCGGATCCACTTCTCCGATCGTTTTTAACCAATGATGGGCTGAATTCGCTGTTTTTCTTCATCATTTTCTTCATCCACATGCTCATTCCGATCGGAATGGCAGTGTTTATGTGGATTCACATCATGCGAATCAATTCGGCAAAGTTTTTTACTTCGGTAAAGATGACTTCGGCTCTGTTTGCAGTTTTGGTATTCACCTCGCTGCTCTTTCCTGCTACGCTGGCTGGGAAGGCAGACATGATGAGCGTTCCGGTTGGGATGAACGTAGATTGGCTGTATATGATGCCGCTTTGGTTCACTGAAAGGCTGAGTGGAGGATTGTTGTGGTTGGTGTTATTTTTTGCAACTGTAGGATTGTGGGGTATCCCATGGTGGCTTACTAAAAAACGGCCAGATCCTGCCCTCGTCAATCCTGCCAGTTGTAATGGGTGTACTCAATGTTTTCAAGATTGCCCATTTAATGCCATCGATATGGTAGCCTCGGACGAGAATACGCCGGGAACCGCTGAAGTGGCTCTTGTCAACGTTGATAAATGTGTGGGTTGTGGCATTTGTGTAGGTAGTTGTGACTCCTCAAGTATCTCTCAAGCCTCCATGCCCGTTTTGGACGTCCGCAAGTTTATTTCTGAGTTGGAAGAGGACGTAAGGCATGTTGCATTTGTGTGCGCAGAATCGGCGGGTGCACAATTTTCAATTGATGAAAACGGGTCTTGTCCCACGCTGCCGGGGTACCGCATCGTGCCTGTTCCTTGCGTTGGTTGGGTGCATATGCTTACGATAGAGCGAGCTCTGCGCAGAGGTGCACAGGGAGTGCTGGTAGCAGGATGCGGAGTAGATCCAGGATGTCGTACGGGTGCAGACTATACAGAAAGTCGACTAAAAGGGGACAGAGAGCCGTGGCTTCGAACCGATCATGTGGACCCCGAAAAGGTGGTTTACGTAAGGTATGATAGAACAAACCCCAAAGCTCTGGTGGCTGCTGCAGCGGCATTCAAAGCCGGACAATCAGTTGTTCGAGCCAAAAAAGCACGCTCAAAATGGAACAGTGCAGTTGTCGCCGTAATCGTAGGTTGTAGTATCATAGTCTCAACCGTTTTCCTCTCTGATGGTCCTTATTGGGCCGTAAAGAGGGAACACGCTGAGTTTATTGTTTCCTTAAAGCATGCTGGAATGGTTGTCACATCATCGACTACAGATGCTCAGGTCGATGATTCTAACGTATTGCCCCACATGCGAAGAGCAAGGCCGATTGAGCGAATTCGGGTACCCGTGCAGCTTCGAGTATCCATAGACGATTCGGTCCACCTCAGTCAGGCGTTTACTCCAGGAGGGCTTTTTGACGACGGTCTCAGTATTGGGATTGCAGCGACGACGGTTTCGGAGGGTTCACATGTTGTGCAGGTCGATATAAACAATTCAGCCGACCCCGAAACGTGGTCTCACGTCTGGACTGAACGCTTAACCTTTAAACCCTTGCAGAGAAAGGTTCTCCTCTTTGACGAAGATGGGCGATTTATGCTTTACCAGCAGAATGAGGGCTTGTAGAGCTATCTTCAGAAGGAAATTTGGATCCTTTTGGGGCTCTGTATGGCTGAAATGGGATAGAAAGTAGGTTAACGACGTCGTCATTTTCAGATTCGGCCATGTGAGTATCTATTCCATAAGTGAGTTTCGAGACATCGTCTACCTCCGTAAACGTTTGGAAGACTCGGTCCCAGATGGAAAAAATATTGCCGTAATTAGTATCCGTTAGTGGCTGGACGTAATGGTGGTGCACCTTGTGCATATGGGGCGTGACAATCAGATAAGAAAGAAATCTATCCATTCCACGCGGGAGGTTGATGTTTGCGTGATTGAACTGCGAAAAAAGGGCGGATGCAGTCTGATATATAAAAACGACAGCAATGGGCGCCCCTGCCACCACAACGGCAGCGATCGTAAAGGCAGCCCGGAACACACTTTCACCCGGATGATGGCGCAGAGCCGTTGTGACGTCCACTGTCGTATCAGTATGGTGAATCAGGTGAAATTTCCACATCCATTTGACCTTGTGCTCCACAATATGCACAAACCAAGCCCCTATTAAGTCGAGCACTAAAACCGCGATGATCACGGAGGCCCACAAGGGAATAGTAAACAGAAACCAAATTCCAAACTGTTGGCCTTGAACATAGTCGGCTGCCATTACAGTCAGAAAGGCCAATGATAAATTGACAACCAGTGTGGTGAAGGTAAAGACCAAATTCAGCCCTAGATGACGATACCTTCTATAGCTAAATCGAAATAGCGGAACAGCCCCCTCTAATATCCAAAACACAAGGATTCCGGACGCGAGTAGGATGGTGCGATAAGAGGAAGGAATGGTCTCGAAAAACTGAAGAATGGCTTCCATTGACGTAATCGATTTGGACTCTTGTACCCGAAGATACTACGATTGGAAGAAACCTTACTTCGGAGCCAACGAAACGGAAATCCACAACTGAATTGGAGCAGCTCCGCCAGGGCCGCCGCCAGCGCCTTGTCCGCCACCCGCTCCGCCACGTCCGCCGCCGCCACGGCCACCGCGTCCTCCGCGTCCTCCGCCGCCTGCGGGTGCTCCACTTCCAGCATTGGCATTCATTTTCGATAGATCTGGAGTTTCAATTCCGATCCCAAAAGAATGTGCACCGCTAGGATTAATAACGACATCCGACATTCCTTCGGCGCCTCGATCAATAATCATTTCTACGGCAAACATTCCATAGTCAAACGAACTTCCTAATTTTAACCGAGGATCTGAGCCGACTGGTTTTCTAATGCCTTTGTTTTCTTCATAGAACAGTTCGTAGTTGGACTGAGTGGCTTCAAGAAGGTCGTTTCTATTTCCACCTCCATCTTGAGTTTGGTCCGTCCCTGCGCGTCCTGCTCCGCCTGGCCGCGCTCCGCCAACACCTGGCTCCCGCACATCTATAATTCCCAACGGGTATTTGATACCGGTTTTTTTCGTTTTGTCACCAGCATCATTCAACCAAATCGTTAATCCGCCTGTCATGATTTGCTGAATTAAGCCTCTGTTGGTCGTAGAAAGGGCTAAATAGATGTGTTCATCATCGTGTTGAACACCAACTTTTAAACGTCCGTCTTCATACTCGGACATTTTGTCGGCCCATTCTACCAGATCAGCATCAGCAAACATCTTTTTAGAAACGGAGGTGCTCGCCAAATTTGCAGTACTCGAGCAGCCAGTGAACAAAAAGGCAAAAATAATTAAGCCGATAACATTAGAGACGCGCATAATTCGATACAGGAAAGATGGAGGCAGGCCTTTTTGAGTCGGACCTAGTTGAGGCGGGTCAGATTATTGAAACTTAGACGCATAGAGACGTCAATTCATTCCTCAAAGTCGTCTTTTGGTATAACGAAGTTTGAAGACATCGGGACTTGCTGTGTGAGGCAATGAATAGCCCCCATACCCCTGATAACATCACGACAATCAAGCCGCACAATTTTCCGTTGAGGAAACAAATCGGTAAGGATTTCTGCAGCTTCATCGTCCGAAGCACCGCCATAACAAGGGAGAATTACACACGTGTTGGCAATGTAGAAGTTCATGTGAGAGGAGGGGAGACGCCCGCCTTGATAGTTCAAAGACGCTGCTTCCGGTAGGTATCTAATTTCAAGTTTCGCGTTAGCCAAAGCACCAATTCGATCAATCTCATCCAAGTTTTGCTTCGTCGCAATAGATTTTGGCATCAGAATCATTTTTTCTGATGCAAAACGGACCAAATTGTCAATGTGCCCATCTGTGTCGTCTCCGTCCAAATCGCCTGAAAGCCATCCGACAATCGGGAGTCCAAGTTGTTTTGACAACTCACGATCGGCTTGGTCTCGGCTTAGTCCAGGGTTACGATTGGCATTCAGAACACACGACGCCGTTGTCAGCAATATGTTGGCCCCGTTGGACTCCAGCGCTCCACCCTCTAGAGTTAAATCAGATTGGCTAGCTTGTATTCCGAGGCGGGCTGCCATAACTGGCCCCAACGCGTCGTCGAGATCAAAAGGCGGATATTTGTTTCCCCACGCGTTGTAGTTCCAGGTCACAGCCTGAAGCATCGTTCCGTCAAGCACAAAAGTAGGTCCATGATCGCGACACCATGAATCGTTTGAAGGCAAATCAAGTGTGCGAACGTTTGGATGGTGCCCAGTGTACTCGTGTACCTGCTTGGATTCCTCCCGACTGGATACATTGACTAAAATGACTTCACCATGGGCAATTGCGACCATCGCCTGCGCCAGCATCCGGCGTACTGAATCCAGCACATCCGTCCAGGTATCATAATTTGTCGGCCAAGTAAACCACGTGGCGGCATGTGGATCCCATTCTGCGGGGAAAACGCATTTACTCACTTCACTCTTCACGGATTTTCGTCCAAAAAAGTTTGAGTTAGAACGGAATACACATCGGTGCGCCGATCGCGAAGGAAGGGCCAGCCATGACGTTGCTCTGAGATAGCTTTGGGCCGTATGGAAGCCAAAACCACGCCCTCTTCAGTTTCCGAAGCCTGGTTTAAAATAGCTCCGTCAGGGCCGGCAATAAAACTTTGGCCCCAAAACTGAATGCCGTCTGGGTAACTGCCTGCCGGAGAAGTCGGTTCAAATCCGGTCCGGTTTACTGCGACAACAAAACATCCGTTTGCAACCGCGTGGGAACGTTGAATCGTTTCCCAAGCTTCATATTGAGCTGTACCGTGCGATTCTTGTTCATACGGTTGCCATCCAATAGCTGTAGGATAACAAATAACTTGTGCCCCCATCAACGTGGCAATTCGAGCTGCTTCAGGAAACCATTGGTCCCAGCATATGAGGACGGCCACTTTGATACCTTGGGTCTCGAACACTTTCACTCCTAAATCGCCCGGAGCGAAATAGTACTTTTCCATGAACAGCGGGTCGTCCGGAACGTGCATCTTTCGATACTTGCCCAGGTATCCTCGTTTAGGATCGACTACACAGGCTGTGTTGTGATATAGGCCTTCAGCACGTTTTTCAAATAGACTAAGTACGATTGATACTCCCAATTCTGCCGAAAGAGACTCAAATACGGCACTCGTAGGACCAGGGACTGGCTCTGCCAATTCGTAATTGGAAGGATCTTCAGTCTGACAAAAATAGCGGGTCAAAAACAGTTCAGGTAAGCAGACAATCTTGGCGCCTTTCGCGGCAGCATTTCTAGTTAATTCAATTGCCCGAGCCAGATTTTTGGCTGGGTCTGGAGAACAGGAAAACTGAACCGCTGCTATTTGAACTGGCTCAGACATTTTTAGACTGGTCATAGTACGTGGACTGATTGAACGTCTCTGCATATCGTTCCAACAACTCAAACCCGACGCTGGCTTTGATGCTGCCTTTTTGAATTGCAGCTCGAATATGCCGGTTCATTCTGCTGTACAGGTCATTTGGGAAATATTGAACCAAAGCCAACATATCTTTTACAGGTGTACCTGGAAGAATTTTTTCGAGATAGAATCCATCAGGTTCATCGTCGTCCGCATAAATATGGGCTTCAGTGACCCTCCCGAACAAATTGTGTGTATCTCCCATAATATCTTGATACGCACCCATCAAGAAAATACAAAAGCGATAGGTCTCTCCGGCTGCAATGGCGTGCATCTCCAAGAAATTATTTCCGCCAATATAGGAACTCACTTTCCCATCAGAGTCGCATGTTAGATCAACTAACGTTGCCCGCCTTGTTGGCTGCTCATTTAATCGTTGTAACGGCACGATTGGAAACCGCTGTCCGATCGCCCAATGGTCCAGCAAAGACTGAAACACTGAAAAGTCGCACAGGCACTGATCGATAAGGTGGGAGTCTAATTGTTCTAACTCAGGAGGTAATGTTTCCTCGTCCAATTTATGAACTTGAGTATTTATTTTTCGGCAAATACCCCAGTACAACTTTTCAACAAGCCCTTTTTGCTCCAAAGACAGGTATCCAAGTGAAAAGAGGGTGTCTGCCTCGGTTCGTTTACCAGATGCATCATGGTAAGCTTCCAACAATTCTGGAATATCCATGTTATCATCCAAAGCAAGCCAGTTGAGCGTTTCGAACAGGTCCAAAACTATTCGGTGGTCTTGATTTGCCGGCGAAAAACCCTCTTCAATCTGGTCTTTGCCATAAAGGCCAATAGCATTCATCACCAAAACAGAATGATGGGCCGTAAGAGCGCGGCCACTCTCTGAAATGATGATAGGATGTTGTACTCCTTCGGAATTACAAACGTCCTTTAGTGTAGAAACGATCGCGTTGGCATATTCCTGAAGAGAATAATTGATGGTATCGTCAGAACCCGAATAGCCGCCGCCATAATTGACTCCAAGCCCGCCACCAACGTCCAAATACTTGATTTGAACGCCTCGCTTGATGAGTTGAGCATAAACTTGGGTAATTTCCCTTACGGCTTTTTTAAGCGTCCTAATATCTGAAATCTGGCTGCCAAGGTGAAAATGTAGCAGTTGAAATCGATCTAGGCGGTTCTGATTTTCTAAAAACTCGACTGCACGCAGCAATTCAGGGATTGAAATCCCAAACTTGGAAAGATCGCCTCCTGAGTCAGCCCATTTTCCAGCACCAGCAGTCGTCAAACGCAAACGAACACCAAAAGGAGCATCCTGCTTCCGCTTCTTGGCCATTTCGTTCCAGTTCAGAAACTCGTCGTACTTTTCTATGACAGGGAGGACGGATTTTCCAATCTGCTGTCCTGTTAGAATTAGGTCGAGCATCGGACGATCTTTATAACCGTTACAAATCAACAGAGTCTCGTCGTCGTCGAGCAAAGGCAATGCGGCAATTAATTCAGCCTTCGAACCGCACTCGAGCCCCATACCATATTTTTTTCCAGCTTCAAGTAATTCTTCAACAACTTCGTGAAGCTGATTTACCTTGATCGGATAGACAGAAGTGTAGGTGCTTTGATATTCCTGTTCTTCAATTGCGGTAGCGAAAGCTTCATTAAGCTGCCGAATACGCCCCATTAAAATATCCTGAAACCGGATTAGAAGCGGAAATGTTACTCCTTTTTCTGCCAAAGAGTCTACAACTTTGGCCACATCAATGTGTGAAGCCTGCGATTCACCGGCATTGACCTGAATATTGCCAACTGGGTTGATGGAAAAATAACCGTCGCTCCATGCTGGGAGCATGTACAAGTCCTCAGCATCCAAATTATTCCAAGACTGTTCTGGGGCTATTATTTGAGATGCCAAAGCTTTGGTAGAATCCTTCAATAAGATGGTGTTTTTGAAAAGTGTACGCTAGGAACGGAGATACTGATCCAAGACAAAAGCAAAGATCAATGGAGCCACAATTGTTGCATCTGACTCGATGATGAACGAGGGGGTGGTGACGTCCAGCTTCCCCCAAGTAATTTTTTCGTTTGGCACCGCACCAGAATACGATCCGAAACTTGTGGTAGAATCACTGATTTGGCAAAAATACCCCCATTTTTTGATGTCTTCCATCAATAGATCCTGCTCCAGCATTGGAACTACACATATAGGGAAATCGCCAGCTATACCACCGCCAATTTGAAAAAAACCAATCGTACTATCGGTTACCGCCTGCTGATACCAAGCGGCCAACTCTATCATATATTCAATGCCCGAGCGAACGGTGTGCACATTTTTAATATTTCCCTTGATGCAGTGACTTGCAAAAATGTTGCCGAGCGTGGAGTCTTCCCAGCCAGGTACGGTAATAGGGAGATTCATTTCAGCAGCTGCTAATAACCACGAATCACTGGGATCAATCTGATAATGATGCTCAAGCTTGCCATCCAGTAGAATTTTATACAGAAACTCGTGTGGAAAATACTGCTTTCCACTTGAATCGGCCTCGATCCAAGCTTCTAATATGACGTCCTCAATGCGCCGAATCGCTTCGTACTCAGGAATACAGGTATCAGTAACCCGATTTAAATGACGATCAAGCAACGCTTTTTCGTCCGATTTGGTCAGGTCCCGATAATTGGGTAGTCGCACATAGTGGTCATGTGCTACAAGGTTAAAAACATCTTCTTCCAGGTTTGCTCCCGTACACGTAATGGCATGTACAGCGCCAGAACGAATCATCTCGGCAAGCGACAGGCCAATCTCAGCCGTACTCATGGCTCCGGCAAGAGTTACCATCATTTTCCCGTTGGAATTTAAGTGATGGACATACCCCTCTGCGGCATCGACGAGCGCAGCTGCATTGAAATGACGGAAATGATGTTTAATAAACTCGACTACTCCATCGATTCCCCTCCGATTACAATCCGTTCGATCTGATTTCGGTCGGAATTGCGGGTCTACCATTCGTCTTCATCCCCGTCCCAATCGTCTTCATCATCGTCATCATCATCTTCCCAGTCGTCGTCGTCGTCATCATCGTCGTTGTCGTCGTCCGATGAATCGTCGTCATCATCGTCGT
>CALFHN010000044.1 GCA_937876355.1 uncultured Bacteroidota bacterium | reverse complement strand
AGATGAAAGAAAAGGTGTCTATCAAGCCATAACGGCCTTTTCGAATTTGACGGAGACGCTTCGGGCTACCACCGTCTTAGTCCTTGCCGGAAAGTCAGCACCTGAGCACACCGACCAATTGCGAACAGCCGTAGAGGCTGGTAGGCAGTTTGGAAAGATTGTTTGGATCGACGAGTATATCTCGAATGAAGGGATTTCTTCTCTTTTGGATGCATGTGACATCGTCCTGGTCCCATATCAATATCATATAGGCTCAAGTGGCATTCTTATTCGAGCAGCCGCTGCCTTAAAACCGGTTATCGGGAGTGATTTTGGAATGGTTGGCCGAGTTATTGAACGAGAAAAATTGGGAGTTACCGTCAATAGCGAGTCTGCCAAATCCATCACGGGCGCTTTGACCTCGGCTCTTCAATGCGACATTCCCAATCACTCTCAGACTTCAAGCAAATCTTTTGCCCAGCAAAACGAGGCTTCACGTTTTGCAAAGGCCATTTTTGAACCTATGCAGGAAGCAGACCCCGCTTAAACGAGTTTACGATCCTTGCGGAAAGACAACGTTCAGTTCCTTTGGAAAAGCAATTAAGTCGCCAAAATCTTTTGCCCCAGGTTTCAAATAAGGGTCGATCGGGTCATAGACGTCATACCCAAAAGAGCGAATTTTTTCGACAACCGCCCGGGCAGAGGATCCATTTTTCTTTAATAAAAAATTGGAAAGCTCTGAAATAATAATGGGGCGGTGATTGCGCAAGGTATCTGAAGCGCCACCGAAAACGAGATGCTCCATTCCTTCGACATCAACTTTTAAGAAGCCTGGAGACAAATTGTTGGTCTTCACCAGGTTGTCGAGCGTGCTGGTTTCGATACGTATCAGCTTCCACTCGCTGCCCGTGATCTCAGGATGGCTCATAACACCCAAACTCGAATACTCTTCTTTCCCTAGAACCGATTTTATTTCAATCTGGCCTTCTTGGTCAGAAGCAGCTCCTTCGTAAACAATGACACGATCCGAAGCGTCATTCATTTCTATGTTTCGTTTCAAATAGGAAATTGCGTTGGGCGTCGGTTCAACAGAAAGAACCTTTCCTAGAGTGAGGCTGGCAAAAAACACGCTGAAAAATCCAACATTTGCGCCTATATCAACCACGTCTTTTTTCGAATCAACGTACTTCCGACACAGGTTTGCAAGTTCAGGCTCGTACGACCTATTCGTCACGATTCGAGAAAACAAATCGCTTCTTCTGTCCACTACATACGAACTTTCAAATTCTTCCAACCGAAGAACAGGATCTTCTGTTAACAACGAAGCGAGGTTCGAAGCAACATTTCGTTTTACGGCCTCCTGTCGAGCCAAAATCGCTCTTCGAATGGCCAATGCGGGAAAAGCGATGGTTCGGACGACGACATTGCCTTTCAATAGACGATTCAACAAAGTAAAAATCCTATTTGAATGAGTGAATATAGAAGCGAGAACTATTCTAATCCTGAAATATTTGAAATAATTGATCCGCTGAATGTCCCCACGAATGGCCTTTTGCAGTTAGATAAAGCTGGTCTCGTTGGTCTTCAGATATTCCATTTCTGTTTATTTCTGTAAGTGCGGACAGCCATTGCTGAGGCTCATTAGAAACCAAAGAGGGCGGAAAAACAAAATTTACAGGCGGATCTACCTCGTTAGTCGCTAGAAACGGAACTCCGTGAGAAATCGAAGCTAACAATTTCAATTTGGATCCGGTCGAATATTCAAAGGGCAGAATAGCGGCATCTGATTTTTCAAAAAGAACGCGCAGTGCTTCGTCTGAAATATTGGGATGAAACTCCCACCCGTGTTGCTGACACAATGTTTGAATCCGACTAGAGGGATTGCTTCCTGCGATTCGCACAATGGGATCAATTTCTGCTTTTAAAATGGGGTAATATTTGTTCGCAAAATGTTCTAGAGCGTCCCCGTTCATTCCTATCCCTAATGATCCAACAAACAATACAGAGCAAGGTCTGCTGTTAGGTGCGCGGGGCGGAACAGGACTATCCGGAATATCTGTTCCCAGTGGAATTACCACCGAATTGGAATCATTCAACCACTGGGCATATCCCGCTAGATCCGAATCTGAAACATGAACAAATTTCACGTCATCGTTCCGCTTGGAGAAATAGGACGTCAACCACGCTGTCGAAGCGCGTGCAACCATCTTTCCAAGGGGGTTCTTTGATTTTAACTTTACGTCCTTGAACCACTTGAATTCATCGTTATGAGTTAAAACTATTGCTTTGGAAGTTGGTGAAATAGAAAGTTTTTTAATTAATACGGCCGAAACGATATAGCTAAATAAAACCATACCGTAATCATCACTTTTATACTGAGCAACGGCAGCCGTGGAATAGGTCGGAGTTATAAATTTTTCTTTGAAATAGTGGCTTTTAAACAGGACTGTCCGGGCTGCGGCAACCCACTTCGACCTCTTGGAGATCGCCATGATTGTTCTAGAAACCTCTTTTCCAGATTCATATCTCAGAGTGTGCGAAGCCCCGACAACCACGACATAGCTGACTTTCCGCGAAATTTCCCGTGCCATGCGGTCGACGTAAATGTCTGCCCCATTTCGAGTTGGATATAAGAGGTGCGGTGCTAAAACGAGTGCGGGCCTGTCCGAAGAAATTGTCGACATGTAACTATTTACTGGGTAAGAACCAAAATGATATTCCAATCATGAACATCCCCACTCTAGGCGTTAGACGCGCCATAATATACTTTCAATTGCGATGTGTAACCCTCTTGGCCCCTCATCCGTACTGCCTGCAACTCGGTCGCACTGTCCGTGTTGCTCAATCAGCGAGCTTTTTATAGAGGGAAAATACTCGATATGAAACGAAATTTTACCGCCACGGCCATATTGGCTTTGTTTTTAGTCAGTCAAGCCGCATTTGCGCAGGACAAACAGGAATCCAAAATTCCAGCCGAATACGAGTCAGTTGTATCTACGGTTCAACGGGTTATTGGATTACTGAGCGACGTGACACTTCGCCACGCTTCTGATCCCATTTCGGACCAAATACTGTCCATCAATGACCGACTCACAATGTCGGGTCCCGTAACGGGCGGATTTAGATTTTCCTCCGATTCCGACGAAGATTTGATCCAAATGCTGCGAGATGTCCAACGAGAACTTCGGAGCATATCGCGTTCGCTCGAGCGTCAAGGTGATGAAGAGATGGCCGATCGCTTGAATGACGTAATGGACGACATGGATGAAGCCATCTCGAAAGCTGGAAATGATGTCCGCATTCGCCGTGATTCCGATGATCGATACGAAATAAGCAACAAAACAAATAGGGTCAGAATCAGCACGACTGACGATGATTGGTGGGATTCCGGTAACACGTGGGAAAGCAGGGACAAGCGCAAAAGCATCTTCAAAAGAGACAAAGACAATGATCGGGATTTCGACCGGGACCGTAATTACGATACCGATGATGATGAAAATGGCTATGAAGACGAAGACGATTCCGAAAGCTGGAAAAACAAATGGGACGAAAGGAAAAAACCACGCAAATGGGATGCAGGTAAATTCCGAATTCCGCACAATAGCAGAACGTTTGTAGGCGAATTTACTCAGCGTTGGCCATATCGTGAGTACGGATTGTACCGCAATATTCCTTCCATCCGATATAACCGAGTTGAGGGTTTGTTTTTAGGCATTGGTCGCCGGCCACTAGAATGGAGTGATAGGGAAAGGGGGCGTATTTTTGGACAAGCTGGATACGGCGTTGGAACAGAGGATTGGAGCTACGAGATTGGAGCGGAGTCTCGACTTGGAGGAGGTGGCCGATCAAATGATTTTGATGTAAAAATTGGGGGCTCGTTCCACAGAAATACATCAACGAACGACCTATGGAAGTCGAGTTGGGCCGAAAACTCTGCCGCTGCGATACTATTTGAACATGATTTCTTCGATTACCATCAAACAGAGGGATGGACCGGATACGTGGTCAGCCGCATAACTCCGTATGCACAACTAAGCGTCGGATATAGAGCGGATGAATATACGAGCCTATCCAAAGTGACAGCTTGGTCTCTATTTGGAAATAGCGAATTTCGACCAAATCCCGGTATTGTGGAAGGAAATATGCGTTCTATAGTGCTTGCCTTGGAAGGTGGCCAAGTTCGTTCCTTCGATCAAAAACCATCAGGCGGCGCTTTTCGTTTTGAAGCCGAAATTGGACAAGGACTGGGGGGTGATTTTGACTTTTCCCGATATGTCGGGGACATCCGCGGTTATGCCAAGCTTTCCCGGGTCACTGGGTTGAATGTCCGGGTCAGGGGTGGATTTACAGAAGGCACTGTTCCGATCCAGAAAGCATTCACCTTGGGAGGAGTTGGCTCGGTCCGAGCATACAATCAAAATGTTTTTCTTGGAACGAGGATGCTCTTGGCCAATGCAGAGTTGGCGCTATACCAATCGGGTCATGGCATGTCCGTCTTGGGATTGTTTGATGCTGGCTGGACTAATTCCAGCGGTAAAAACGAGTTCTCTATGGATGATGTGATTCCGGCTGCAGGTTTTGGCGTGTCTTTTGACGACCGAGCTTTCCGCCTGGAAGTTGCTTGGCCGCTTAAAAACATGGGCACTGGTATGGAGCCATCTGTCTGGGTACGCATCGCACCAACATTTTAACATCCGGTTTACCACGTCTTTGTGACGGATATACATTATGCGATTAAGCAAGAAAGAGGCGGGGGCGCTATGCGCCCCCGCCTCTTTCCGTTTCAGGACTTTTCCTTATCAACTACAAAACTAAGCCTTACTCCACTCCTCCAGTATATTTCTTCAAGAAAGGAGCAGCAAGAAGTGCTATGATGCCCGCGCCTCCAGCAAAGGTTGCCACCTGCCAGAATAACGGATGAAAGCCAGAACCAACGTCGCCGGCTGCAAGACCAGCAATCAGGTTGCCAAGGGCAGCCCCAACAAACCATACTCCCATCATTTGCCCAACTCTATTTGCTGGTGCAAGTTTGGTAACAGACGACATTCCTACTGGGGAAATGCATAATTCGCCACACGTATGGAAAAAATAGGTAACCACGAGCCAAGCTGGAGATACAAGTTCTCCGGCATCTGCATAGGAAGCTCCCCATGCCAATACGAAAAATCCAACAGAAAGCCCGAAAAGCCCAAGGGCAAACTTATATAAGAACGACG
>CALFHN010000043.1 GCA_937876355.1 uncultured Bacteroidota bacterium | reverse complement strand
CGATGTCATCGAAGACGTTTCCAGAATATCCTGTAAGGATACTTGTGGCCGTAACGCAATTTTTGCAATACGCTCCGATTGCGAAATGGGAGACGTTCCCGCCCTTTCTAGGTAATCGTTAATCACCTCTGGCTTAATGCTGGTCGACCGAACATTCTTGGCTGTGACCGTCCTGGCATTTCTCCGGTTAAACATCCGTTCAAGTCTTTCGTCAGACACCATTCCAACTGCTGCCCCGATCTCGCTAAGGCGCTCATCGGCATTGTCTTGCCGAAGCATCATCCTGTGTTCCGCCCTAGAGGTAAACATGCGATATGGTTCATCGGTACCTTTTGCCACCAAGTCGTCAACCAACACGCCGATGTAAGCCTCAGATCGTTTTAGGACAACTTGTGCTTTGTCCTGAACAAAAAGAGCCGCATTCATCCCCGCTACTAAACCCTGAGCTCCAGCCTCTTCATAACCAGTCGTTCCATTTATTTGACCAGCAAAAAACAAACCTCGGACGGCCTTCGTTTCAAGAGAGTACTTTAACTGATAAGGTGGGAAATAGTCGTATTCAATCGCGTAACCTGGTCGCAGCATATGAACATTTTCAAGTCCTACAATGGACTGAATAGCCTTGAGCTGCACATCTTCCGGCAGACTGGTTGAAAAACCGTTTACGTAAACTTCGTCCGTCTTCCATCCCTCCGGTTCCAAAAACAATTGGTGGCTATCCTTGTCGCTAAATCGATCAATTTTGTCCTCAATTGAAGGGCAGTAACGTGGTCCTGTGCCCTGAATCCTTCCCACAAACATTGGGCTTCGATCAAATCCAGTTCGAAGAATATCGTGTACTTCCTGACTTGTAAATGTCAACCAACAACTTCGCTGTTCGGAGGGAAGTTTATCTGTCATGTAACTAAAAGGTGTTGGGACGTCATCACCCTTCTGTTCTTCAAGCTTAGCATAATCAATTGTTCTTCCGTCAAGTCTAGGGGGGGTTCCTGTTTTTAGCCGACCGGACTCAAACCCGAGTTTGTGCAGGGCACCTGTTAATCCTGTTGATGGCCCCTCGCCCATACGGCCCCCACCAT
>CALFHN010000042.1 GCA_937876355.1 uncultured Bacteroidota bacterium | reverse complement strand
AGAAAGAGGTTTCCCAGATCTTCTTGTAGCCAAACTCCTCGCGAGTGAAGTTCTCTAAGTATTTCAATATCCGCCGTTCGCTCTTTCCTTTTCGCTTTTCAAATTCGACCGTCTTTAACCAGTCCGGATTGTTCGTACCTAGATTTGCGCCGGTGTCCCTTATGTGTTGCGCTAAACGGTTGCGCTCATCCGTGTGACAATTGTGTTCATCTACGGCAAGCGAACGTGCACTGGTTCGTTCATAACAACATAGCTCTCGAGAAGTAAGCTCACAGGTCATCACAGGAGGCTTCAGAAGGGCTTGGTGATTCAACCTAAGAAGGGTGTATGCTGACCTTCCCCCGATTTCGTGGACACAAAGAAAAGGCTACTTTTCAGAATTAACCACGGAGTCATTATGCAAAGAAAGCGAAGATTTACAGACGAATTTAAGATCGCAGCGGTTCGCCGCTGGGAGGAGACCAAGAATTTCAATGCGGTCGGTCGTGAACTTGGGGTAGCGCCAAGTCTGGTACGAAAATGGAGGGACCAGTTGCGGGATGAAAGCGAAGTTGTGTTTCCTGGCAAGGGACACAGCAGCGCCCCGGAGATGGCCCAGGCAAAGCGGGAAATTGCCCGTTTAAAGGAGGAGAATACCATACTAAAAAAGGCCATCGGCTACTTCACAGAGCGCCCTCGATGAAGTATCCATTTATAGACCGTCAGAGAGGGCAGCACACGGTATGTATGTTGTGTAGGGTGCTGGACGTTGCTCCAAGCGGCTACTACGCTTGGAGACAGCGAGAAGGCAGCCTGAGAAGCCGTGAGAATGAGCGATTGTTGGCTGAAATCAAGGTGATCCATGGGAAGAGTAGATCTAGCTATGGAAGTCCGAGAATCTACCACAAATTGCGTGAAGGTGGTCGTGCATGCAGCGAGAATCGTATCGCTAAAATCATGCGTGACAACGGTATACGGGCGAAAACCAAACGCAAGTTCAGGGTCACAACGGATTCCAATCACACAAGTCCAGTGGCGGAGAACCTGTTGGAAAGACAGTTTGAACCCAAACGGCCGAATGCCGTGTGGACGAGCGACATTACTTACGTTTGGACACATGAAGGCTGGATGTTTTTGGCTGTCGTTCTCGACCTCTTTTCACGCCGGATTGTGGGCTGGGCCATGGAGAAGCGGATTAAGCGGGAGCTTGTTATGAAGGCACTGGAAATGGCAATCGGACGTCGTCGTCCGGCTCCCGGATTGATGCATCATAGCGATCGTGGAAGCCAATATGCGAGCCAGGATTACCAGGGCCTCCTTAAAAGACATGGGCTCATTCCGAGCATGAGTCGTAAGGGCAATTGCTGGGACAATGCTCCAACGGAATCCTTTTTCTCCACCCTAAAACTCGAACGGAAGTGTATTTGAAATTGCAGATGTCACGGACAAAAACAATCCTACTCAAATATCAACTGCATCATCTCCCAACACTGGTTATATCCACCAAGGTTGGCTCACAGACGACCACAAGTACTTCTATCAAGACGATGAAGCAGATTTAGTGCGTGGAAGTGTAGAAACTACCCGCACGCTGGTGTGGGATTTAACTGACCTCGAGGATCCAATTCTTATAAATGAGTTTATGGGCTCAATGCCTGCAAGCGCTCATAATCTGTATCTGAAGGACGGTTTCGCCTACCAAGCCAACTACCGGTATGGATTGCATGTCTTGGATATATCAGACCCTGAAAACCCGGTTGAAGCAGGCTTTTTTGACACCTCGCCCTACCAAGATGGAGCAGGTTTTAGCGGCGCTTGGAGCACCTACCCGTTCTTCGAAAGTGGGACGGTTCTTGTGACCAGCCTTCAGGAAGGTCTTTTCATCCTGAAAAAGAGGACTCAAGCTTTTTAGTCGGCCCGTGGAGACGTTGAGAAGTGGGACTAGATTGAATCTTCTGCGTGATCATATTGATCGACTATCTCAAACGACTGGTTGATCAATAAATGCGATTATTCGCTCTTTTCCTCGTAGGCTGCACGAAAATCAAGGTGAATTCTCCCTCTTATGGGCTGAGACTTTTTCCTATTGCCGAAGAATGACTACGGCCCCGCGTACTTCGTCGCTTCCGCCCTTCAAAATCAGGGTATAGGTCCCGGCCCCGACATACGACTGCCGGTCCACGTATTGACCTTTTTGGATTTCGGCACCCAGACTAACTAAATCCCAGTCTAGCGTATGGACGCCCGCTTCTCCACTTCCTGTAAGGCGGCCGACCAACGTTTGGGAGCTGTCAAAAATGTCAATCGAGACACCAGAAACAGAATTCGGTAGCATGTACCCTATTTTTGCTTCTCCATAGGTCGTCCCTGATCGCGACATCACGGACTTGCCCTCAACATTGGGCAAAATAGCCGGCAATATTTCGAAAAAACGAGGACTCCCCGCGGCCTGAATAGATTGAAATTCTTGGATTGGACCTGCCTCTAGGATGAATGCGCCTCGCCCATGCGTGCCAATCACAATTTGGTTGTCTCTCGGATGAATGAACAGATCATGTACAGGTGTTGACGGAAGAGATGCAGAAAGCGAAATCCACGTTGCGCCGCCGTCCAAGGAGGTAAACACGCCCAAATCGGTGCCCACATACAATATATTGGGGTCTGTGGGGTCTTCCCTAACCACGTTGATTGACTCTGCGGGTAGGTTTCCTACGATCGACTTCCACATTATTCCCTGATCTTCAGACTTGTACAAATAAGCAGAAAAGTCATCTTCTCGGTATCCAGTCATCGAGACATACAGCGACCGAGGGTCGTGCTGGGACGCGATAAGCGTACTTACCCATTTGGCTGGAAGGTTTTTGTCTCTTTTTGACCAGATTTCGGTACTAAGATCGCCAAACCATACGGTACCCCCTTCTGTCCCTACCCATATTAAGTTGGGATCGCTGAAAGATTCTGCAATGTCCGTGATCCCGCCATAGGGTATAGGGGCCTTTTCCCCGCCAGAGGAATCGGCCAAATCAGGGCTGATGGCACGCCAGTTGTCCCCCCTATCGGTTGATCGAAGAAGGACATTTGCTCCCATAAATAGAGTCCGTGGGTCGTGATGAGATAAAGTTAGGGGCGCAAACCAGCCAAAAAGCCACGCCACTTCTCCTTCTGGAGCTCGAGGCCGAATGGATTCCGCAGACCTTCCGCCTGTAAGAACGGATTCTCCATTCACGTCGATGCGCATGAGTCCGCCATGCTGATGTTCGTAATAGACTACGCCTTCACTGGTTGGGTCAACCAGCGTATCAAACGAGTCGCCACCCGTCCATCGATCCAAATAGACGTTTTCCCACGGATCCGTGATCGACCCGGCAACACGGCTGCCGTCAAGTTCGGTATCACTCGGCCCAAAAAGAGCTGCATTGTCTTGGGTACCCCCGTACACATTAAACGGAGATGAATTGTCGAACGAGACGGCGTAAAATTCAGCAGCGGGAATGTTATTGTGATGAAGCCAGGAGTCACCTCCATCGTAGGACTGGAATAGACCCCCATCATTTCCCAACAGCACCCTTCCAGGATTGAGCGGATCGATCCATATCTCGTGCTGGTCAAGATGCATGACTTCCCCGCGTGTATCGTGAACCCGAACTATGTTCTCCCCTATCCGGGCATAGGTTTTCCCGCCATCACTCGAGTGATACGCCTTCACCCCCAGAACAAACAGCTCATTTTCATTGGCTGGAGAGACCCGAATATCAGCAAATTTCCAACCTAGAGCTCCGAAAATGATGGACATATTCTCTTTGCTTACGTTCTCCCACGTATCTCCCCGGTTATTGGATCTATACACTTCACCACCAATTAGGGCGTCGTCCTCTCCGGAGGCGGCCTGCGAACGATTATCAATAAAAGTGTATATGACGTCTGGATTGGACTGACTGATGTCAAGACCACTGCGGCCGAGTTGACCTTTGGGTAGGCCATTTTCAAGACGAATCCACGTATCGCCTCCATCCAAACTTCGATAGATGCCGCTCTTTTCGCCGCTTTCTCCATCAGATCCACTATTTCTTTGCCACATCGCCGCATAAATGACGCTAGGATCGCTTGGATTCATGACCAAGTCAATTGCGCCGGTGTCATTTCCCAAAAACAGTACCTTTTCCCAAGTTGAACCCCCATCTGATGTCCGAAATACCCCTCGTTCATCATTTTGGGTGTTAAAATGGCCAATTGCAGCTACGAAAACGATATTAGGATTGGATGGATGAATAAGAACCTTGCCAATATGATGGGTCTCTGACAGTCCCATATTGGACCAGTTATTCCCGCCATCGAGGGAGCGAAACACGCCAGTTCCAGAATACGCGTATCCCCAAGGGCGCGGTTGCGTTTCTCCCGTCCCAGCCCAGATGATATCCGGGTCAGAGTTCGAAATGGCTAAATCGCCGATTGAAAAAGTAGACTCATTTTCAAAAATAGGCGTCCATGAGACTCCATTGTTGACGGTTTTCCAAATATTGCCAGATCCAACGCCCACATAAATGATTCCGTGATTTCCAGGCGGAACCGCGATAGCTTCGATCTTTGCTCCTGCCTGCAAGGGGCCTAAGGCGCGCCACTTCAGATCTCTGAACGGAGACTCTTGGCCAAGCGCTTGGTGCTCCTCCCATGCATGTAGGCGAGTAACCGAGGAGGTCGCCTGAGCTCTTGAAATTTCTGAAGTGGAAGCCCACAAAAGGACAAAAAAAACAATGAGTTGGAAACCGCTTTGAAGATAACGCTGCATTCGACGAGACTTGGAAAATTATAGTTTAAGATACTCAAGCAGAAAACACGTTGAAACCTGCAATCCCCTAAGGCAAAGCTATCAGTTTTTCAGCAAACTGCAACCATAACTTGTGGCATATCCTAGGCATTGTTCTTTCCCATTTTGTAACATTGTCCAATTCCCTGTGCCAAGGCGCAGTAGCCCCATCTCGAATAAGACATCTAATTACGAAAATGAATCAACTCAAGCAGGTCTATTTAACTCTACGATCATGCAGAATTCTAAAGTTGACTCACTTGGGCCGAGCCCTCGGGCTCTGCCTAATGATCGCATGCTTAACGACCGTTACCGTCTTCGCACAGGATGAGAAAGCGACAGAAAAATCCGAATCACCCATCCCGGCTGAACAAAAATCAGAAACGCATCACAAGATGGTGGTCGATGGGGTTGAAATTTCCTATTTGGCTACAGCTGCCACAATGCATCTTCTAAATGATGACGGTGAAGTGACAGGAAGTCTCTACTACACCGCCTATACACGAACTGGAGGACAAGCTGGCACAAGACCCATTTCATTCATTTATAATGGTGGGCCCGGATCGGCATCAATGTGGTTACATATGGGGGCGTTTGGCCCAAAACGGGTGTTGATCAACGACCCAGAACCGACACCTCCGCCCCCTTACAATCTTGAAAACAATCCAGGCACGCTAATAGACGTCACAGACATGGTCTTTATTGACCCAATTGGAACGGGTTTTAGCCGCGTCGTAGGAAAAGGAGACGGCAAGGAGTACTGGGGAGTAGACGAGGACGCGAAGTCGCTCACGCAGTTCATCACCAAATATGTAACCAGAGAGCATCGATGGAATTCGCCTAAGTTTTTGATCGGCGAGAGCTACGGAACTACCCGCAATGCGGTGCTGGCCAATCGGCTCCAAAGTCAAGCTGGGATGCATTTAAACGGCGTGGTAATGATTTCTACGGTCCTAGATTTTGAAACGCTGAGGTTCGGAGCTGGAAGAGACGAGTCCTTCATCACCTTTTTGCCTTCGTATGCCATCACGGCAGCTTATCAGGGCGCCGTTGAATGGCCAAACAATTTAGAAGAATGGTTAGACGAAATTCGCTCCTTCGCCACGCACACATATGCAGCAGTGTTGGCCCAAGGATCGTCTGCAGCGCCAGATGAATATGCAGCTGTCCGATCTCGTCTTTCTGAGTACACTGGATTGTCCGAAGCATACCTCGACAACGCAAAATTACGCGTAAGTGCAGGTCAGTTTCGAGCTGAACTTCTTCGAAAACAAGGTAGAGTTGTGTCTCGTTTAGATTCTCGCTACGACGCCCTAACCAACCAGCTTCTCAATGAAACCGCCGGATTTGATCCGCAGCAGCCTGCCATTAGCGGCGCATACACGTCCGCAATTAATCAGTATTTGCGTGACGATCTTGGGTATACAACATCGGATGTTTACCAAGTTAGCGGGGGCACTCAAAATTGGAATTGGAATAGAGGCGGCGGCGGTTGGGGCGGGGCTCCGATTGTCACCACCGATCTCGAACAGGCCATGATCCAAAATCCAAATCTGAAAGTTCAATTCGAAAACGGGTATTACGACCTCGCAACACCGTTTTTTGCGTCAGAGTGGACAACCGATCATATGCTTCTTCCAGATGAACTTCGCTCCAACATTAAGCACAATTATTACGAAGCGGGCCACATGATGTATGCGCTCGATAAAGAACTGCTTCAATTGAAAAAGAATATCGCTGAGTTTATCTCTTCGGCCACCCGGTAGCTGTGGTGAACGGATTGGGTTGACTAAAGCACGTTTAAATGGCCGCCAGTAGCGTTTTTTTAAGGCTCATAACCTTATTCGCGTTCGAACAACACCCTATTTGGTGACCGCACTTCCGGTGGCTTTGGGCCTGGTGTCTAAACTGTACATCAATCCGCCGATCCCGCCACCATCGTACACGATGATGTCCAACTTGTGAGTGCCCCTTAATCGGACTGGATAGGAATCAGAATAGGTTTTCTGCATGCCCTGAAGAGCCACTCGCTGGCCGTCGAGATAGGCCCAAGCACAGTCGTCGGCTAACAGCATAAGATCAAAGTCTCCGGTCCCGTTGACGGTAGTGCTGAATCGAGTGAAGTTTTGTCCGTCTGGACCTGGGGATTCCAGGCCATCGAGAGAGGTGATCCACTCAGCTGAAAAACCTTGCGTTTTAGCATAATTCTGCCACTCATGAGCGTTTTTACCGTGCCGCATCGCAGGCTTTGGCACATCTCTAAATGCCTTGAGATCTACTTCAGGATCAATGGTGCACCCGCCTGACCACGGAACGTAGACGGTGCGGGGAAAGATGGGGGCATAGGTTGAGACCTTTCCCGTACTAGAAAAAACGCCTGTTGGATCGGTGTCTTCGAGACTGTTCAGAAACTTTACCACGCTCGCACAACCTGACAGTGTAGCAAATAGAGCGGCGATGACGAGGTAAGAGGATAATTTCAGCATATTAGCGTTGAATTTTGAAACGGTAGGTCACTTAGTTGCCCCACGGAAGATCTGCAAGAGTTCCAAGTATATACAACGCCAAACTTATGGAGAAATAGAGTGGATGGGCATTCCATTCACAACTATCCAATCAAGGTACTCCTATTTCTCACCGAATAGTGTTATCTGAAAAATTTAGGCGCGGTCTCCGTCCAGAATGGTCCAAAAAGAAGCGCTGGCGCACCAAACAAGCAGTGGGTGATGTGCAAAACTTGAATCACATAGTTAGTTTCATTGAAATAGTACCTAGCTTCTTGCTGATTATCGCTTTCCAGTACACACACGATGCCTTCGGAGGCCGCCAACATGCCACTTGTTCGTTTAATCACATCTGTTTCACGATTAAAGCTGCCGCGCGTGGTCGCACTTTTCTTTTTGTTCTCGCTCCTAACAACTGCTTCGTTTGGACAATACACCCCTGCCAAAGAGCGCTTAGAGCGCTATGACCGGCACGTGAGCATGACCAACTCATCCTCTTTTTCGGGACTTGAGTGGCAGTTTGCTGGTCCAACCAACATTTCAGGTCGCATGACTGACGTGGCCGTTGTAGCTCCTAGAGGAGACAATTATGCCATGTATGTGGCTGGAGCCACTGGAGGCGTTTGGAAGACGGACAACGAGGGAACGACTTGGGAGCCCGTTTTTGAACATGGTCCATCAACGTCTATTGGAGACGTAACCGTGTCCCCTTCTAATCCGAACGTGGTTTGGATCGGAACGGGTGAGGCGAACATTTTCAGAAGTTCAATGGCGGGCGCAGGTGTATTCAAATCGACGAATGCTGGCGAGTCATGGACCTACATGGGTCTAGCAGAAACGCATACCATAGCTCGCATTGTTATTCATCCGACTAATCCGGACATCGTTTATGTTTCGGCTTCCGGTCATGAATGGACCAAAAACAAGGATCGCGGGATCTACAAGACCACCAACGGTGGATCGACCTGGACGAAAATTTTATACCGCGATGACGAGACCGCGGCTATTGATCTGGTGATGTCGCCAGACAATCCAAACGTGCTTTACGCCGCCATGTGGCAGAGAGTCCGAAATAAGTGGAACGACCCCCGAAACGAACCACACTACACTGGAAGTGGAATTTTGCGCTCCGATGACGCCGGTGCAACTTGGAATGAAATAAACAGCGGACTGCCTTCTGCTCAATTTAGAGGCCGGATTGGGATTGACGTCTCGGTTTCCAATCCAAATGTGATTTATGCTTTCGTCGATAACTATGAAGCAGCTCGTGAAGCGAAAGAAGAAGAAACTGATTCGTATGGAAGGCCAAGGGGGCCCATAATTTATGGCGCTACTCTTTATCGGAGTGACAATCGCGGCGATTCTTGGCGGCGTGTCAGTGAACAAAATGCTTACATGGAAGGCTTATCCTCCACATATGGATGGGTTTTCGGGCAAATGCGTGTCGATCCCAACGATGAAAATCGAGTTTATCTGATGGGTTTAGCCCTTAATGTTTCTGATGACGCTGGCAAAACCTTTCGGCGGCTCCCAGGAATGCACGGAGACCATCATGGACTTTGGATCGATCCAGATAATTCTGACTATTTGGTCAACGTGAACGACGGCGGCTTGGCGATTTCATACGACCGAGGTGAAAACTGGAAAAGAATGTGGGACGGCCTTCCATTGGTTCAGTTTTTTAACGTTTCCCACGACATGGCTGAGCCGTTTAATGTGTATGGTTCCGTTCAGGATCACGGGAGCTACAAAGGAACGATCGATTTGAGCAGAGGTCGCTCCAACATTCCAGCGGTTGCATTTCAAGGTGCTCCAGGTGGAGAAGGTAGTCGGCACGCCATCGACCCCACTGATCCAGATATCGTCTATTCAGCTGGTTTTTATGGCACTATTTCTCGCAGTGATCTATCTATTGGCAGTAGCACGTCCATAATGCCCGAACGAGTAGATCCAGATCAACCCTTGCGGGGACAATGGCTGGCCAAGTTCATTATTTCGCCCCATAATCCTCGAATTCTGTATCACGGAATGAATTACTTATTTCGCTCCATGAATCGCGGAGAATCGTGGGAGGCAATAAGCCCCGATTTAACGACCAATAATTTGGCCGAACTAGGCGACATTCAGTATCAAACTATTTTTAGCGTTTCAGAGTCTCCGTTCAAATTTGGACTCATTTATGTTGGAACAGATGACGGGCGCGTGCACGTTACCCGCAATTCGGGTGAAAAATGGACTGATCTGACCTCCAAGTTTCCTAAAAAGCGATGGATAGCAAAAATAGAGGCTTCACTTTTTGAAGAAGGGACTGTTTTTGTTGCTCAAAATGGCAAACGAGATGAGGATTTTACTCCTTACCTCTATCGCTCTGACGATTTTGGGGCCACCTGGAAGGACCTTGCCGCGGGTATTCCGTCTGGTCCGATAAATGTGGTTACTCAGGACCCCACAAACAAAAACATATTATATGTTGGAACTGATTTAGGAGCGTATGTCACCGTCGACGCCGGAGCCACGTGGTCAGCACTAGCAAATGGACTTCCGACAACGTTTGTGAGCGACCTCGCAGTCCACCCAACCGAAGACATCTTGGTAGCTTCTACCCATGGTCGCGGGATCTACGTGATGGATGTTAGACCACTTCAGGAGTTGGCCGCCGATTCTAATATGGATGATTTTGTGGTACTAGAGCCCGAAACGGTTCAATTGCCCGCCGGCTTTAGAGGAGGATCTGCCAAAGCAAAAATTTACTTTTACACGGCCATGGCTGGGAACGTCACATTTACTGTATTAGACAGTAAGGGGACCCAAATACACACATTTTCGCAACCTGGGGTTGTAGGACTAAACGCTGTGGATTGGGATTTGACTTCGGAAACGGATAACCAACGCGTTTCGGCGGGTACGTATTCTGTTTCAGCTATCCTCGGCGGCAGAGCGGTCCAAACCACGCTAATCGTTTCTCGAAACTAGCAGCTCGACATTGGCCTTACGTCATGATTGAATGAAAAAAAGAGGGGCCTCCGCGAATGCGGAGGCCCCTCTTTTGCAAACTCCAAATCACCTTGGGGCGCTATAGTTGAAGTGTTTTTAACCTTCCGCCATCGCAGCTACGTGCTCTGCCACCACAGCATCTTGAACGTGCCGAGGCATAGCTTCATAATGATCAAAAGTTGACCGATGAAGGCCTCTGCCTTGTGTAATTGATCTCAGAGACGTTGAATAACGGTACATCTCGGCCTCGGGAGCTTGAGCCATTATTTTTTGGAATATCCCTTCTGCATCCATTCCTTGGATGCGAGCTCGACGCGTGTTCATATCACCCATGACATCGCCTGTGTAGGCATCAGGAATGAGGATTTCTACTGCGTAGATAGGTTCCAAAATAACTGGATTTGCGTTTCGGAATGCGTCTTGGAAACAGGCCCTTGCAGCAGACTTAAAGGCAGCTTCATTAGAGTCCACAGCATGCATTGCTCCATCTGTAACAACGACCCTAATATCGCCGACTGGATACCCTGAAAGTGGACCTTGAGCACATGCTTCCAAAACGCCCTTTTGAATAGCACCAAAAAATCGGCGCATATCAATAACACCACCGACAATGCCATCAATAAAGTGGATTCTTGATCCCCAAGGCGTTATTTCAGTGTGTTCGCTACGCACTTTTACGTCATCCGGTGCCACAAAATCTTGGTCTGCCGGCTCCACAAATAGATGAATGTCTGCGAATTGACCCGACCCACCAGTTTGTTTTTTGTGACGATATTTTGCCCGAGAACGGGATTGAACGGTCTCTAGGTAAGCAACTTTGGGCCTGTGATACTCGATATCTACACCAAACCGGTTTTTCAATCGGAATTTTGCTATTTCAAGCTGCATTTCGCCCTGTGCACCCAATACCAATTGATGGAGGTTCTGATCGTGCGAAATAGTGAGCGATGGGTCTTCTTCATGAAGCTGATGCAGCCCTTGCGCCAATTTGTCTTCTTCGCCTTCTCTCACCGTGACCACAGCTGTCTTATACGTAGGAGACGGAAATTCTATTTTTTCCATGACTACTTTGCTTCCCTTTCGGTGCAATGTGTCATTGGTATGGGTGTTTTTAAGCTTAACGAGCGCTCCTAAATCGCCCGAATACATTCTTTCGACCGGATCCCTGTCGTGACCATTAATCGCATACAGTTGACCAAGGCGTTCAGATGCCCCAGTAATGGCATTCTGGAGGTCCATTCCGGCGGTCAATGAGCCTGAATGGATTCGAAAAAAGGAGTAGTCGCCCACGTGCTGCTCCGACATGGTATGATATACAAATGCAACCGGCTCTCCGTGTGAATCTGGCTTGATAGTTCCGCCGCCTACCGTTTTTGCTTCAGGCATTTGATTTGGAGTGGGGCACACATTTCCAACAAATTGCATCAACCGAGCAATACCAATATTTTCGATCGCACTGGTCAAGAAAATGGGAAATAATTGATGGCGAATCATGGCCTCTCGAAGCCCAGAACGCATTTCATCTTCTGTTAACGTTCCTTTTTCAAAAAACAATTCCATGAGCTTCTCATCGTTTTCAGCGATGTTTTCTATCAACTCATTATGCAACTGATCTGCTTCTTCGGCAAACTCTGGATCGATCGCTTTCATGGTCATTTTGCCATTCGGATCGAAATGTATTTGCTTCATCACCAAAACGTCGATGATGGATCTGCTTCCCTTTCCTACTGGAAGCTGAACAACCGTAGCACCACGGCCAAAACGACCTTGGATTTGTGCTATCAAATCCCTGAAATCGGCATTTTCCTTATCCAGCTGATTAATCACAAACATGGACGGCGTCGATTCTTTAACAGCTGCTCGCCAACCCAATTCTGTCCCGACCTGAACTCCCTCTGAAGCATTGATCACAAAAAGAGCTGAATCCACTACGTGTAAGCTTGCAGAAACTTCTCCCATGAAGTCGGGATATCCGGGGGTATCTATCACATTTATCTTGTTGCCGCCATATTCGACGTGCAATAGGGAAGCAAAAATTGACATCCCGCGTTCTTTTTCACTTGGATGGTAGTCACTTACCGTATTTCCCTCTTCGATCGAGCCCATTCGTTTGATGGCCCCTGTATCTAGTAACATCGCCTCTGCAAGCATGGTCTTACCACTGCCCTGGTGTCCAACCAGTGCGACGTTGCGAATGTGATCTGCATCGTAAACCTTCATCATGTGCCCCTTTATTGAACTTTTCTACCGTTTATACATCTTACGTAAAAACTGGGCTGATAAGATAATCTTGCATTTCAATTTGTCAACCCGGAAAAACCCTATCCTTGACGAACGAAAATATACTTAAAGCGATTGGACTTTATGGACCTCCTTGCTATTGATACTTTTTCAGATGTATGTAGTGTGGCCTTTTTTTCCACCGTCGATTCAAGACCCGCTCTTGTGCGCTCAACTTCCGAGACTAGATCGCACGCCAGCAAACTCGCCGTGTTTGCGGCCGAATTGATTAAAGAAGCCGGCAAATCACCAAATGGTGTCGTGGTAATTGCTGGGCCCGGTTCCTACACAGGGCTTCGGATAGGCGTTTCTACTGCAAAAGGGTTGGCTTGGTCTTTAGATATACCACTCTATGCCGTATCGGCGTTGCAATACCTCGCTAATATTGCATCTCAGCCGGAAGAGGAAAGCGTAGTCGTTACTATCATCAAGGCAAGGATAGATGAAGTGTTCTTGGCGCGATTCCGTCAAACAACAAGCGGTTTGCTGCGAGAAAGCGAAGACGTAGCAATGAGCGTCGACCAAGCCACGACTCTGCTTTCAGAGATGCAGCCGGCAAAAACGCTTGTTTCTAATCACGCTGAGACACTAAAGCCATTTCAAAATCTTGAAATTGCCACTGAAATAGTGGAGCCTCGAATCGAGGGAATCAAAACCTTGTTATCGAATCACTTGAACCATTTCCGCGTAAATGATCTGAATTCCTTCGAACCGGCTTATCTTAAAGAGTTCGTAGCACGAAAAGCAGCGAAGAGTATTTTTGATCGATTACCGTTTTAGTCGGTATTTCGGCGCCCACCATTCTCGATAAACATGTCTTGGTTCAAACGTACCTCTGCTGGGATAAAAACACAGCGAAGCCAACAAAATGATATTCCTGAAGGACAATGGGTTAAATGTCAGGGCTGTTCTGAAACCATCACTCGAAGAGAGCTAGAGAGACAGCTTTTGGTCTGCTCAAGGTGTGATTACCACTTCAAGATGAGTCCTACGGGATATTTCAACTTGCTGTTTGATGGTGAATACGAATTGTTTGACGAAAATATCATTTCTTCCGATCCATTACAGTTCACAGACCAAAAGTCCTATAAAGACCGACTTGAGGCAACTCGCAAGAAAACTGGGCTCCAGGACGCCGCCAAAGCAGCCGTAGGTGAGGTTGGAGGATATCCGATATCGGTGAGCGCCATGGATTTTACGTTCATTGGCGGCTCCATGGGCTCTGTCGTGGGCGAAATCGTTGCCAGATCGATAAAGCGAGCATATGAAAAAAAGATTCCCGCGCTGGTAATCACACAAAGTGGCGGTGCAAGAATGATGGAGGGAGCGCTGAGCCTCATGCAGATGGCAAAAACCAGTGCTCACTTAACGAAATTATCAGAGGCCGGTTTGCCTTTTTTCGTTCTCCTCACTAATCCAACCACTGGAGGAGTTACGGCCTCATTTGCGATGCTGGGAGACATCCACTTAGCCGAGCCAGGTGCGCTAATTGGATTTGCAGGCCCACGTGTCATTAGGGAAACCATGGGACAAGACCTGCCCGAAGGTTTTCAAACCTCAGAATTTCTGCTTGAAAAGGGATACATCGATCGAATAGTAGACCGCCGTAAACTTAAAGGAGAATTGGCCCACCTTCTAGCGCTATTCTTGAGCAAATAACGCTTGGTTTTGGCCACTCGGCTAACATATTGGTATAAAAACGAAACTCCCGGCGCACCCACTACGCCGGGAGTTTCTCTATTTAGCTACTGAAGCTCGACCATTCCGGGAGGAATGTCTTATCAGAGAGGCTTTGAGTAGCTCACCCGATATGATGGTACAAATACCCATAGCCCTCTTCTCAGGATATTGTCTGAACGGTGCTTTTTTACCCGTGAACGGGAATGAATAAGCCCTTGTCGGCAGTTTGAGCTTAGACTTAAATCGGCTACGCGGATTGTCGATACCCTTTGCAGAACCTCCTGTAACCCCGGTATCCAATAATGAATCTGCACTTTTCGAAATACATCCTGCATGGTTTGGCAACCATCCTGCTTTTGCTGGTGCTCGCTGGTCCAACCCAGGCTGCAGATTTGCCAAGAGATATTGCCATCAACGTGATGGATCATCTGTCCAATTCGTCGCTTAATATTGCCGCAACTTCCGGAACGGTTCGACTTAGCTCCGACAGAGATTCCATTTTGATCGAGGCAGGGCAGTCCATTCAAATTTCAATCCGGAACGGAAGAGTTGAAGCACGATCTGGCAACAACGTAATAGAAGGCTTTCGGGTTGATCTTTTATCTGACACAGGAACGCCTTTGCGCCTAAATTTTGGCTCGGAGTCGCGGGAATATGCAGGTTCGCTTGAAGTGACACAACATTCTGGAAATTTGAAGATCATCAACCGAGTGCCGCTAGAAGACTATGTAGCGTCGGTTGTGGGTTCCGAATATGGATTTGATGACCTTGAAGGCTCCAAGGCAATGGCCATCGTTGCGCGTACTTTTGCTCTATATGCCATTCAAAATGGCCGCAAATTATATGACAGCGAACGTTTCCAGGTGTACCGTGGTCTTTCGCACGCTTCTTCCGTTGCGAGACAAGCAGCCCAAGAAACTGCTGGACAAGTCTTAGAATATAAAAACGAATTGATTGAAGCAGTTTATTCAGCCTCAAACGGCGGTTATGCTGCGTCCAATTCAAGTGTATGGGGAACTGTTCAATTGCCTTATTTAAAGGCCAGAAAAGATCCATGGGATACTAAATCACCACACGCAACTTGGGATTGGTCGATTAACAAGAACCAATTGTTTGGCGCGCTATCCTCAGCTTTTAACATCTCTGTTAAAGACATCAAAGTAGGAAAGACAGCATCCGATGGCCGCGTAACTAGTGTTGTATTGAAAGGCTCTAATACTTCCAAAACAGTAACTGGAAGCGCATTTAGAGCTGCAATAGCTAATCATTTCGGCGCAAAATCATTACGAAGCACCTATTTTTCTTCGAACGAACGTCGCGGGTCTTTTGACTTTTCCGGCCATGGTTTTGGTCATGGAGTTGGACTAAGTCAATGGGGAGCCCATTATATGTCCGGCGATGGCCGTTCGTACGCTCAAATTCTGGACTTCTATTATTCGAATACCAGTATCAAGCATCTTCCCTCATCGGGAGGATCGGATCAGTCCCTCATTGGGATACCTGTCCTGTCGAGTGGTTCTTCCGTTTCTGCTTCCGCTTCTTCGGCCGCTCTAAAAGATGTATCGGGCGGAAATCAGACTTCTAAAGAAACTATTTCAACTATTTCTAAGAAAGATTCCAAGACCCAAGCTGCAACCGATGGAGCCACTGAAAACATCTGGGATAAGCCAAACAAGGCCAATTCCACACGTTCAGCCAAACCTAAGAAGACGGCCAGAAGAATCGGTTGGTAAATACCTAAGTCGTCGACTTTTCGGCCTTTCCAAATAGTGGATCGATTTTGACTCTAGAGGCAACAAAAAAGCCGGGAATCGTCGCTATCAAGATCCAAATAAAGAAGTTTTGATACCCCAGCAGTTCTTGGATCGTACCACTGGCCTGGCCCGGAAGCATCATTCCCAATGCCATGAATCCCGTACAAATGGCAAAGTGTGCGGTTTTATGCGGCCCATCTACAATGGAAATCATATATAACATGAATGCCGTAAAACCGAAGCCATAACCAAATTGTTCGATGGCCACAGCGCCCTGGATAACCAACGCGGATTCAGGCTGAAACGCAGACAGAAACACATATACCAGGTTGGGCACATTAATGGCAATTACCATGGGCCACAACCAATACTTCAGTCCATTTCTAGAAGCCAAAAAGCCCCCTAGCAAACCTCCCAAAGTCAAAGAAGCCAGCCCTACCGTTCCGTAAACAAATCCAACTTCGGAAGTGGATAGGCCCAATCCCCCAACCTCCAGGCTATCCAGCATAAATAGTTGGGCAACCCTCACCAGTTGCGCCTCCGAAAAGCGGTACAACAGGATAAAAGCTATGGCCGTGCCAATAGCAGGCTTTTTAAAAAACGAAACAAAGGTCAGCCCAAATTCTGTGAATACACTTTTAGCGCTTGCCTGGGCGGCAGGTTGGTCCGAAATGGGTCTCGGAAGCGCCCATTTATGGTAGATCATAAAAAGTAGAAATATACCAGAGCTAATCCCAATTGTCAGGGACCAGGCCTGAGCAATGTTACCCAAAGATCCTTCAAGATACCCGGCCAGCATCACCAAAAAACCTTGCCCAGAAATCATTGCCAGCCTGTAAAAGGTACTTCGAATTCCAACAAACCAAGCTTGATTCGAATCATCGATGGCCAACATATAAAACCCATCCGCCGCAATGTCATGGGTCGCTGAACTGAATGCCATCAACCAGAAAAACGCCAAAGACCACTTAAAAAATCCAGGCCCCGGTATGGTCAGCGCGACGCCTGCCAATGCAGCGCCGATTATTAATTGCATGCCCACAATCCAGAATCGTTTCGTCTTTAGAATATCTACAATTGGACTCCAAAAGGGTTTAATAACCCAAGGCAAATACAGCCAACCCGTATAAAGTGTGATGTCGGCGTTCGTTATGCCCAACCGTTTGTACATGATGACGGAAACAGTCATCACCATTACGTACGGGATACCTTCTATGAAATAGAGACTTGGAATCCATTTCCAAGCCTTTTTTCGTTCGATTGAAGTACGGTTCGAAACGGTTGATTCAGAATTCAATGCTTGCTCCTACAGGTAATATTTGGCCGACTACTGAACATAATCTAAAAAACGTTTCATCAATGCATCTCTGACCAGAGCATTTGAAACCGTCTCGAACGGGAATCCAGCTACAACAACACCGCCCTTTCCGGAGCGTCCTATGACGGCGCTCATATTATTGTCAGAATATCGAAACAAGGTTGCGGCGCCTTCTTGCGGCTCTAGTGCATCGGGACTTTCGACGCGATAAACCTTTCCTAGCGGATCAACATTAAAACTCAGCGACCCCAATTGTTCAAAGTCACCAATTCCATACACCGCTCCAGATTCAGCTGCATGATCTGTCCTCCATTTGAAATGGAGAACTTCGCGAGCGAAGGCTATGGCAGAGTCAGTAGCTCCAGGACCTCCCAAATCTGTTGCAATATGAGCCCCTGTTGCGATCACAGATCCTCCGCCTTGGACGAAGCCGCTCAATCTATCCTGCAAGTTTTGAGGAATCGCCTCAAAATCCACCAATTTCCCCGGACCAACTGTTCTTTTTTCTTCGCCCAAGATGAGGTCAACAATTCCATACCGGGATAAATCCGTGTTGTCCTCTGTTACCGACTCGTCACTAGCGGTTGCAAAGGAATAACCAGCGTTGAGAATCGATCTCCCGTGCACAGCGGGGTAATCGAAGGTGTTTCCAACCAATACCTGCGTTTCAAAAGTTGAATAACTGGCGCCGTGTCCTGGCGAGTCGTCGGCTGCCCAAGGTGAGTTGGCATCAAAATCATATTGACTCCCAACAAATGAAATGTCCCGCCCATCCGGAACTCCCTCATCTTGAAAATTGGCAAATCCTATAAAATCACCGCTTTTTATGCTTTCTGGAGCCGAAACCCGATCAAAACCGGCAATGACCAGCACCTGGGTACTAGATTGGTTTCCAGCCGGTTTGCCTGCCGCTACTTCTTCGCCGGCGAAGCCCTCTCCTCCCGCATTTACGGCAGAAACCCTAAAAGCATAAACGGTCCCAGCCGCAGGACTTTTGAGCGTGTATCGCGGTTCCGTGACAAAAATGCCGTTGGCATAACCCGAATCATTTGTTCGAATCCGAATTACATACCCAGTAGGCACTGCACTCTCCTCCAAAGGATCAATTTGAGCTTTCCAAGTAACTTCAATTTGACCTTCTGAATTCCAACTGGTCTTCATGTTTGTAACGGGAAGGGGCTCAATTATAGCTGAATATCCATTTTGAGCTGCCAAGAAGTTTGCCATGCTCTTATATATGGATCGAGCCACGTCAAACTTGAAACGAGGATCCAGTCCAAACCGCATATCAGCAAAATTTTGATGCGATAAGAGTTCTAATAACACTCCAGGCACATTCGGACGAACAGCTTCACTGTAATCCCGATCCCAAATTGCCCTCCTGGTCCACGTAGAGTCGTATTTTTGACGAAGATCCGTAACGATCGTCGTCTGCATGATATCGCCCAAGTCTCGGTTGGCAAATCTAGACATCCCATCAGGGAAGTTGGAATCAGATTGAGCACCAGTCGATGAGTAAATCATGAGCGTACCGATGGTCCTATCCGTCTTGGTAATCCCTGCATCCGTGTGAAAGGCAAGGGATATATCAACAGGGACGTTTAAGCCGATTTCTGACCGGTTTTTATTGGGTCCAAAGGGAGTACCTTTCAGGTAGTTAACCCACTCTGCCCGCCCTCTATAATCGTCTATGTAATCGTCAGGGCCTTCAGTGACATTGTACACGAGGCTATCCGGCATTCCCGCATATTGTAGATAATACCTAGCCCCTTCAGTAAATCGTGGCCGCCCACTCGTTTTTCCGCCTCGTTCAACCGTACCCATCCCTCCACCAAAACGAACGGCATCAGCAGAAATCGTTTTCCCAGGCTCAGCACTAACATTTGAAAGATCGACCCGCCCGGCCTCTGGTGAGGATCCCGATTCGAAATCGAAGGTGCCGAGATAAACCCACGTTCCACCCATCATTTTTTGGTCTACACTAAATTCGGACACTCCGCCAGTGTGATAGATCGTGTATTTGGCATCGGACGTCGCATTGGGTTCGGTTCCGTACGACACGTATACCGAATACGTGCCCGACTCTGGGATCGTCGGAATCCAACTGGCCATAGCGCTAGGCTCAGAATCTGTTCTTGAGACTCGGTACGTGCCTTCATTAAACGGATTCTGATCTAATAATGGCTCCAAAAAATGAAATCCAGAGGCAGAACTGGTACGCCAAGCAAAAGCGGCCTCTCCTACTTCTAAAAATCGGTTGCCCCGTATCGGTTCAGTGTCATTGTCTACGATAACTTCTTGAGCCTGAGTATCTCGTTCCCTAGGAATATGGACGTATGCGCCTGCGCCTTCGAGCATCGGCATTAAATAGGGAACCACAAAAGACATCGGGAAAATGTCTTCTACCGTCTGAAACAGGCGTGCCCTTTGCCATTCCCACCGATCTAATCGGTATTCATAATACCATCCGTGACTGGGCCATATTGCAATGTGTCGACCAGATAGTTGAGCATTGTTTTGCCAGGGTTTAGATAGGTTCGTGGTGAGCCTTCGTAGAGAGCTCTCCGACTGAGGCATTCGAGTTTGGTCTTTTTCTCCCTGTCGATAAAAATTTGGAACCAATTCCTTTATGGGCCGACCTAATGCAATTAAATTTCCAGAAAAAGGCTCCATCTCCGTAGATATCACTGCTTGCAAACGAGACTCCAACTTCCTTACATCGGTTTCCCTAAACGCTTTTTGCGCAAATGCCTTGTTTAAGAAAGCCGTGAAGGAACGATCCCGCCTGTCCACTTTTATGGAGTCCAAAGCGGAGCCAGGATCTAAAGATAGACCGCAAGGGCCGGCGTCTTTTGTACACTCGGTCAAAACCTGCGAGACCCGAGATCCGATCCAAGCAGCCACCTGTTCGTCCGTCATAGACCGGGAAGTGACGGCGTACTCGCTGCTCGCACACCCTGCGAGGAGGAAGGAAAACGCTACAATTAAGTGCCAATTACCAACGCGGGACTTCATCTATTTTCAATCCTGAATTTAATCTACTTAATAATAAAACAAGCGGCTCACTTTCGCGACCAAGCCTCGTAACTGCTTGGAGGACAACAACTTCTGCAAGCGCATGATGCTCTAAGGAAATGGCGTGCAACCACGCAGGTACCAATTCGGTTTTCCATACCCCATTTTCCTTGAATCGAACAATCCAGCTTCGGAGTTCCGTGTCGTCAGCAGGCGTCATCGCAAGATAATCGTGATCCCCAAAATGCCGAATTTCGCCAACTGGTGTAGCTGGACGTGCGCCTGGAAGCCAAGTCGAGGTTGGAATCAGAGCCTTTTCAGAATACACTTCACTTGACAGAGCCGCACTTAAGGGGCTGTTGAATGGCGTTAGCGCACGCATTGAAAAATGAACGTTTCCAGTTGCTCCAGCTACCTCCCTAGTGTGCTGAACTTGGGCTACAATTTCATCTTCTTCCCAGTGCGAGCCATCCTTCAAGATATATCGACTTGTAAAATTGCCCGGCCAAATATGTTTGCCTTTCAAATTCTCCTCAATCCACCAGTCCAATAACGGACCGTACGGCTGGCCTTTGCTAGACAATGCCCAGTAGAGCTGCGGCGTAAAATAGTCTACCCATCCTTCATTGAGCCACTTTTTCGCGTCGGCGTATAGACCGTCGTAAGCATCAAAACCAGTGACCATTTCCGGAAATCCGGGACGCCAAATGCCAAATGGAGAAATACCGAATAACACCCATGGCTTTTTTTCCTTTATGCCCGAATAAATTCGTAGCACCAAATCATCTACGTTGCGTCTTCGCCAATCTGCTAAGCTCAGTCCGTCGTTATAGAGGGCATAAAATACGGAATCCGGGAATTCGACCCGCTTTCCCTTCTCGTCATTGATGGAATAGGGGTAAAAGTAGTCGTCTAGATGTACGCCATCGATATCATAACGCTCAACCACATCCATTATAACATCAAGTGAGTGATTGGTGGCCTCTGGAGATCCCGGGTCCATCCAAAGCAGATCCCCATACTGATGGACGCTTTGGGGCATTTTTAGACTTAAATGTTCGGGCGAAAGCGTATCTGAAGCCGTGGGATGATAGGCCCGATATGGATTGAACCAGGCATGCAGCTCAATACCGCGCCTATGGGCTTCCTCGACTGCGAATGCCAATGGATCATAAAATGGTTCTGGTGCTCTCCCGTTTTCCCCGGTGAGATAATAAGACCAGGGCTCTAGATCAGACGCATAAAAAGCGTCTGCGGTTGGTCGTACTTGAAAAATGATCGCATTCAAATTGAGCATTCGAGCTCGGTCGAGCAGGTCTCGGAGTTCGTTTTGTTGCTGGGCCGAACTTAATCCCGGTTTAGAGGGCCAATCTATATTGTCGACCGTAGCCACCCAAGCGGCTCGAAATTCCTTCTGAATTTGGGGCATCTCACGCTGAATTTGAACACTCGTCTTCAAATCAGCAACCTTCCATGTCGTTGGAGGCGGGTCCGGCTTAATCATCTCCGAAGACACACAGCCGGAAAAAGTGAAAATCAGAAGTAGTCCAAAAAAAGATTTAATCATTCCTAAAGAGTAATACTGTAGTGGTCAAATTCGAGTTCAATCTTCCAACCCATTGCATCATAAACTGACTTCGCTGTTTTATTATCACGGGCGGTTGCCAATTCCAAGCCTACCGCACCTTGACTTTGCCCCCAAACTTCCGCTGCTTTAATCAATTTTTGAGCAACTCCCATTTTTCGTGCCTCTTCAAGCACAAATAGATCGTTCAAGACCCAAATTGATCTCATTCGAACGGATGAAAACATGGGGAAAAGTTGGGTGAACCCAACGCTACGTCCGCTGGAGTCCATTACTATAAAAATAGCAGATTCGTTTGCTTTGATCCGGTCTTCAATAAACGCACGAGCACCTTCCAAATTTGGAGTTTGTTTGTAGAACTGACGATATTTATCGAATAGCATGGCCAATTGAGAGAGGTCATTCAAATCTGCTCTACGAACTTCGAATGTAATCCCCATGCGTATATTCCCTTTAATTAGAATTGGCCTAATTTTTTGTGCTGAAAAACAAGCGCAAACTCTGAGTTTGTTATCTCCTGCTGAAGATACACGATATTAAGTTTTTACCGCATTGCCATCTGCCAACCGTCCATATCATTCTCAAATACTCTCATTTTCCTACATATTGATGGGGATTTGTGTGATATTTGGATGGGGTAATCTTGCCAAAGCTCAGACGGGAACTGGGGAAGATGATCCTTTGCGATTTTTGATTTGGCTGTCCCAGGACACACAAGCCATTCCGAAATCACTATTGATGACCTCTCCGACAAAACTTGCTATAGGTGTCAGTTCCCTTTTTGCAGTCTCCCGATTTGATGAATCCATTTCAAATCGCTCTGTCAATTGGAGAAAGCGGGAGCTGATGCGGGTCTTGGAGGAGCTGGGAGATGCCAATGCTGTGAGGCCCTTGGCGTTTGTCATTTTCACCGGTTCCCTTTTTTCAGACAATCACCGATTTCAAGACGCAGCGTTTACCAGTTTCCAGTCGCTCTTGTATGCAAATGTATTGACGAACGCCCTCAAATTTGGATTCGGAAGATCACGACCGTTTCAAGGGGACGATGCTTTTGTTTTTCGACCTTTCTCGGGTCGCACTTCCTTCCCGAGCGGCCACGCAACCACCGCTTTTGCTGCCATAACCCCCTGGTTGCTTTATTACCCAAATTCGGTGACTGTTTTGGCTGTCATTGTTGCCACTGGAACAGCTTTCTCAAGAGTACCTCTTCTGTTTCATTGGCCGAGTGATGTGGTCGCTGGGGCCCTGGTAGGCTTTTCAACCTCTAGCTGGCTATATAGAAGGCATATCCGACGAGTCAATGGAGAAACAGGAATTCCGGACTCAAAAATTGCTCTTCGCGTAGCTCCAAATACAATCTCCATGACGCTCAAATGGTAGGTCGCGGGGGAACGAGGAGCGGCTAAGTTTCAAGCGGACGCACGATCGAGCCTATCCATCAGGGCGCTGCCCAGTCCGGTCCGACTAACTTTTTGGCAATAAATGATCCCTATCCCTTCTTTTTCGCAGTGCCGAAAAAAAGAAAATACGTGGTGCGCATACTCGATAATATCAACCGCGACAAATCGAGTCTTTGCCCCTTCCCCTCCAGTCATCCCTAAAAATGCAGCTTTTTCTAACTCTGGCATTTCTGAATTTTCATCGACGAGAATAACTTTTGCATTGGGTTGGTAGTGACGATGGTTCGTTCCCGGACTTCTACCACTTAGCAGAGACGAACTTGAATACTCCGTTTTGGAATTGATGAGCAACAGGTCTTCCAATGAAATACTACCGGGCCTAAGAATGATCGGATATTCACCGGTGCAGTCTACAACGGTAGATTCCAGTCCAACCCGGGTATGATCCCCCTTAAGAATAACGTCCACGCGTCCGTTTAAGTCTTCGAATACATCTTGCCACGTTGTCGGGCTGGGCCGCCCCGACCGATTAGCGGAAGGTGCAGCAATACCGGTACCGCTCTGCGCAATTAGGGCCTGTGCTACCACATGATCAGGCATTCGAACCGCCACGGTCTCCAATCCTGCAGTCGTAACATCTGGAATATGGGACGCCCGGGGGAATACCAACGTCAACGGACCGGGGAAAAATGCCTTCATGAGCGTTTCCGCGTAATCTGGAACATGGGATGTCAATTCCCGAACGCTATCGTAATCGGCAACATGGACAATCAAAGGATTGTCAGCTGGACGTCCCTTTGCCAGAAAAATTTGCTTTACCGCATTTCCATCCAACGCGTTCGCCCCGAGTCCAAAGACCGTTTCGGTCGGAAAGGCGACCAACCCTCCATTTTTTATGCATTCAGCGGCAATCGAGACGTCCTCAGTTATGAGTGTCTTCTTTTGAGAGGTTTGATGGGCCATCATTTCCAGCTCTTTATGGCATTTTGTAGCGTTTCAACTTCCGCTTCCATCCTTTTTGCCTCGGAGAGGGTCGATATGAAATGATCGCCCCATCCTGGATAGTCAGATTCGTCCCACAACGTGTTGTGCCACAACGCGATAAACGCGCCTCCGAATTGAGCACATGTTTCCATCATATCGTGCGTGGCCAGCTGGGCTTGCTCTAAATTTAAATTCATCCGATTAAAAAGTGCCGACTCCATACATACCAACGGCATTTCCATCACCCCTAATTCTATGTCCTGAAGGGGATCATACAGAAGAAAGGGTAAACACGTTGCGTGCCTAAATCCACACCTTGTTGCAAATCCGAGGGTCGAATCGATCGAAAAACCGGATGCCTGAATCTGATGGGCAGACGAGGGGTGTGAATACCGCAGATAATGCGCTCTATGCGACTGAATCGGAAATCCGCAAACGGCCTCCAAGGTCGCTTTTTCGGAATGCAGCTTGTCTATACTCAAAAAAGAATGGTATGACGGATGATGGCCAATTTCAAACTTGTTTCGATTGAGCTCCGTGAGTTGTTGGAATACAAACGAATCCGTTAAAGAGTAGGCCACGTCCCTCAACCCGCTGCCTCCAGACTTCATGAAATAAGTAGCCCTCCACCCTCTTCGAGCAACCTCGTCACGCATTCTGACGAAAGCATGGCGAAAGGGATCTTCGTCATGAAACATGGACTTAGCAGCTTCAAAAGCCCGGTCTACTCGTTGGAATACCGATTCACGTTCCGAATTCAAAACCGCTCTATCTAATAACTCCCGCTTGTAGATACCTGGCCGCCACTTCTTATCGTAATCAATGTCATGAGTTGGACAAAATACCCACGATTTTCCGCCCCACTCTTTTCGCTCAAGATGAAGCCCCTTTTTACGAAGCAGCTCTGCTAAAAGGTGTCGATACCAATCTACCGTGGGCTGATCGGCCGTTCCGAGTTCATGTTGAATGGAATGTTCGTACGCAAATCTGCCGTGCTCGTCGGTTGCTGTGGTGTGAACCTCTTGCCAACCCGACAAATAGTAAACTACCGTGGCAACGGGGTCGTAAGAAAGGTCTCCGGTTGCTTCAAAAAGAACTGGAATGCGGTGGTCAGCGACCCTCAGATATCTCGAAACCAGGGGCTTGGGCTCGGATTGAGCAAAAAATTGAATGGTTTGAGTTACCCATCCTATGTGAAGCGTGTCAGGTGATAGATCCGAGGTATCGGATCCATAGTATATCGAACAACCTTTCAAAGCTACCCTGTCTACAAAGACTGGCTCTATTCTGAAAGGAAGCAATAACATTCGAATCCCGTACAAAGCTTTATCTTTGAATTCGGCCGGGACATCTATGGCACAATAAATTTGCTGCAAGAAAGAATCGCGCGTGGTTACTTAGTATTAGGTACTTTTCAATAGTACGAATCTAAGAGAAGACATCCGACCCAAATGAATCAATGAACGGACGCTTCAAAATATTTTCAGATCCAGTTCACGGGTTCATTTCGGTCCCGAAAGGCCTGATACTGGAATTGGTTGCTTCTGAGGAAGTTCAAAGGCTGCGGCGAATACGGCAGCTTGGGGTGGGGCACATGGTGTTTCCCGGGGCTGAACATTCCCGATTTGGACACGCTCTTGGTGCAATGGCCCTAATGCACGATGTTTTGACCTCTATTTCAGAAAAGGGAACGGATATTTCCGCCGATGAAATGGAAGCCGCCATGGCCGCGGCCCTGTTGCACGATGTAGGCCACGGTCCGTTTTCGCATACCCTAGAGCATGAATTGCTTTCAGACTTCCATCATGAGCAGATGAGCCGAGCCTTAATTGGTCGACTTAACGAAAGGCTAAATGGAAGATTAGATTTGACGCTTTCGATATTTGACGATACGTACGAGAGACATTGGTTTCATCAACTGGTTTCCAGCCAGTTGGATATGGATCGTCTCGATTACCTCAGGAGAGACTCGTATTACACTGGCGTAGTAGAAGGAAGTATTGGGGTAGGCAGGATCATTAAAACCTTATTGGTTCATCCCGGAAATCATTCGCCTGAAGACCGAATAGTTGTGGAATCGAAGGGGGCCTACGCCGTAGAGAATTTTCTGATAGCCCGCCGCCTTATGTATTGGCAGGTCTATCTGCACAAAACGGTGTTGGCCGGGGATTACGTTCTTCGTTCGGTTGTGCGTAGAGTTCGATCTCACGTTGCACATGGCCGAGACCATTTGGTTGTTGGTGCTTCTGAAGCCTTCATGTATTTCCTGAAAAGCGGATTTTCCAGTACCGATGTGCACAAAAAGGAAGTGCAGGATGCCTACGTTTCACTAGACGATACAGATATTATCTACAGTTTAAAGCGGTGGGGGTCTTCGCCAGACCCTGTCTTGGCTGATTTGTCCCGCCGAATGCTAGTGCGCGATTTTTTCAGAGTCGATTTTGCGGTGGATAGTGAGCGATTTGCTGAAGGCGAACTCGAAAAAGTGGTTGGGAAGTATCTTATAAAATCTGGCCTGAGTACGCAGGATACCTTGTACGAAGACATCCCGTTTTATGTGCATCGATCCCATTCCGTACATGAAGCATATGACGCGAAAAAAGACACGATTGGAGTGTTGAATCGTTCTGGTCAAATCGACGAATTGATGATCTCAGATGAGACTCACATTGTCTCTGGGTTAGCGAAGCGACAAATTCGGCCCTTCATTTGTTTTCCCAAAGAAATAGAGTAAGCTCTTCAGCGATTCGCCCTCTGTTTTGCTACCTTTTGGTTGATGCTACTCGTGTGAACATGACACAAATTCAAAATTTTATAGGCGGCAAGTTTGTCGATGCGCTTCAAGGGGCCACCTTGGATCTCGTCGATCCGTCGTGTGGTAGAGTCTTTGGTTCTCTGCCAGAATCTAAAACGGAAGATGTAGATGCAGCCGTTCAAAGTGCGCTCGCCGCGTTTTCTGAATGGAGTTCCTTAGGGCCCGTTCACCGGGCGTCATGGTTGAATAAACTCGCAGACGCCATTGAGGCCAATCTGACTGAACTAGCACTGGCAGAATCGATGGACACGGGTAAACCTCTTTCTGTGGCTAGAACCATTGATATACCTCGGGCAGTCTCAAATTTTAGGTTTTTTGCCGGTGCCATCCTTCATGATACGTCCGAGGCATACGTAGATAGACCGTCAGTTCTTAACTATACGCTCCGTCAACCACTCGGTGTAGTTGGGTGTATTTCGCCCTGGAATCTTCCCCTTTATCTTTTTTCATGGAAAATCGCACCTGCCTTAGCCTCAGGAAATTGTGTGGTGGGGAAACCCTCTGAAGTGACTCCCTTGACGGCCTTTCTTCTCTCTAAAATCTGTGCTGATATTGGCTTTCCAGATGGCGTATTAAATATTGTTCATGGCGCGGGCCCAAGCGCAGGTGCGGCGCTTGTTGCGCACCCCGATGTAAAGGCAATATCCTTTACAGGAGGCACGGCGACCGGCAAAACCATTGCAAAAGTGGCCAGCGAATCGTTAAAAAAAGTCTCTTTGGAGCTAGGTGGGAAAAACCCAACTATTATTTTTGATGATGCGGACCTCGAAGCAGCATCAAATGCCGCGATTGAGGCTGCCTTTTCAAATCAGGGTCAAATTTGTTTATGCGGATCCCGGATTCTAATTCAAGAGTCAGTTTTCGAACGTGTAAAAGCCAAGCTGGTTAACGGGGCACAAGCCTTGACCATAGGTGACCCTCTCGATCCAGAAACCAAAATAGGTGCGATTGTATCCCGGGATCATTTGGATAAAATATTGCACCACATAGAGATAGCACGACAAGACGGTGGCCGCGTACTGACCGGCGGAGTACGAGTGGCACAAAAAGGTAGGTGTAAAAATGGATTCTTCTTGGCTCCTACGCTCATCGACAACCTAGCTGCCACGTGTACGACCAATCAAGACGAAATTTTTGGACCGGTTGCCACTTTAATCCCGTTTAAAACCGAAGGGGAGGCCATTCAGATAGCCAATGGGACGAGATACGGCCTCTCCGCATCCGTATGGACGAAAGATCTCAATACCGCAAATCGGGTCTCGGAGGCTCTTTCAAGCGGAATTGTTTGGGTCAATTGTTGGATGCATCGAGATCTTAGAACCCCATTCGGAGGAGTCAAAGAATCGGGCGTAGGCCGCGAAGGGGGCACCTATGCCTTGCGGTTTTTTACTGAGGCCAAAAACGTCTGCATTAAAACGACTTCACTCTAAACCCGCTGCGCCCAATAAGTGGCCATATGCGAAAACCATTTTATGATTAACACAATTATAAACTCACCGGATGCTCCCGAACCAGTCGGAGCATATCCCCATGCTAGAAGAGTCGGAGACCTCCTCTTTCTGTCGGGCATAGGGCCACGTCGTGTTGGATCGACCGAAATCCCCGGCGTAACTCTTGGTGCCGATGGAAGTGTAGCGCAATATGACATAGCCGTACAAACACGTTCCGTTTTTGAAAACGTAACGGCCGTACTTAAATCAGCTGGGCTGGGCCTTGAACATCTTGCCGACGTCACTGTTTTTTTAACCAACATGAAGGCAGATTTCAGTACATACAACACAATTTATGCGGAATACCTTTCTACATACAAACCTTGTAGAACGACTGTCGAAATCTTGTCGCTTCCAACCCCAATAGGTATTGAATTAAAATGTATTGCCGTATTCCCAGATGCCAAGAATCTCCAATAGCCTGGGACATTCCCGTACATCGCTTCATATCTTAAATACACTTTTCAACCCTTAATCCAGAATCCGCTATGCTACCTCCTATCAATTTTAAAAAATGGGTCGATGAAAACAGGCACCTATTAAAGCCACCGGTTGGGAATAAATGTGTGTATACGGAGGCCGGCGATTTTATCGTGATGGTTGTGGGAGGCCCAAACTCTCGCAAAGACTATCATTACAATGAAAGCGAAGAACTATTCTATCAAGTGGAAGGTGATATTGTCGTTAGAATCATTGAAAATGGTGAACCGCGTAATATTCCAGTTCGGGAAGGAGAAATGTTTTTGCTTCCAGCCAAAACGCCGCATTCGCCTCAACGTGGTCCGGGCACCATCGGCGTCGTGATTGAAAAAGTTCGTGACGATAAGGATACAGACGGATTGATGTGGTTTTGTGATGACTGCGGAGAAAAACTGTATGACGAATATTTCCATTTAGAAAATATCGTAACCCAGCTACCGCCAGTCATGAAACGATTTAACGAATCACAGGAAGCCAGGACTTGCGGATCGTGCGGCGCGGTGATGGCCCCACCCATGGCAGCAAAATGAGCTTAGGTTCGTACGATATCCATACCCATATTCTTCCAAAGACTTGGCCAGATTTGGCCAAACGGTACGGTTATGGAGGGTTTATTTCGCTCGATCATCACAAGTCGTGTTGCGCCCGCATGATGAAGGATGGTGTGTTTTTTCGGGAGATCGATTCAAATTGTTGGGATCCGGAAGTGCGCATTTCAGAATGTGATCACCATGGCGTGGCAGTTCAAGTGTTGTCTACGGTACCCGTTATGTTCTCGTATTGGGCCAAACCAGAAGATGCCTGGGACTTGTCAAGGTATCTCAATGATCATATAGCACAGCTTGTTCGGAATTATCCGGCCCGGTTTGAGGGGCTTGGAACTGTTCCGCTGCAAAATCCGGACCTAGCCATTAAAGAACTAGAACGGTGTGTACTGGAATTGGGACTTCGGGGTATTCAAATTGGGTCGAACGTAAACGGATTAAACCTATCAGAGCCACAGTTTTATCCCTTTTTCGAACGTATGAGCGAATTGGGAGCCTGTCTTTTTGTGCATCCGTGGGACATGATGGGAGCGGATCAGATGCAAAAATATTGGCTACCCTGGCTGGTTGGAATGCCGGCCGAAACCAGCCGAGCTATTGGTTCTTTTATTTTCGGAGGAATTTTTGCTCGTTTACCTCAATTACGTGTGGCTTTCGCACACGGAGGTGGATCGTTCCCCTTCACAGTCGGCCGATTTGAGCACGGATTTAACGTACGACCTGATTTATGTGCCGTCGATAACCCGGTCTCACCCAGAGATTATTGCGGCCACTTTTACCTCGACTCGTTAGTCCATGACCCCGCCGCATTGCGCTTTTTAGTAGATTTATTCGGTGCAGGTCGGATTGCATTAGGCACAGACTACCCATTTCCTCTTGGCGAATTGGAACCGGGTTCGCTCATAAAGTCAGTCTTTTTTGATCATCCTGGCCACCAAAAGCAGCTTTTAAGAGGTACGGCGCGCGAATGGTTAGGACTTTCCAGTGAAAAGCCGTGAAGCAGCCCAGTTTGTTGAGTCAGATTCAAGTTGCTGAACATTCCTACCAGGTTGATCTGGCGGGCGGGATCGATCTTTCCATTCCAATGTCCTTTTCGGCTGCAGATCCCAATCTGTATGCCATTCCAGCGGCAATCAAATCAACGTTTCGAGAAGGAGGAATGATCGGGGATACTCGCGAAGGAGGGTCATGTAATGTTGAAACCATTACTATTACGCCCCATTGTCACGGTACACATACCGAATGTGCGGGACACGTTACGCATGACCGAATATCGGCTCACACCCATGTACCAGTAGGCCTGCTCAAGGGCACGCTTGTAACTCTTACGCCGGAAACGCTCTTGGGCGCAGGGGAAACTTCGCGTCCGGCGCTATTAAAAACGGATTTCGGCATCACAAAACGGTTGCTGCATCGAAGCCTGGAAACCGTGGAACCAGCTTGGCTTGAAGCTTTAATTATTCGAACGCTGCCCAATTTACCCAAGAAACGGGAAGGCAAATACAACACCGAAAACGTTCCTTTCTTTTCGATAGAGGCCATATCATATTTGATTCAACATGGTGTGAGACATTTACTTGTGGACCTTCCTTCCCTAGACCGTTTACATGATAACGGTGAAATGGCTGCGCATCGCACTTGGTGGAATTTGGAATCGAGGTCACACGCCACTCCGAAACAAGTTGACTTGAAGCGCACCATAACCGAACTGATATTCGTCCCAAACGACTTGTTAGATGGACCTGGTTTGGTCTCTATTCAGATTCCCTCTTTTGAAAGCGACGCCGCTCCTTCGCGGCCTGTTTTTTATCCTGCACTAAATTTAGCTGCCTAACTTGAAATTGACTTCTAACCTCCAAAATACTTTTTCTGACCTTGACCTAACGAGCGAAGGAGCACGGCGCTTCGATGAGGCTGACCCGCTTCGCGAAGTTCGAACTCAGTTTCATATTCCCAAAACAGAATCTGGAAAGGATGTTGTCTATTTAACCGGAAACTCGCTCGGATTACAGCCCAAGAACACTAGAAGTGAAGTACTTGAGGTGCTGGACGACTGGCAAAAGTATGGTGTTGAAGGGCACTTCAAGGCTAAAAAAGCGTGGATGCCTTATCACGAACGACTAACAGCGTCTATGGCCGCCGTTGTTGGAGCATTGACGTCTGAGGTCGTGGTCATGAGCTCTTTAACGGTCAACCTTCATCTGTTGATGGCTAGTTTTTATAGGCCAACCTCCAAACGGCGCAAAATTGTCATTGAACACCATGCTTTTCCTTCCGACCGATACGCTGTTCGGTCTCAATTGGCATGGCATGGATTTGACCCAGAAAATGATTTGATCATTGCCGGGCGTACGAAAGACCAAGACCTCTTAAACGAGTCAGAACTTGAGTCCATATTTGAATCCCGGGGAGACGAAATCGCGTTGGTATTGATGGGAGGTGTCAATTATTACTCAGGGCAGCTATTTGACATGCCCAGAATTGTTCGCGCTGCCCGAAAGGCTGGAGCAGTCGTTGGTTTTGATTTGGCTCACGCAGCAGGCAATGTAAAACTGGCCCTTCACGATTGGGATGTGGATTTTGCTGCATGGTGCTCTTACAAATATCTTAATGCCGGTCCTGGCGGCCCTGGCGCTATTTTTGTTCATGAAAAGCACGGCTCTGATGTTTCTCTGCCGCGATTTGCTGGATGGTGGGGACATGATGCAGCGTCTCGCTTTACCATGCCAGATTCGTATGTACCTACGCCTGGCGCACAAGGCTGGCAGCTTAGTAATCCGCCTATCCTATCCATGGCGGCCCTGAATGCCTCCCTGGACGTGCTCGCGAGAGTTGGAATGCGAGCCATTGTCAAAAAATCGAGCTCCTTGACGGCTTACGGGATAGCTCTATTGATGGCCGAGTGTCATGAACACATCCAAGTTATCACGCCCCAAGACCCATCTAGGCGCGGGGCCCAAATTTCTATCCGCGTAAAACCAATGGGAATTTCCAGCGGTAAACAGGTGCCTGAACAGCTTGAAGAAGCAGGAATCATATGTGACTGGCGCGAGCCGGATGTAATCCGGCTCGCGCCAGTCCCCTTGTACAATTCATTTGAAGATGTATACACGTTTGTGCAACATCTAAAACAAGCACTCAGTAACCCCAAACAGCCTGCGCGTCACTCCATCTAGGCTTACCACTTCCAAAAACCTCAAATTTCCCCCTAAAAACGTAGTGTCACGGTCAACTTTACATGCGGTTATTGCTGGAGGCGGTCTTGCTGGGGCATTATTAGCCCTTGGTTTGGCGCAGCGTGGATACCGCGTAACTGTATTTGAAAAAAGATCTGACCTTAGGGGAAAGGCAGCTCCTGGGGGGCGCTCGATCAATCTCGCCCTTTCGAGGCGCGGGATACACGCGTTGGAAAAAGTAGGCCTGTCTAAGAAAGCCCTCGATCATACAATTCCGATGCGAGGTCGGTTGATTCACGACCTGCAAGGTGACACCAATTTTCAACCCTACAGCCGGCATCCTCACGAATTCATTCGCTCTATTTCCCGACCAGGGCTAAATCGTTTATTACTTGAGGAGGCATCCTCACACCCCAACATCCAGCTTCATTTTGAGAGTTCTGTGGAACAAGTGTCGCCAAATGAAAAAATAATCTTCGTTCGGGATTCGAATAAAACGCTGTCACAGCATTCTTACGACGTGCTTTTTGGAGCGGATGGTGCCGGATCGATTATCCGAAAGAGTCTGAAACTGGAAGATTCTAGCGGATTTTCAAGTGACATGTTGGAGCATGGGTATAAAGAATTGGAGATCCCACCTCTTCCTAATGGGGACTACGCCTTGCCTTACGAGGCGCTTCATATCTGGCCCAGGGGTACGTACATGCTCATTGCCCTCCCAAACTTGGACCATTCGTTTACCTGTACCCTTTTTCTTCCGAAAGACGGAAATCCTGGGTTTAATCAACTAATGGACCCGTCCGCTCTAAACTCTTTTTTCAAAGAACAATTTGGAGACGTCGTTCCACTATTACCAAACCTTGAACTCGATTTTTTCGGCAATCCCACAGGAAGTCTTGGAACAATTAGATGTGATCCCTGGACCAGCAGTGGCCACAGCTTGATTCTTGGGGATGCTGCCCACGCCGTTGTTCCATTTTTTGGGCAAGGGATGAATTGTGCATTCGAAGACGTTTCGGTGCTTTTTGACATGTTAGATGCGTCTTTGGCCGCGGACTGGCCACAGCTGTTGGCTGATTTTGAAGCCATTCGTAACCCAAATACGAACGCCATTGCCGACATGGCGCTGGAAAATTATATCGAGATGCGAGACCTAGTGGCAGACGATTCCTTTAGACTTCGCCGCCGCGTTGCACTGGAATTGGAAAATCGATACCCAAATCGGTTTAAGCCCCGCTATTCGCTCGTCTCTTTCGAGCTGTTACCCTATAAAATGGTTCAAGATATAGGGCGGCAGCAATCCGAATTGCTTCTTTCACTCTGCGAGGACACTTCTGACTTTGAGGCGATAGATTGGGCCCTGGCAGAGCGCTTGGTCCTTCAACTTCCTGAGTTGGATTCAGGCCTCCAGTAAAATCCAAGCTGTTTGGCGACCTCTTCCGGCAACTCAGGCAATTCAGAGCGCGGAATGAAAAAAGTCGACATGTTGATCATGTCTCCAAAGACCCGATTATTCTCAGCCACTTTTCTCAGGTATTCGTGACCCGAGCTTCCACCGGTCCCAATTTTGGTCCCAATCATTCGTTTCACCATCTGAGCATGCCTGCTGCGCCACGTAGTAAAGTTTTCGTCGATATCTCCTAAAACCTGCAATAGGCGGAACGGAAGGTGTAAAATTGGTTCATCACGATATAAATGGATCAATAATGCAGCTTGAAGCGCCCGGTGAGAGATCCTCATTTCACCTTTTTTGATCAATTCCGCATACTGATCTTTATCAAACAGGGCAGCAAAATGAAAGGATGTTCGTTTCAAATTGCCAATTTGTGCCGCGATTTCGTCCTTGGTAAGGGTTGGATTTTCCCGGATCAAAGACTCATCGGACTGAAGCATTCTATCTACCGCTTCTCGATAAGCATCCCAGAAATCGAATGTCCCGAATTGGATAAATGGTGTCCGTTCTAACCACGACTGTACGAGATCGAACAAGTTTATTTCTTTTTCCGTGGATTCCACTCGGTCCCGATCCGACTCCGAAAATCTTGAGGTGTAAGAACTCGTCGTATAAGCGTGACGATCTTGAACCCGCATCCCAAGCCTGTTTTCCATTAGGCGCCACTGAGCGCTCTGAAATCCAGATGCCGGCACTAAATAGTCTCTAAAATCTAAAAAATCCAATGGCGTCATCGTTTCGAGGACGTCAATTTGCTGCGTCAAAACGCGTTGAATAGAAACAATACGCTCGAGATGCGCAATCGCTTTTCCAAGTGCTTTTTCCTCAACAATGGCGCCGTCTAGAACTTTAAAAACTCCGTCCATTTCCCACAGTATCTGCTTAAACCATAATTCGTACGTCTGATGTACGATTATAAAAAGCATTTCATCATGTGCAGGTGGACCGTCCTCTCCCGATTTTAAAAGCTGGGAATCCAGCAGCTTAGAGAGTTGCAGGTAATCTCCGTAATAGAGCGCTTCGTGAGGTTTTTTCATTTGACTCCTGTGGCCTCACCATGCTGTTCTTCCAATATATAAATGTCAGCCAGGTTTCGGCCAACTTGACCATAATCGAGCCCGTAGCCCACAACAAAATGGTTTTTAATCCGAAACCCAACATAATCCAATTGGACGTCCACTTTAGTCGCTTCAAATTTATGGAGTAGTGTAGCAACCTTTAACGAAGCAGGTTTGTCGACCGCGAGTTTGGCTAAAATGAACTCCATGGACAATCCTGTATCTACAATATCCTCAACCACAATCACGTGCCGCCCCGTAATAGTAGCATCAATATGTTTTAGTTCTTTGACTTCGCCCGATGATATTTTCTGCGCCCCGTAAGAAGACAGCTTTAAAAAATCGACTTCGCAGTCAATTTGGATCGATCGCATCAAATCTGCTAAAAAAATGAACGCTCCATTCAAAACGCCGATCAAAATGGGTTTTTTTCCCTCGTAATCGGCCGAAATTTGTTGCCCAATCTCTAGAGTCCGGCTATTAAGCGTCTCTGAAGTCAGATACTTTCTGAATCGTTCGCCTCGGATAATTACCGTTTGTTCATCGTGGACGAGAAAAGTAGCTTCCATTCTAATTTGGGCTGGTGATAAAGTGTCCAGGTTAGACAACGTCAAAATAAGGGATCTTACCTGATATCTTTGGCTTTTTCTTCGCTCACTTTGGATCTCCATTTAACGTGCACTACACGTGATGTTTGGGAGTCAATTTTGTAGCGATTATCTATTCTGTGGCCCACGATCCATACAATTTGACCGCCTGAAAGAAGTACTCGAATATCTTTGCGGTTACTCGATGGTACTTTTTGGTTGGTCAGAAACGATTTCAACTTTTGAGACCCAGTCATTCCAAATGGGGTGAAACGATCGCCTGGTTTCCATCTTCGTAACATCAAGGGAAACAATAGTTTATCTGCATCCAAGAATGCCTCTTTCGATCGATTTTTTGGAATGTTTTCGAAAGACACCTCTGCAATCGAACCGTAAACTTCTCCATCCTCAACCAACGTCATGAAAGACTCGTCCGGTAGTAGTATTACGGGAATGGGAGTTTCTTTGGGTGTAGCATCTACATCCACGTTCGTCCCCAAAAACCTAAGTGCCTCACGTTCCTTCCACACTTTTACTGTCCCAAACGTCGCCGTCCTCCCAGCTGGCGCAGTAGCCAGCCGGTTCACACGTTTTATGACAGATGCCCTCCGGGGTGCTTCAGGATCCATCCTCTGCACAATTTCTAAAATCATCCATCCCCTCGCCCACGCGGGATAAGAACTTAAAAAATCTAACGATAGAACGTGTTCTGAAAGACGTGACGCAGGTACCAAAAAATCGGTCCCCTCTACTTGTTTAGGCGCGCCAAAACAATGCACCACTATAGCTTGGCGAATTTGGACCACCCTCTTTTGGAGCATGATTCCAGCTTCTAAAAATGCCGAATAGTCATGCGGGGCCATTTCTGAAAGCTCTTTTCGAAGTTGATTCCGGGCGTACCGCCCATCTTTATTAGATGAATCTTCCCTCCATACCAGGCCGTGAACGGCGGCATAATTCAGTATCTCAGCCCTGGAAATGGATAAAAGAGGCCGAATCAACTGGCAATGAAAACCGAGCGGCCTAGAAGCTTTCATTCCAGATAGTCCCGCAAGCCCAGTTCCCCTCAACAAGTTCAAGAGCATGGTCTCTAGCTGATCATCCATATGGTGACCTACAGCCACACTGGTAATTCCCAGTGATTCACATAATTCACCAAACCACGTATACCGAACCTCCCTAGCCCATGTTTGAACAGAGCCGGAAGATGTACGCTGAGGCGCAGCGTTAAGCACATGCAAAGAAATTCCGTGTTTTGAGGCAAAATCAGCCACAAACCGTTCGTCCTTTTGGGATTCATCCCCTCGAAGGCCATAGTTGACGTGAGCCAATTGAATGGGAATGCCGCTGTGATATAACAAATGGGCCAGGACAACCGAATCAACTCCGCCACTTATCGCGACCAAGATTGGCTTGTTTTCTTTCCAGACAGGCAGAACCAAGCTATCGCTTGTCAAATCGTTCACGAAGTTCTTCACCCGATAAGGTAATCATGGTTGGGCGGCCGTCCGGGCTAGCGTAGGGCAACTGACATTCAAACAATTGATCGATGAGTCCGCGCATTTCCTTCGGGCTTAGCTTATTTCCCGCCCGGACGGCCCCTCTTCGGGCCATTGATCGAGCTAGGTTTTCTCTTCCTGATAACTTTTCGACACGCTCGAACAATCGATACTGGTCGATTATTTCATCCAGAACGCTCCTTTCATCGCCTGTGGCGATATCTGCAGGAACACCTTTAATGATTACGGTGCTTGAAGACTGTAATTCCACGTCGAATCCTAGCCTTTTCAAATCGGGAATGAGATCTTGCAAAAGCGCGAAATCGGAAGCGGATAACTCCATTTTTCGTGGGAAGAGGAGTTGCTGACTCAATCCAAAACCTTCTTCAAGACAGGCAGACGCTTGTTCAAATAAAATCCTTTCGTGCGCGGCCTGCTGATCGATGATCACAAGGCCTGACCGGATTTGTGTTAGAATGTACGTGTCGTGGAGTTGCCACAGAAGGCCTTCTTCGCCAACGCCGCCTGGCCGACCAACTTTCATTTCTGAGTGCGGTGCAGCGACGGTAACCGCGCCTCGAAGCAATGCATGAGTCGCATCGGCAATCCATGAGGGTGAGGGCTCCGAAGAATACGATGGCCTGTTTCGAAAGTCTTGAGGGTCTTTTTCAAAACTATGATTCAAATCGAGGTCCATTCCTAAAAGCGGCTTTGAAACGGAAATATCAGGCGTTTTCAACGCCATTCCCAATGCCCTTCTAACAACAGCCCGTAACATCCCATAGACCCCACGTTCATCATCAAATTTGACTTCGGATTTTGCGGGATGCACGTTTACGTCAACGTGGCGCGGGTCGATGTCCAGAAACAGAACAAAAAACGGGTAAGATCCCTCTGGCAGTACATATTCGAACGCCGATAACACAGCGTGCTCAATGTATCTGTGCCGGACGAAACGTCCGTTGACGAATAAAAATTGTAGCCCACGGGTTCTTCGAGCATGATTTGGAGCCTCGAGCAGCCCTCGAACAGAGAGGTAACTCGTTGCCTCATCCACTTCAATCAGAGAATGATCTCTAGAAGTGGAAGTCAACTCGACCACCCGCTCTTTTAATTGCTCCCAAGGATCAGTGGAAAACCCTCCTCGAACTTCGATTAGCGTATTTTTGTCTTGATCAACTCGAAAACCAACCTCGGGATGCGATAAAGCCAGCACTTGGATCATATCCAAAATATGCTTCAGCTCGGTCTGAGGACGCTTGAGAAAATTGCGTCGTGCGGGAACGTTATAGAATAGATTACGAATCGATATGGAAGAACCCCGAATCGGAGCACTTGGCCCCTCTTCTACGAATTCGCCTCCATCAATACGAAGCCGGAAACCAGGTTGGGTCGAACTCTGGCCTGTTTGTAGCTCAACCTGAGAAACAGAGGCAATGGAAGCAAGTGCTTCCCCCCTAAAACCTAGGGTATGGATATTTTCCAGATCTTCGACAGACCTGATCTTACTCGTAGCATGCCGAGTAAAACAGACTTTAGCATCTGCAGACGTCATCCCACACCCGTTATCAACCACCTGAATCAGAATACTTCCGGCTTCCAATAAATTTACGACGATCTCGTCAGCGCCAGCATCTAATGCGTTCTCTACCAACTCTTTAACTACCGAAGCTGGGCGCTGCACAACTTCTCCCGCAGCAATTTTGTTTGCTAAGGAGATCGACATTACTTGAATGATATTGCCAACTTCTTCGTCCATTATTTCTTCGTCCAACAGAATGTGTTCGTCTTGCTCGCTCAGCTTGTAACCTCTTTTGTCAACACGTGGCTTGAATCAAAACCAACCAATTTCATTACATAATGGAATAAACGTAGATCGCCATTATAAAAAGAATCACAAAATAGATAATTCCGGACGACTTTCTGCGCTTTCCAACGTGCCGTTGCACCCGCATTCGCTGCTTTAATTTTTCATCCTTTTGGGGGTTGTAAAATCTAGGCTCATATTCGAATTTTTTTCGCTTAATGTTCCTATTTGGTGTAAATAAACCCATGATATAATCTTTCTTTGCTAAGCTCCCTGATTCTTGGGTGTTAGTGCTAAAGTTAACTTTTGTACCTACGCGGGTTTACGGACGTTCCTGCTAAAAAGAACGACCAATCAAGTCCGTCACGTAAAAGAGGTATAGGTAATAAGCTGGCGCTGTGAAAATTAAGGAATCGAATCGATCCAACAGTCCGCCATGCCCCGGTAATACTGAACCTGAATCCTTCACTCCTACGCTCCTTTTAAACGCACTTTCCAACAAATCTCCCATTTGCCCCCATGCACCTCCTAAAAAGGCCAAGACGGTCACATCTATCCAACTCAATTCTGGAAGCAAAGTGGTCTTAAAAACACTTCCCACAATAAAGGCCAATACGAGCCCTCCTATAGTTCCTTCCCATGTTTTATTCGGGGAAATGGAAGGGGCTAATTTGCGTTTGCCGATAGATTTGCCGGTGTAGTACGCGCCGGTATCTGTCGCCCAAATCAAACCCAATAACAACAACATGAGCCAAAAGGCACCTCCTTCTCCAAGCGCGAAGTGGGCCGCCTCCTGAATATCAATCAAAAAACTGATCATCAAGACAGGATAAATGGCGCACAAAATGGACGAAGCCATTCTCTCTTGAATTCTGTCGGGTCCACTGCGAAGCTGAAATACCGCAAATAGCAGTGTGACGAACAACATCCATCCTTCCCACATGGGTAGTACTGGTCGCAAAACAACCGTCCCACCCAATATCAGGGTCCATAATAAACTTACTTGCCACTTGGAGGATTGTAGCATTCGAACGAGCTCAAATTGGGCACCTAGAGCGATTAATGTTATGAGACCAAAAAAATACCAGCCTCCAAGCCACACTAAACCCAACACAAATGGAATACCCACCAACGCCGTTAGAATTCTCGTTTGGCCTTGTTTCATCCCGCTTCCCCATTCCCACTTGCTCCAGAAAGAGGAGGTTCAACAGCCTCTGGATCTGTGGACAAGGCTATTTCTGTCAGTTCTTCGGTCGTGAATGCATCTGATTGCAAAACGGTGTTTGCTTGCACTTCAAATTGGGGTGCCACGAGGATGTAAATTCGAGACAGCGCGCCATGAGTAAGCTTGAAGGAACTGTCTTTTTTTGCCATGATTACAGCGTGGATTCCCGAGTCCGTTAGCCGGTCCCTAGCCATCTCTGCTTCATAATCTGTCCCGCTATCAAATACGGACACCCAGCCGTCAAATCGTGCCTGTGTCATATCTCCCTCCTTGCGTTTGTTGAAAATTAGGACTTGCTCTGCTAGACTATCCCGCTATCTTCTGGTTTCAATACTACTGCCGATCCCAAATTTTGCACATCGGAATGCTCAGCTTCGATGGAAAGACGATGTAATACCACCAACACTCCTATCAGCACGATTGTGGCTGGAATAACTACAATTAGGGGCATTTCGAAGGTCTCGAGGTCAATCGTAGCTCCGTCTTTGGAGGCGAATTTCCCGAGGACAGCGGCAAAAGAGTTATTTGCTAAATGAACTAACATGGCTGGCAAAATACTGTTAGTACGCCAGGTCAAATAGGCCATGAACACTCCGAGCATTGAAAGAGGAATGGCTTGAGTGAGACGCATATGATATAGCCCAAACACCACTCCAGAAAGGATAATACCCCAAACAATACCTTGACTTCGCTCAGCTTGCCGCTGAAAATAACCGCGAAAAAGGATCTCTTCACAGATAGCCGGGGTGAGGGCAAGCATGGCGATCGTGAACAGCAGGGGGAAATCCTTTGTTAAAATCCCCTCAATCAAATCCATTTGAGACTTTTCAAAACTGCGGATTGAGTCCGGCCATGGTAGTGAATCGCTCATTACTCCAAACCATTGCACGAGAGGTATCAATGCAAATAGGGCCACAATCGATAGGGCAAGCACCCTCCCATCCACACCTCGCAAACGCAAATACGACTTCCAGTTCGATGAATGGAGTCGAGTTATAAGGATTGCAGGAATCAGTAGCCCGAAAAATTGGCCAATCGTGTTGGCAACCAGGATAGAAGCCGCATTGTCTGACAAGACCTGATCCAAATCCCCCATCATGTCGGACAAACTAATATCCGAGCTCAATAGAATTCCGAGGGTAACGACCAAGCTTATTCCTTGGAACAGGACAAATGCCACCACCAGCCCAAGAAATCCAATAATCAATGGGGAGCTCGTGGATTGCTCTAAGCGTCCATCAAGTTTATAATCAGGCATGTTCATCAACTGAGGCACGGGCGTTTTTCGCTAAAATAAAGGGGTCAAACGCCTTAAACTCAATCGGGTCCCTTTTCTCTCTAAAGTTAAACGGAAACTTCAATCATTTCCCTTCTCAGGCGATTAATGATAGTACGGAGCCGAGTGTACACATATTTATGATTTTCAAATTGCATCACTTTGGCAATTTGTTGGGCCCGCATTCCGTGTTCAAACCAAAGAAGAATTAATAATTGGTCTTCTGGATCGAGATCGCTCACTGCTTTGTTGAGCATTCCAACTCGATCCCCATCTGCTATCCCAATTTGATCTGGAGAAGGCATACTTCCCGCAGGAGAGATACCCATTTCGGTCAAATCGTCTAAGGAAAGCATAGGACGATTCGCTCGGAGCGCAGCAAGGAGGTGCCACCTTTTATTGACCGACAATAATTCGTCAATGTGCTCGATGGCCGCCGCAACGTCTTCGCTTGTACAATCTTGATTGTTCTTTCCAGCAATCAACTCTGGAATCTCTGATTGAGGAATATGATCTTGGTAGTAATATCGGAATACCAGCTTTTCGCACGCATTCAATTTTGAAATTACTGAGTTGGGGACGGAAGTCATCCGGTTTTTACGGAATCGATCCCGACACGCGTTTGCCACTACCACGGATAACCATGGAGTTAATTCACTATTGATTCTAAAGCGACGAAGGGCTTGATAATCGTTGTGTTGCAATCGCTCACAAATTGAAGTGTATGTTTCCATAACCTCATCTGAGTCAGATAAAAATCGACGAATCATCCTGAGAATAATCGGCGTGTATTTGTCCAACAGTGAAGAATATCCCGAACTGGGGTCAACTAGAAACTGTTTGATAAGCGCGGTATCAGTCATACCATTTTGTGGGCGTCGAACTTGTTCTGGAGCAAATCCAGTCCAAATTCTATTTTTGGGGCCGCGCTTGCGGCCAACATTAGCACAAACTTTGCGAGGTTCGTCCTACTCCATAGGAACACGACGGACATTCATTGCTATATTTGTGCCCTCGCGCGCTTGTAGCTCAGTTGGATAGAGTGTTGGATTCCGGTTCCAAAGGTCGGAGGTTCGAATCCTCTCAAGCGCACCAACCCGTCTGCCTAATGGCAGGCGGGTTTTTTTGTGCACGAGAGGTACAGACTTATCGCAAGGAGTACGATGAGGGTCAATCGAGAAAGGACTGAAATGCAAAAGGAGGATGCTGAGTGCACCCTCCTTTTGGTTTCAGAGGAGGTTCACACATCTCGAAGGAGTGAGGGCAGTCATATATCAATGAACTGCCTAGGCTCTTACTAAGATGATGCCAAACTCTGTGGGGTCGTCGAAAACGACCCGAAATCGTCATATTTAGTTTTCTAACCGAGCTTTCGTCTCAAAGTAAGACGACGAGGACCAGGTTATAATCAATTCGAGACAGGCAGCAGCGACTTATCGAGCAACTGCCCCTCGCTCGCTGCAACAACAACAGCCACAGTCGCATCTCCCGTGACGTTAGTTACTGTTCGGCACATATCAAGGATTCTGTCGACACCAAGAATCAAAGCGATACCAGCCGATGGAACGCCTACTGATTCTAGGATGATGACCAACATGATAATGCCCGCTCCTGGCACTGCTGCTGTTCCAATGGAGGCAAGAACTGCCGTGAAAACAATGGTCATCTGTGCCCCCAAATCAAGATCCATCCCCATCGTTTGAGCAATAAACACGGCTGCAACAGCCTGGTATAATCCCGTCCCATCCATGTTGATGGTAGCTCCTAGAGGCAGCACAAACGATGAAACTTCTTCTGACACACCGAGCTCGTTTTCACACCGTTCCATCGTGACGGGTAGCGTCGCCCCACTAGAGGAAGTGGAAAAGGCAACCAACTGCGCAGGAGCCAATGCTCGCATGAAGTCCCCAATACTTCGAGGAGTAAAAAACTTCATCATACTCCCGTACGTCACTGTCATATGGACAACGAGGCCCAACAACACAACAATACAATAAAATCCCAACGCCCCGAGGAGCTCCATAATTTGCCCCAGATCATCACCAGCAATACTGGTGATAGTGCCTGCCATTAGAGCAAAAACCCCAATTGGTGCAAACAACATGATGATCCCGACCATTCGAATGATCATGTCATTTAAACTTTCAAATACCTCCAGCAACGGTCGCGCTTTTTCACGTGGGATCAAGAGAAGGGCAATCCCTGCAAATATGGCAAAGAAAACTACCTGCAACATATTCCGGTTGTTGGAGGCTGCTTCAAAGAAATTGCCAGGGACCATACTTACGATGGGGTCCAGTGGCCCCCGTTCAGCAGCTTCGGCCGCCGTTTCCAATCCGGCTGCAGCTTGATCCGCATAGGTCTCCTGCAATTTTTGCCGCATGTCTTCTGGCACCCCTGCCCCCGGTTGCAGTAGGTTTACCAATACAAGGCCTATGATGAGAGCGATGACCGTCGTGCCCATATAAATCGCTATCGTTTTCCCTCCGATCCGGGACAGTTTTTTTAAATCGGAAAGGGAAGCTACTCCGGTTACGAGCGAGCCTAACACTAGGGGAACGGCAATGAGCAGCAGTAACCGCAAGAAAATTTCCCCCCACGGTGCAATCCAATCAGAGGTGAAACTGCTCCAGCCTTGTGCGGCTGCAATTACACCGAAAATGAGGCCCAGCACCAGGCCTATTATAATTTGCCAGTGTAGTTTTTTATACCAGGACATGGATTTTCGTTACGTTTATTGATGAGTTGCAGTTAAGACGCGATACAGCTTTGCCATGATCGCCATCGCAGACGTGCAAATCAAGTACAATCCGGTGCTGAAGGTCTGCTTAGAACGAGAATCTCAACCGAACAACGGGTGCGGGGCGCCCAGGACCATCATAGGTTAATCCAATGCTGCTATCCAGGCGGTCATTATGCAGCTTTGCACTTACCGCGGCGTCGATTGCCGCCAATAAGTGATTGAAGACAAACAACAACGAAATTCGGCTTGCCTCTCTGAGGGTATCCTGCGCATCGGCATGATCCCGCGCATATTGGTAAAAGGAACTAGAGACATTGGGCTTTGAGTCAGCGGCTCCAGTGTGTTCGGGATCAATGGCGACGGTGAACTCGCCCTGATCATTTTTCCATTCAGAATAGTCCCCCCAACCCGGTGCGAACTGAAAATATTTTCCGATCAACTCATAGTATTGTTGCGCAGCGAAGTCCGGAATTTGATGGGAAAATGTCGCACCTGTTTCTGGATGGAAAACCTGTCGCTCGATGGCCCTAATTTGCGAAAACATAGTGTTCACGAGCGCTTTTTCAGATGTCGACCAACTTTCTGGATGTGTAAAATCTATCGAAGTCTGAAGTTGAACGGGCGAAGCCGTGACATTTCCTCCGCGCTCTTCATTTAAATAGTCTGCATAGTCATTTAACCACGTCGCATATTTGACTGGACTCCAGGATTGATGCGCCGTTCTTTGAAACGCAGATTCAGCGTCAATTCCATTAGTGCGCAGAATAGCATAGCCGGTAATTACTGCTGCTTCAATAGCCAAAGCTACACCGGACTTAACATATTGTTTATTATAGAATTGACCTGCACCTGGCACTAGGGCAGACAATCCAAATGCCAGGGGAACGCTGCGTAAAGATTGGTTCAAACTAGGATTAACCCGGCGTCCAGAACGCTCAAAAGAAGCAGATGGCTTCGCAACAAGACTTGAAGCATTCAAACCAGGCAGGTGCAAGACATCAAATCGAAGCATGGACAACGCCCTCGAATCGGATGCATTCCCATTGCCTGCGAGCGAGGATTCCTCTTGATTCATATCCTTTTTATTCGACTGGGCCTGAACCGGTGTCGATATAACGATAAAACAGAGGGCAATCCAAAGTCGGTTCATTATCCTTCCAGTAAGGGCAACACGGCCTTTTTAAAGAAATCGTAATTCCGGGCTCCTAATAAATAGCGCCGTACCGTACCCGTTTTGTCAATGACATATGAGGCTGGACGGATGATGAAAGCGCCTTTAAACGGTAAGGGGAGATCAATCCCAAAAGGAACGTAGACACTTTGGGTTTCCAGCGAGAGTTGATTTTCGAAGGACAACAAAAGACTTCTCTCTTCATCGGAGACGGAAAGGACTACGAGGCCTTGATCGCGGAAGTCGTTCTGGAGTCTGTTCAAATCTGGGATTTCCTGTAGACAAGGCCCGCACCACGTCGCCCAGAAATTTAGAATAACCACCTTTCCCTTAAAATCGCTCAGCTGCTGATCGAGATTTTGGTCTACCGTTTTAAACGAAAAATCAGACGCTGGGACTTCAATAATGGCATCTTGAAAATATGCTTCAGTGGCAACTTGCCCGCCGGAAACAACAACCTTTTCAGAGGCTTGGGCCAGAACCATAAGCGCAATCGCTGAGACCACTAAAAGGCAGGAAAGTACTGTTCCTACCCACTCGACAACGTCTCTTGGCCATTTTGTCTCGTTATCTTTGAATAGCATCCACAAAAATATTAGGCCAACAGCAATCATAATTGCTCCCAAGCCAAAAATCATTGAAGAATCCATTTTATTCGCTTTTAAAGTTGATCAAAACCAAAGAGCAGACCAATGTGCCACTGCCAAGAACCGCCGTATTTAATCGTTGAACTTCCATCGGGCGTAACAAATCCCTCATCTAGCTGAAAATTAAACGAATCTAATCCATAGGTACTGCTAATAAAAAACGCGGACGGTAGCAAATAAAAAGAGCCTAGGCCAAATCGAGCCTCTACTCCCACATCTTTTTTAGCCTTATCCAGCCCAGGAAAGTCGCCCGACCAGGCAAGAGCGGCATCTGCATACAATTTCAGGTAGATTTTGTCGAGGTATGCAAATAAAAACTGCCGTGAAATGCGGGGAAACACCGGAAATGAATAACTCACTTGAGCCCAAGCCGTTTCGTTGCCTCCTAAAGCATAAAAAGCGTACCCACGTGCTCCGGTGAGCCCTCCAACATATTCATTATAGAAGTCATCCACTTCTTTCCCGAGGATCGACGTGGTTCGAAGCCTGAGACCAATTCCATGCGCCCCATCGCCAGGCCAACCCGGAAGTCTCAAACCTCCTTTCAAATCAAACATAATTCGGTTTATCGAGGCATTTGCGTAGAGCGGAGTCAAAAGTCCATCTCTGATGCTGAATGCTTCAAGCAAGCGACCCGACTCCCTTTCATAACTCAGTTCGGCCCTAAGACCGATAGGAACCACATTCATGTCCCGGTAAGGCTTGTAGGATTCAAAAGTTAGACTTGAATGAAAAGCACTTCCGATATAATACTTGGAAGCACTAGCGGGAATTGCCTGTTTCAATTCCTCTGAATAAAATCTCTTGGTAGTTACGCGGTAAGGACTATAACGATATCCTACTTGCGCTAACAGAACTTTGTTGATTTTGCTTTTTGCAATAAAGTCGACTTCCCAAAGATCGTACGCCAAGTCGGCCAATGTTGAATCCGGATAACAAGCTGTACATGGGAATTCTTCGATCGCCAGTCCGTTTTCAACGTTTCTTCTGATGTTAAATAGCTGAATAGCGAATTGAGGCGACCATCTCTTGTGTATGAAGGGAAGTCCCTTTGAATACTCAATCTGCACAAATGCATCACGTTCAAGATCCAACAAATTTGAGGGCGATATGGCATCCCAAAGCGATGAAGAACTTCCGGAACCCGGACCAATTAAGATCCCTCCAAAAAAACTAAGGCCGCCTAAAACCTCACGTGTACTCGTATAGACTCCAAGCTTAGTATTACGCCAAAGCGTTTCCGCCCTCGTTCTATCCTTAAGTCGTACATCCGTACGACTCCTTTTCTTCGATACGTACCGGTCTAACCGAACTACGGGTAAAAAGCTAATTGAGGTAAACGTCTGCTTATACTTTGGCACCGATTCCATTTCAATCGGAGTAAACGCACGTACTCCTGAGTCGTCCGACCGGTTTAACGTTTGTTGCGCCATGGTCACATCCGACCTTGGAGCGGCTTTTGTCAGAAACGGTGGGGACTTGTATTCCGATTTATACGGTAGAAAACCGGATGCATCCATCCGAGCTATTTTGTAGCCCGATGCCTCATATCGACTATAATAAATAGAATCCGACGGGCCTACCGAAGGCATAAAAGCGCCACCTGTCTCCATGCTAAGCTGGGTAAGTTCGCCGGTGCTCTCGACGAGATACAAATTAAATATTCCACTTCGATCTGATGAAAAGATCATGTTTCCATCGTTGTCGAATGCAGGAGAGCGATCGTCCCACGCTTCTGCCATAACCGGTTCTTCCATCCGGTCTTCAACCCGGTCTTCTACACGGTCTTCTACACGGTCTTCTACACGGAGGCGGTAAATATCGCGCCCATGTCCCCTGCTTCGTCCGAAATAAATCCAGGCTCCGGTTGGGCCGAACACCGGTTCCGTGACCTGAGTGCCATCCAAATAAGTCGTTAGCATCTCCGTAATTCCTGAATCGACGTGATAGACGCCCAAATTTGTTGTGCCGTCTGCCTGGCTTACGAATGCGATCAAACTACCATCTGGAGAAACGGAAGGTGCCGTTGCCCGCTGGTTATGCGTTAGCTGTTCCTTCTCTCCTGTTTCGATATGTATAGACCAAAGATCTAGATGCAAGTATCCTTCAGGGGTATCTTTTGCCTTGGAATACACCAACCTATCGTCAGAGAGCCAATCAATGGGCCCAGAAGCCGACGACAGCAATTTGTGACCCAATGAGCACGTATATTCGGCGCCTGCCTCTAGCTCGCTCTGAGGAAGCACCAAAAAGGCTGTATTGGCATGAAGTCCCAGGCCACTTTTTGCAGTCATGCCGTTTGAAACAACTTCGCCATTTTCAAGAGATTGAACCCAAATCCCTGTACTGCTAAAATCTTCCCCTTTGTTGGACAGGTAGGCCACTTTTGAACCATCCGGTGATACCCGAGCGTAAAAGTTGTTAAATCCTTCCTTTTCGATGTAGGTCACTTCAGAATCGACCTGAGGAGCATTTTCTGAGTAATATGTTCTCAAGGATGAGATCCAATCAGAATAAAGTTGGTCACCTCGAATTCCGAAGGCATCAAATGCGGCTTGTTCAAAATTCCAATTGGACCATGTACTGAGTTGATCGCTCAGGATTTTTAGGCCGTCCTCTCCAAACCTATTTGCTAAATATTGAGTAAACGCGAAACCATGATTATAAACCGACTCGCGCATCAAGCTAGTGTGCGAATAGAAGCCCCCCATTTCTGCCAGAGTTAACTCTTCGCCAGCCAATATTTGGGTTCTAAGCAGCATATCACGATGAGAATCCCATCGATCGAAATCTGACCATTCTCGCTGATACTGCGCAGTTCCTTCCGCCAGCCACGCCGGGTTATTCAAAATGGGGACTGGATACGAGGCCAAAACATTGGGAAATCCGTACAAAACATCTGGACGGGTCACCTTTTCGTAGCTCAAATACTGCAAATACATAAAGGGGAGCTTGCGGGTGGTCTTCATCGTCTTCTGGACTTGGATCATGTGCGTAAACTCATGCGAAATCACATTGCGAAGCCAGTTGTGATCCCCTCGAAAAGGCGTATTTAGCGCTGGAGCCCATATTTCAATGACGTTATCAAAAAAATACGCAGCACCGTTTGAGTAATCTTCGTAGTCTTTCAAGACGAAGGAAACTTTGGTGTCCAATTGATAATCATACAACTGTGTGATCGGCCCAAACATGTCCTCCGCCACCTGGGACACTACACGGGCTGTTCGGCTACCTTCCCCAGATTCATCCGAGTGAAAGTGAACCAGAAAGTGCTCGGATTCAATGGTATACCATTCGAGATCACTTCGAACATAGTCGTACCACGCGATCGATTCTTGAGCCGAAGCACTTCGTGCAAAGCAGCTTGCAACGAATAGAAAAACCAGAAAATATCGAAGCTGATTTTTCATCGAACAATGGCCATTTTGATAAGTCTCGTATCGCTTCGATTACCCTGGACGGAGCGCGCCTCGATGCGAGCAATATAAATTCCACTTTGCGCCGATGTAGTCCACACAATTTCAGAAGGGATACTGCCAACCGTCGTAATTGGGTCAAATTTTTCAATAAATTGCCCCATGGCATCCACAATGGTGACCGTAACTTGCGCTTGCTCAGTGGTCATAAATCGAAGGTGCGTCTTGCCGCCGGAAATAGGATTGGGCCAATTGTATGTTTCTGAACGTGCTAAAAGCCGAACGCCTGAGGATGCGCCAGGTGAAGGGCTTCGGTAAGAAACTTGGACCATGTCCATTCCAACACTGTTTCTGGAGCTGAGGTTTACAGAGCTATTTGTTTCCCAAGACTTCAGCGTACCACTTCCCGAGAGCGTCATGATTTGATTTCCCCAAACGAAAGGAGCAACGCGCGACGATTTGCCAACGGACAAAGGGAATCCATCGATTCTCCCAACTCTGTCGCCAATCATGAAACCATCCAGGTTTCCGACATCCGTTTGAACCATGCCGAAAACAAGATTCTGCTCGGGATACACTGCCAATATGGGTTCTGATATCGCATTCCCTTTCAATTGAAACGGGAATCCACCAATCACCACAGCATTTGAATAAAATCCAAACAACTGAGATCCGCATCCGACCACAACATCTCCCAAACCGTCTAAAGTCAAATCTTCGATGACGGCCCTACCGGGGACACAGCCCGAAAAATACGCTTCAAATTCGCCTCCTGATTCGTGAATGATGCGTAACGACGCACTCGATGGATCAGTAAATGCGACAAACCATCCTTCTTCTGAAATACCCACATCTGCCATAGTGGTGTAATTTGCGCTATTTCCAGCCGCTATTGGAAAGGAAATGTCAACCTGATTTCCCGTTAGTTCATCCAAAAATGCTCCATCAAATTGCAAAAAAGCGGAAGATGCCGTTCTGGAGCGCTGCACGATGCGACGAACAGGCGCAGTAGTAGCTTCCAAGGAGAGAGTCATTGTGTTGTTCGAGCCAATAATGACCTGAGCGATAGCGGGGCCAGCTTGTAGCACAACTCCTAGGCGCACGTGAATTTGACCGGCTTCCTCAAACCAAGATAAATTCGAAGTTGTCAAAAATGGCTCTCCGTCAGCTACAATGTCGGCCATTCTGACGTTATGATCTCGATCTAACCAAACGAAAACCGATTTTTTTAACGCTACTAGGCCAAAGTTTCCGGTAACTGGTCGGACACCTCGTAGGCCGTCCAATAAGGCGGAATGACTATCCCAAACCCCATATTCGCCGCTTGTTTCCTTACCAAAAACAACTGGAAGGCTCCCCTCATTTCCAGGCAGAGTAGAAGGAAGAAGGCCAATAAATGAGTTCTCGTCGGCAAATCCAGAAGGAAGCGGAGCAATGAATTGACCACTTCCGTTCCAAGTTGAAGTGCCACGTTGGTCGACCGAGAAGGTCATATCCAAGGCTGGATCGGATATATTAAAAATGGAGACTGCACTTGGAGAACCATTATTGGCGTGACTTGAAGGGTGCGTGTCTGGAGCAAATCGGTTTTCATAAAGCTGAATTTCGCGCCCCGCAGTGGTCCTTACCTTGACCGGGTTTGAGGCAAACCAGAAGTCGAATGGTGATCCAAGATCAAATCTAGGACCAAAAAAACCTGAATTTGAGGAAAAGCCGATATCTTGGGCGCTATCAGCTTCCTCAAGGTCGAGTCCTCTAGCCGTTGGCTCTGCATTGACCTGATTTGTTTGAATACGCGTGTTCAGCCTGTTTTCATCAACGTGCCAAATAAGCAACCCTCCGACGAGAGGATTTCCGAATTCATCCTCGCCTCCGGGCAATGCAAAGTCATATTGATCAACGCCAACCACCACACCGCCTTCAAAGCCCGCAATTGTCACATCATTAAATTCTGGATCGGCATTTGGAAACACGACCTCCGTGGTCACCCCGTCCTTCCATACTTGCATCCGAATTCCATCGTTTTCAGGATCTCGGTGACGATTTTCTAACAAAAAATATTCCGAATCGGATATTTCAACTCTAGCAACCTCGTTTCGATCTAGATCGCCCGCATACCGAAGGGTTGCCGCCTGATTCGTGACGTCTTGAAATGTAGTAACATCTGCCCATCCCATATATGTTTTGGTCCACGCCGAAGGTTCTGGTGGAAACAGGCCCCCAAAAGCAAAAATGCCTAAGGCGTCCATGACATCAAAAGGACCAATCGCGCTTTCGCCCGTCTCCGTGTTGAATAAATCGGGCACCCCGAGATAGTTGAGGAAACTGGCAGCTAGCAGGCCATTAATCGACAATTCGACTAAAAAAGGCTTTTCTTGGATGAAATCGAAACCCAATCGCGATTCAGTCCTCGGAATTACAAGCGTATTGGAAACCGTAATTCCATCCACTTTTAAAATGCCAGCTCCTAGGCGAGCTAGAGCATCTTGGCCGAAAAAAAGTGATGGTAGATCCTCCGGGGTTTTATCAAGAGTGGTACCTAATAACTCTATGTCCCTTCCAATTCCAGCATGAAAAAGAACAAAAGCAGTGTTATCCGACGTTATTCCAGCGGGCAATTTCACGTTATTGGCCGCCGCCAACGTCCAGGCCTCTTTAACCAAAGTAGCCAGTTTTACCAGTTCAGCATCGTCCCCTGAATTTTTCCCCGTCGGACTATAGAAACCCATCTCATGAGACACACGGATGATTTGAGGCAAAACAGTCCCCTTGACCTTCGTCCGAGCGTCGGAGACCTTGTTGATATAGTGCTCCAAAAAACGCAAATGCGCATCAAAATAGGCAACATCATGCGGGAGAGGATCGATTCTGGGGGAATCGACGTCTCCAAAAAGTGGTCCTTCAAAGGTCCCGTTTCCAGTTGTAAAACGGCTCGAATCTGGTTGAAACTCAACCATAAGGGCCACAACATTAACAATATCGGGTGCTACCCGTTGTTGGGCTCTTGAAAGATTCGCCGGTCCAAAAACGGTCAACAAAACAAGAATAGAGGCAACAATAGCCCGTTTGGTTCCAACCTGTTTTGATTCTTTCAAAAACATGGTTGACCCACTTACAAGCTGCGCTGATCTACGCGAGCAAAAATTTGACCTAAACAGGGACAGTTTTGACCGACTCCGAGGCAGGGAGAAAAGGACCATTTGATACAGAGTAATCCGTTGCGTCTATTTTAGCGCCAGAAAATGCAAATTAACACACTTTCTAACACTATACAGCACTACTTCTCGAAATCAACAATCATCGAGAAGCGCATTGTATTGGCTAGCGGCGAATTCTGCTCGGCATAGATATATGAAAAATCAATCCCGATAATACTCATTCGAACACCAGCACCCAACGTCATGTATTTACGATTACCATTATTTGGATTTTCGTAAAAATAACCACCGCGGAGTGCAAAAAGATCATTGTACCAGTATTCAAAACCGGTTCCAATGGTCATTTGACTTAATACGCTGAGAGACTTGTACTGAGCTTCATCATCGGCCAACGCGTTGGTGCGCACTTTAACAGGAGACCATGATGTGAAAACAGCTTTGTAAAATGGGTCTGCTGAAGAAGAAGAATCAGAATAATGGATAAGATCTTTATTAAAATCTGTCACCAACGTTAGGCTATTGAACTCATCAAATTCCATTTTGAAGGCATATCCAAACCGGATATTTGTTGGAATTGGATCGGCTTGGGCGTTATCCGAATACTGAATTTTATTGCCCATGTTAGCAAGGTTAAACCCTGTGGAGAATTCACCTTTCATGGTTTCTCCCATCGAAAACTTACGAGTTCTGTATAGAGCAGCTATGTCAAACGCTGTCGACACGCCGGCCTTGGTCTCTTGGGCTCCGACCGTTTGGCCTGGTGCCAAGTTCGAGTAAATAAATCTCAAACTTGTACCCACTCCAAAACGTTCATTCAACTTAACTCCGTAAGAAAGGCCCGTAGCCAAATCATACGAACGAAAGGTCCCGGTTGGATTGTTCTGTGCGTCTCGACCTTCGTGTTGACCTAAGAAGAGATACGTAAGATGAGCACCAAACGTACCCCATCCTGGAACATGATGTTTTGCAATCAAATACTCATAAAAAAGATCTGCTTTAAACTCAGGCAACCACGTTGAATGAGTGATCGCTGCTTCGGTACCCGTTTGAAAGGCAAGACCGGCTGGATTCCAAAATATAGCGCTCGCATTGTCTGCTAGCGCAACTCCGGCATTCCCCATTCCCGAAGCCCGGCTATCCGGTTCAATTTTTAGAAAAACGACCGCAGAGCCTCCGACCTGAGCTGAGGCCAGTGAAGGAAGCAGAGCCGCTGCTACAAACAAAAAGAACGCGATTCGCGAGAAGGGATGCATATTTTGTTTCGAGATCTGAATTCGACTTGACGTCAACTGTTGTTTTGAATTTGACAATCTGTCGTGTCTGTTCACTTGGTACATTCTGTGAGCACTCAATTTAGAGAACAGCCAATAACCTAAACAGGTAAATCGTTAGGTCCGGCTGTCCTGCCGTTACAATGATTGGAGAAAACGAGTTTTTAGTATCCGTTCTGTCAATAAAATCTTTGTTACGTGTTAGTGTTACAGTTGCATCGGTCAAAAACTACCGAATGATAGCTAATTTTTCGATGTGCTCGCTTACCTGACGGTCTCCATTCGAGCCGTGGGTTACCACTCTCAAACGATACAGATAGATTCCGGTTGCAGGGCGGTCAAGATCATCATCTTTTCCATCCCAGTGAACCTGAATTGGTCCACTACCTAAAACACCTGCAGGAAGCGCTTCATCCGACTGAATAGTTCGAATCGGTCGTCCGCTAAGCGAATAAATGCGAATTTGTACCTCTGCCGAGGTACCGGGGGGCTGATTATGTTCGAATACGAATCGAGTTTCCCGATTCATAGGATTCGGATAGTTATACACATTAAGTACGCTCAGTACCTCATCATTTGCGACATTAAATGAAATTTCGGTCGTACTTGAGTTATTGAGGACATCCCACGCTCGAACACTAAGCGAATGAATTCCAGGTTCGAGATCAGATAATGGCCAATGCACCGTACCTCTTTGGTATGAATTAGGCTCGGCAACAAATCCGCTGCCAATATCATCCGCCCCACCGTCATCGCCATCAATTGACAATAACATCTCGTGACCAACGCCTGTACCGACCGTATTAATGCCAGAAGCATCAAATAATTGAACAATTAATTCCGGATCGGGATTTACACTTTGCCCGGCAACAAATGTCGTGTCATTCAAAAACAATCGAATTTGAGGTCCTTCCCCGTCATCGGGAGGTGTTGAGGATGTACCTCCGACTAAAAAATTCTCTGAGAAACCGATCGCCTGAAAGTCTGGGGCCTGAGCATACACGGAGATGCGTCCACGTTGATTGGAATAACTAATATCTTTCGGGACGACAAATGCTGCATTAAATTTTCCATTCACCGCCTGGACTTCCCCGCGCCACAATAAATCTTCCCGCTGCCTGAAGTAATTTGTTGGGTTGTAAAGCCTAACTAAAAGTGGCACATTACGCTCGGCATCAAACACCGTAACATCGACTTTACCATTAAAGGACGTATTTGTATTCCCACCGCTGGTTTGAACCTCTCCGGCGATATTGACGAGGTCCAGCGCTTTCATTTGCCCAGTTACATTGGCCAGCGGTGTTTGATTAAGTTGCTGAACGACAGCATTGCCGGGCGGAAGGCCGATACGCATGGAAGGATCGCCTAGCAGATTAAATTTTCTACTGTTACCCTGAAGCCCAACTGATGTATTTTTTGTTTGAGCCAATGCATCACCCAATCGTATTGGCAAACCATCCTGATCTGGGGCGAATAAGGCAATGTTTAACTCCCGATTTAATCCTGCATTTAACGACTCTGTAGCTCCTGATGTGTATACAAGACGAACCGTTGTGAGCATGGCCACTGCTCCACCGTTTGGGTTTAAAAGCAACAATTCTGCACCACTTTGCGATTCCTGTAAATCCCACCAGCCAAATGAACAGGTCGCGGTTACAAAAATTGCCAGTTTGTCCTTATTAGTCAGAGCGAGCGCGTCTTCTTTGGTAAATATTTCTTCTTGAGCCAGTCCTTCAGGACCGCCGTGACCACTGTAGTTCAGAATTAAGGTGCCGCGATTAAGCGCCGCGCTTATCTCCCGTTTTGCCTCTGGGATCCTAAAACCATTGAGAAACACGCGCTCATACGTTTCAGCATAAATTTTGTGGAGATTGATTTTGGGATACAATTCCTGCGCCACTAATTCTACTACCTGATCGACATTCGCGAGGTGTAGGTCATTGTCATTTTGAATGCCGGCCAATCCCGTAGGTCCATCGTCCGCAACGGCAGTGTATTGCGTTCTCCAAGGTCCATACGTGGAAGGGCTTTCATATGAAATGATCTTATCAACGATCATATCCGCTTCCGCCAATGTCTGGACTGGAAATCGACCTATACCAATATCAACACGTTCCATTGATAAGTCTGAAAAGTTGGTATAGGCCCACACTCCCTCATTTGTATCCAACAGGCCAAAATAGTCGTCCGAAGTGTAGGTGCCGTCGGTATACATCGACTCATCGGTCTCAAAGGGAAATACGAGATTCAACAGGGGTTTAGTGGCTGAAGATATTCCCCTAAAATCGTAGTGACCATCCCCCATGAGAAGCAAATACCTAGGTATTTCATCTTGAGGAGCCCTTTGGTACAAAAATCGCATATAATCCCGAACCGCCCGCATATCGGGCACTCCGCCTGAGAACTCGTTAAATACTTGGGTTTGCGAAACAACTACAACATCTAAATTATCCTCTCGACGATATGCGGCGAGACGTTCGGCGGCTGGTAGGAGCGCCGTCGGGGCTACAATAACCATATCCGGAAAGCCAACTACGCCATGCAAATTTTGCGAGCTCACCGGCGTCGTCTGGGACGCCGCCACAGCTTTTACGTCTGCTGAAATAAAGGCAATCAGGTCCCGCGGACGTTCGAACATATCTGCGGCGGGCAACTGAATTACATACGCACCGGAAACCAATCCTGCATCATACGCCTTTTGCAATCGGCCATCGGTAACATCCCAAACCTGCGGAGCAGAAGTAAAGCCAGACAACTGATACGACTGATCCCCTTGTACTCCAGGACGAGTAGTAAATTCTAATGGTCCAGTACTCCGTTTTAATTCCTGGTTGTACGTAATCCTGACCCAGTCCAAAGAGGCTTCAGGCTCATTGGTTTGATTTAACAACCTCATCGTAAGGTTGATTGGTTGTCCGCTCGTTACTGTTTGATCAAAGGAAAATGTTGCTTCAGAAGCGGAGGGATCTTCAGATTTTTGAGTGGTTGCGTATGACGCCGTCCGCTGAGCAAGCGTCGTAGAACCAGAAACCATGGCTACCGTTGCCCTTGGATTAGAAGCAATCGCAACTCTGGTTTCAAAGTTGATGGTTCCTGTTTGTAGTCCGGGTAACACAAGGCCGGTTAGAATATCTCTTGAGCCTCCGGAACGAATGGTGTTGCTCATCCAATCGCTTCCACTCCCATGCTCTCTGCTCCAAACTCGTTCTTCAATATCTAAAAAATATCGGCCGGTAGACGATCCGAAAAGTGGCATGGAAACGCCATCGGAATAATTTCGAGAGACTAACTCTGGTCCGCCTCCTGAAGCAATTTTCAGAAATACGACGTTGTCATTGGAATAAGGATGAACAAAATGTTCAAATTTTCCATCTAAATACGTCCATCCAGAAGGGCCACTCGCGTAAAAAAGGAGTTCATCGGATGCGCCAAAGTTTCCGTCTCCGCCCCCTGTTCGAAAAACAGGCAGGGAAGCGACATCAGCAATTCGATTTATGGCGTTTAACGCCGGAAGAGGGCGACCTCCATTTCCCAATATTTCGATCGAATTAGGATCGATAGAATCCGGATTTAATCCCAGGGACGTTAAAAACGACCTGTTGACTCGATATACACCGGTTTCAGTGATCGAAATTCTAAAAATTTGACCTGTGGATAATGCGCTCGATATAATGGCCGCGTTCTTCTGGGCCGAAGCACTTAATTCAGCTGAGAAAGCACCCTCGAGTCCTGGAGTTACTTCAACCTGGACATGCCTGAAACGTCTTAAGACCCCTTGGCTTCGATCTATTTGAAAAACAGGCACTCCGATATCCACAACCGGCTTTTTTCTGTAGAAACCGAGGCCTGAATACCACACTTCCTCCTCGAAACCGGTGCTCACATCGGCCGCAAACGGCACTTCAACCTCATCAAATTGACGCTGAATTACACGTACAGTCGGATGCGAATACGACGGCAGCTCAATGGTTTTTGAAGACCTCAATAAGCCCGCCGTCTTTTGATCAATCAACCCTTCGGACCACTCAGAAACCCCAGATGAGTCTACAAACTCGACAAGCGAAGATTTCCAATCGAAATAGAAATCCACTCGAATCCGTCCATCTTGGGTTTGAGCCACTTCAGTTCGAACGCTTTGCCCCCAAGATGTCAAAGGAGATACTAGAGCGCACAAAAGAGCAAACAAAAGAGCGCACAAAAGAGCAAACAGGGTAAAACCGGCTCTCATAGTCCAAGGCGTTAAATGAGTATAGGACAACGATCTTAGCGATTGCATGCCGAGCGAAACCACACTTTATGGAAACAAAGGATTCGGAGACAGGGGAAAAATTGTAACAGTTTTGTCTATGAGTATTGTAGAAAGTGCGTTAGTTACAACTTATCTGATAGAATTGTTACCATTTTTCGAACAACCATCAATTTATCTACTCGTTCGGAAAGAATGTCGAGTGCCGCCTGCATATCCGTAAGCGGTCCGTCCAACTCTCCTTCAACTCCTAGAGCTTTCGCCAGTTCGCGAATCAACTCCGTATTTCCACTAATAACCGTCACGGGGTTATTGACATCATGATGAATCTTAGACAACTGGGCCTTTAGTTGGTCCAGTCCCTCCTTAATCTGAGTGGCGCTAAGAACTTCTGAATGTGTCGATACTGATTTCATATTATTTCCTACTAACCGCATCTACGCTACGGGTTCCCTTTTCAAACTGGGCTTTCTAATTAGGTTGGTATCGAGTTGGGCCCACAATGCTCCCACAGACTGATTCTGGTCGATTTCAATTTCAGATGCATACCAGCGACTCGTGACAGTGCCATCCACCGTGCGCACCTTCAACTCTTGACTCCTCTCATCCGGAGTGCCGTCGATCCAGCCTTTAAACAGTTTGCGTTCTTGTTTTGTTGTGAAGATTTTTTCCGCGAATGATTTCATGTCCGGCATATCTTCCTTCGCTACTCCAGTAATTAGCTTCGCTGCCGGAGACCAGAATATCGTTTTTGCATCGTCATTGAAGACCACGACGAATTGACCCGTGGCTTCCATTAGCCCATCTAACAATCGGATGGTAGACAATGTGGGTGGTACTTCAACATCCAAGCTAGAGCTATCGCCAGATCCGTTCTGGTTCGCAACTACTTCTTCTGCTGTTCGAACATTAGGTTGCTGACGGTTAGATTCTTCTTTCCCGATCTCTTCCACAATAACCAAGTGGCACGTTGAACCCTCAAACTGTATGGGCTGAATGGACAACAAGATAGGATCGGAGAGTTCACTGTTGTGGGCGGGAAACAACTCAACCTTGTCTATACCCACCTTTGAAGCGCTTTCCTTTGAAAACCAGGTTTCCAAATGCGAGACTGGCACAATACCCTTGAGCATGCTCAAAGATTGGCCTTCTATCCAGGCAGTGTCTACTGACAAGCGGTTGGCAAGGGCCTTATTGGAAAGGGCAATTTTGCCATTAGGAGACCGAATAAATGCCAAGGAAGAAAGGCCATCAAAAATTTGCTTGAAGCGGGCATTAGATTCAGAACTTTTTTTGTCCGCAAATCGGACCTTCCGTGCCAGTTCAACGACATAACCTGCATGTCCGCCAAGGGAAGGTGATGTTTCCGCCAAAAGTCGTTCCAAGGCTGCTTCTGTTAAGATTGTGCCCCCCATCAATTCGATGGTGCGATCATCTAGCTTTTTAATTGGAGTGGCAATTTTTTGAGACAGCGTACCCCAGATAAGTCCTGCCGTTAAAAGCCATAAAATGAGACCCACGATCAAAATGAGACCAAAATATAACATCGTCAATGTCCAGGTCGATCGTGGCCGAGACACAATTACAACCCAACGACCCATCTCGGCATGGTGGAGGGCAGTGAGCGAAAGCTTCTGGTTTCCGAAATCTATTTGCTCTTGAATAAATCCTGATTCTTCGTCTTTGAGACGGTCCCACCACCTCGAATCGAGCTGCGTTCCAATGTCAGACCTTTTGTTCGAATCCAGAATATCTCCAGTGGCACTCAGCACCCAAATACGTTCATATCCCCTGTTTTGTCCTAATACGGCTAGTCCATTCCTCGATGAGTGAACCGATTCTTGAGTCTCAAACAAGGTTTTAATCGTAACCTGTTGCTCGTACAGAGCGCGTTCTCTCAACCTGTAGGTCGCGAAAATTGAGACCAAAACTGCAATAGAAAACAGAATGAGTCCAAAGGGTACAAGTATGCGCAGAGTCAGCTGTCGGACCGGGATGCCGAGGCGGACGGCAGAAGATCGAATCACGGTGCTATTGGGTTATTTGGAGAGATATCTATTTATCACCAATATTCGTGCCATCCCATCCTTCTCTTGTGGTATTTAACGATCAAAATGAGAGACAACGTTCGTTTTGATTCATTCACGTGCCGGGAATAGCAAAAGGAATGGTATTTTAACATCGACGATGTCAATTCATTCATTCATATTCTTCGGAGGGCGTTTAACAAGGCGTTCTATCAGCACAACACATCTGTTTTGCTGGAAACTCAGTTTTGTTGTATTGATTCTATTTACGTTTACGATTCCCTCTCAAGGACAAGACGCCCTTTTTGGTTCGATAGATGATCCGTCTGAGGCGCTAAGTAGAGTGAAATCGCCACCTCAGTCTGCCTTCGAAGGCGGTGCCGGATTTTCGCTCATTGGTCCTCAATGGTATACCGCCGCATCAGCAAAATTCATGCGGCGCGGGGAGCAGTCTTATGTGCGATTAGTGGGGGTCATAAGAACGGGCTTGTACGGTGCTTATGGGCCAGATTCGGACGAAACTTATGATTTAGCTAGGCTGATTCAGGTCGCCCGATATCAATCGTTTAAAACAGGAAGTTATCTTAGACTCGGGCCCCTCAGTAGAACCAGACTTGGCTCAGGACTTTTGGTGAACTTTTTAAACACCGAAGCAGCGTGGGACGACCGAACGGTTGGCATTGAAGCACGCGTTTCGACCAACACCGTAACGTTTGAGGGGTTTTCTGAGGATGCTTTTTCTGTCGGACTGATAGGTGCGAGGTTGTCACTTACACCTTTCGCACGAATGAATTCGCCATTTTCCACTCTAATGTTGTCCGCATCAGTTGTGTCTGATCAAAAAATGAGGCTGGCTCGTAATCATCCGGTAGATGGGCAGGAGGTTGGAATTCGAATCCAGGCCTATGCCGCCGGCGGTTTTTCTTTTTTCCCATTTATCAACGTAGCCAGAATACCCGAATTTGGCCAAGGTATTGCCTTTGGAGCTGATCTCGAGAACGACAACTTTATTGATTTCGCTCGCCTACACTTTCGACTTGCCCTCCACTATAACAGCTCCGATTTTCGATCTGGCTATTTCGGGTCTTTTTACACAGTAAATAGTCATCGAGCTCAAGTATTAACTGAAAAGAATTCAGACCCAGCCGGATTTGAGCTGAGAGAAATTGAACGGGGCAATTCAATAGAGTCTGAAATTCGACTCCTTGTTTTCAATCGTATTGAATTTTGGTATGCCTTTTTTAGGTACCACGGCGTTCAGCCGCTCAGTGAGTATCATTTACGATTACGATTCAACACCAATCGGTTTAACGTGTCGATCGGTCAAGACCGAGCCGGTCTGGTAGGATTCAGGTCTCTTTTCAACTCCTTAGGAGACGAAAACAGGCTTCGTTTCGAATTCGAATATCGCATTTTCGGGCCCTTATGGGCAAAAATACTTGCTGACTATACGTACAAAAATTTGGGCGATTCCGAATCGGATATTCCGAAATTTATTGTCCAGCGACGTTTTTCACCTGTACTTACGCTTCGATACCCTGCTCCGGTTCGTTAATAGAACAGGCTGTCCTGGGCCATTACGCGATCTCTTTGCTCATCTCCAGCATTTTTTCAATGGGGGCCAAAGCAGATAGACGAATGTTTTCATCTAACGTGATTTCAGGAAGTTCGTATTCCATGCACAAATACAATTTTTCGATTGTATTGAGACGCATGTGAGGGCACTGGCTGCAATTACAACCGCTTTCCGGTGGTGCTGGAATAAACGTTTTGGTAGGTGAATCTTTTTGCATTTGATGCAAGATCCCTTCTTCAGTTGCGACTATAAACGTATCGTGCTTGTCGGAAACGGCGAATTTTCTAATCTGAGAAGTTGATCCAATGAAGTCGGCGTGACGCAGGATTGGAGCGTCGCATTCAGGATGTGCTAAAACTGGTACTCCTGAGTAGCGAGCCTTCAATCTCACAAGTTTTTGTTCGCTAAAAACCTGGTGGACGATACAAACGCCATCCCAAAGCACCATATCCCGACCCATCTTGCGGTTTAGATAACCACCTAGATTACGATCTGGTGCAAAAATAATCGGCTGATCCAATGGGATTTGGCTAACAATGTGTTCAGCATTCGACGACGTGCAAATAATATCACTTTGCGCCTTGGTCGCGGCCGAACAATTGATATAAGAAATAACGATATGATCTGGGTATTTCGCTTTGAAATCGGCGAATTCGTCGGCTGGGCAAGAATCCGCTAGAGAACAGCCGGCATTCAAATCCGGAAGCAATACTATTTTGTTCGGATTAATGATTTTAGCTGTTTCAGCCATAAAATGGACGCCCGCGAAAACAATAATATCAGCTTCAGTTTCCGCAGCGCGGCGGGCCAGGCCCAAGGAATCGCCTATGTAGTCCGCAATGTCCTGTATCTCAGGCTCCTGATAATAATGGGCCAACAAAACCGCATTTTTCTCCTTCTTAAGACGGTTAATTGCTTGAATCAGATTTATAGACGAATCAATGTTCTTATTGATGTAGCCTACCCGTACATCCAAAAGAGGAAGTGCTTCCATTAAAACTCTCTTCGTGCCTGACATCCGTTTATCACTACGGATGTATTCCATATCAAATAGTGCGGTCGCTGGGCCAAAATCAGCACGTTGCGACCATGATGTAGCGTTCCAATTCGTAGTATGATTGAACGTTCCATTCTTGCCGTAGTTTTACGCATCCAGAGGCAAAAAGTATGACCTCATCTCGCTATTTAGACTAGGTTCATGAAAGAGACTAAACATTCCATCGTGTTCATCTGTACCCATAACAGTGCCCGCTCTCAATTGGCGGAGGCTCTCATGCGGCATTATTTCGGCGATTTTTATGAAGCGTATAGTGCCGGTACCGAAGCAACGTTCGTTAAAAGCCAGGTACTACTTGTTCTGGCAGAGGCTGGAGTGTCGGCGGAAGGGCTATATTCTAAAACGATTGAAGACCTTGGCCACCAACGTTTTGAGACCGTTATCACGGTTTGCGATGATGCCCAAAAAAACTGCCCCTATTATCCAGGCACCGTCCAAACCATCCATCATAGTTTTCCAGATCCGTCCAATTCATTGATGGACGAAGAACAAAATCTAGAGTGTTTTCGCAAAAGCCGCGATTCCATACAAGCTTGGCTACTGGAATCCTTCTCGGCGCAATAGATCTCAGACCTTTATGGCTTCCAATTCGCGATTGATTCAATCATGTATGAAGCCACCTTTTCAGCCGGAATCCGCACTTGTTCCATGGTGTCCCTATCGCGCACTGTTACGGTTCCGTCGCTAGTCGATTCGCCGTCTATGGTCACACAATACGGTGTTCCAACCTCATCCATTCTCCGATAACGACGCCCGATGGCACCTTTTTCGTCATATACAGCCAAAAAATGCTCCTGAAGATCACTTTGTAGCTTTTTCGCCATCTCAGGCATTCCGTCTTTTTTAACGAGTGGAAAGAGCGCTACGGTAATTGGCGCAAGCTTCGGATGAAATTTCATGACCAATCTCGTATCGCCATCCACCTCTTCTTCCCGATAGGCCTCACACAACAAGGTCAATATGGTTCGATCCAGTCCCGCCGACGTCTCTACCACGAATGGGAGATATTTTTCATTGGTTTGTGGGTCGAAATATTCCATTTTTTTTCCGGAATGTTCCTGATGTGCTTTTAGATCGAAGTCCGTTCGGCTATGGATTCCTTCAACTTCTTGCCACCCAATCGGAAATTCGTATTGAATGTCGAATGCGGCGTCGGCATAATGAGCCAATTTTTCGTGTTCGTGCCATCTCAATTTGGACGCACGGATGCCGTTATCGACGTGCCATTGCATTCGTTCTTCGCGCCAAGCTTCAAATGCTTCCATTTGAGAGCCTGGTTTTACAAAATATTGCATTTCCATTTGTTCAAATTCTCTCATGCGAAAGATGAACTGGCGGGCTACAATTTCATTTCGAAATGCTTTGCCAATCTGGGCGATTCCGAAAGGCACCTGATGTCGTCCCGTTTCGCGCACATTATGAAAGTTGACAAAAATGCCTTGTGCCGTTTCGGGACGAAGATAAATTTTGTTGTCCGTACTCTTAACCGGTCCGGCATGGGTGTCAAACATCAAATTAAATTGACGAACTTCAGTCCAATCAAACATGCCTGAATCTGGCGAACGAATTTCTTCCGCCATGATGACCTCGTAGAGGCCTTTGGCCATGTCTTCTGCATTTAAGGCATCTACAAGCGCTTGGTAGACCCGATCTGCCTCTTCATCTTTGCCCTTGCGACGCAATTTTTCAATATGCCCCTCGATTAGTTGATCGGCACGGTATCTCATTTTTGACGTTTTATCGTCAATCAATGGGTCATTGAACGCATCAACGTGTCCCGAAGCTTTCCAAACTGATGGGTGCATCAAGATGGAAGCATCCAAACCAGAAATATTGGAATGTTTGTACACCATGGAATTCCACCAACGCTGGGAGACATTCCGTTTCAATTCAACTCCTAACGGTCCATAATCGTAGGTGGCCGACAGCCCACCATATACTTCGGAACTCTGAAAAATGAACCCACGACGCTTAGAGAGCGATACGATTTTTTCAAACAAGTCAGACATTCAAGAATGGGGCTTTGGGTGATGCTTTGACGCGCTAATGATCTGGCAAGTTACGCCACATCCAAGTGGATTTGACAGTTGTCGATCAAGTTCTCAATGAATTGGAGAGCATAATAGGTGCTCGTGCAGGACTACGAAGGTTTTCCTTCAGCAGATTGTTTCTACGTCATGGTTAGGCCTCGCTCCGCTAAAGAAGTGAAGGTATCGGCTGCGACAATTATATGATCGCGCAGGGGAATACCAAGCAACCGCCCGGCCCCTGCCAACTGCTTCGTAATCAAAAGATCCTCGCGACTGGGCTCAGGATTGCCAGAAGGATGATTATGGAGGCAGATTACCGCTGCAGCATGCTCTAGAATGGCTCGTCTGAATATGAGCCGCGGTTCAACAATGCTCGAAGCCAATCCTCCCTCACTCGCCGTAAAATCTGTAATTCGACAATGAGCGGTATTTAGCAGAACCACTTTGAACACCTCACGCTTCAAGTCGCTCATGATCGGTCCGTATTCATTGAAAACGTCTTGAGGACATCGAAATGAGGTCGCCGCCTCGCGCGGCATCCGCGCGAGGCGGCGACCAAGCTCAAATGAAGCCGCTAATCGAGCGCTTTTTGCTGGTCCGATCCCATCTTGACCCGTGTAATCCAATATGTCTCGAGAAGCCAATTCCCGAAGTGAACCAAAGGTCGTCAATAACTCATTTGCCAAGACAGTCGCAGATTTCGACTGCTGATCCGTGCGTGTACCTGTTGAAATAATCAATGCCAGCAATTCTTCATCCGACAATACGGACGACCCGTGCTGATAGAGCTTCTCGCGAGGCATTCCGTTTTGTTTGTTGGTAGTCAAATATTCGTCAATGTTAATTAACGATTCGACACAAAAGCTGGAAACGGGTAACCAATCAGGCCAAAAAAATCTAGTTTCGAGAAGGAATTAAACCGTTCAGCAAGTCCTCGTTCGTAGGAGCTTGTTGCATATGCCGAAGTAACGCTAACATCGCATCCACAGAGCTTCGACTGTTCAATGCTCGAAATAATCGATTGTGTTGGTCGATATAATCGGGTCCAATCAATAATTGTTCGTTTCGAGTGCCGGACTTTCGAAGATTTATCGCCGGATAAATTCGTTTATCTGCCAATTCCCGATCGAGCACAATTTCGGAGTTGCCGGTTCCTTTGAATTCCTCAAAGATGACTTCATCCATGCGGCTTCCCGTATCAATCAACGCGGTTGCAATAAGCGTTAATGACCCACCATCCTCGATATTTCGAGCCGCTCCAAATATTTTCCTTGGAATTTGCATCGCACGAGAGTCCAGTCCACCTGACATCGTTCGCCCAGATCCCGCCGAGTAAATGTTGAAATTCCTTCCAAGCCTCGTCAGCGAGTCTAGCAACATCACAACATCTTTTCCTAGCTCGACTAAACGTTTTGCATATTCTATCGACAACTGAGAAACCCTAACATGATTGTCTTCATCCCGATCGTTAGAGGAAGCAAATAATGTAGCTGACGTGGATCTTCGGAAATCAGTCACTTCTTCCGGGCGCTCATCCACTAATAGAGCCACCAACTCAATTTCCGGGTGATTTTGACTAATCGCAGCGGCAATTTCCTTCAATAAATAGGTTTTCCCGGTTCGCGGAGGCGATACAATTAATGCACGCTGCCCCTTTCCTATCGGAGCAGTTAAATCCACAATCCTGGTCGTATAGTTCGTGGGCGAAGTGACCAAGTTTAATTTTTCATCCGGATAAATAGATCTCCCGTCCTCAAAATCTCCGGTTTTATTCCATTCTGCCGTAGAAACCCCCATGATGGTATCGATATGATAAACTTGCATGTCCCCCTTTCTACCGGGCCGCAAAGTACCTTCTAGCACCACGCCATCGCGCAAATTGTATTTTTTGTGCAAAGCGGGAGATACGTACGCATCTTTGTCCCCTTTTGGAACGTCGTGGCGAAATTCGCGGATAAAACCGAATTTTTTGTCGCCGATCATCTCAAGGATCCCGCGGAAAGGAATTGTAGACATATATAGTACTAGTCGAAGAAAATCTTACTGGGAAGGGCCGAAAAAAGATCAATTCCCGAAAAACGGAGTAGCGATCATCAGAACCCACGACAATCTGATCTGTATCTTTCGGCCGGGTGCCTGCAAAACAGGATTTTGGACTTACCAGGCCGTCACTTGCCACTTAAGGCATCATCATTACACAATATAGAGGGCAAAACGCCCTGTAACAACGAAAACTGGCTTTGGGACTGAGAAATTCGGATTCAGAATCAATTCAAGACCTCACAATAGTCGTCGGGGACGAGTCTAGTGTCGTACGTGTGTATGAAAACGGACCACAAACGGGCGAAACACTCGTGGTGCTTCACGGCTGGGGAAGCTCGTCGGACTTGATGGCTCCTCTGACCCGGCGTTTGTCGGCAAAATGGCGCACGGTCGCAATTGATATGCCTGGGCATGGATCGTCGCCGGCTCCTCCTTCGGCTTGGAGTGTACGTGACCATGCTCAAATTGTGTCCGAAGTGGTTCGAATGTTGAAAATTGAAGCGTTTGCTCTAGTTGGTCATTCCAACGGGGGCAGAATTTCCATTGAATTAGCATCTGATCAGAGCTTAAAATCACAGCCGTCTTTTCTAGTTTTAATATCACCCTCTGGAATTCCTAGAAATCGAACTGCTGCCTATTATGTTAGGCTATGGACGGCGAAAGTACTCAAATGGCCGTTTTACCTTTTCCCAGGCGTGATAAAAGAATTTGGTCTAGACTGGCTGAAAAATTCTTTAATTTGGAAGTTTCTAGGTTCGTCGGATTACCGAGCGTTAACTGGTGTCATGAAAGACACGTTTGTTCGGACCGTAAACCATTATGTCGTTGACCAATTACCCTCTGTCAAATGCCCAGTTGTGGTTTTTTGGGGATCTAATGATGATGCAATTACAAGACGTCAAATGGAAATCTTGGTTCGGGAGCTTCCAGATGCAGGTCTTTTTGTTCTAGAAAATGCAGGACACTTCGGCTATTTGGATCAGCCAGACCCTATTATTTCTACAATTCAAACTATGATTGATGGAGGAGTTAGATGAGCTTCTTCACCCTTAGCATAGTCCTTCTGAGTTCCTGCTTTGCACTTTGGCGCATTGGTAGGAGAACGCGGTTTTTCATCCATACTTTTCAGCTTTTTGGCTACAATGGAGCTCCTTTTTCTGCGTGGCTTTCCAGCCATTTTCGAGATGCCGTTTTTCGGTGGTCTCACCTCATTGGCGCAATAATACTGACACTTGGTTGGGCGTTTGAGCTTCCAGTTTGGCTCCTTTTTGGACTCTGGGCTATTGCGTTTGGTTCGTCAAAAAGATACCGGAGAGATAAGCCCAAAAAGGGCCTTGTTTGGACTGCAAGAGCGATTCGGCTTGTTAGTATCACTGGGTTACTCTTTTTGATAATAGGTGTTGTTGCCTTCAGTCTGGTTTTGGCCGGTAGCCATGGACTCGCGTTTCTAGCCGCGTTTTGGCTAATCGATTTGGGATCGCCCATCGTGCTTCTGTTTGCTTCAATTTTGGCAGTTCCTATAGAAAAAAACATTCAAGAGGGTTTCAAAAGCGAAGCTAGAAAACATATCGCTAGAAGACCCGATCTAAAAATTG
>CALFHN010000041.1 GCA_937876355.1 uncultured Bacteroidota bacterium | reverse complement strand
GGTGGTCGCTCTTTCACCTGTACGCTTAGTCGTTATCGATGCGAATCTGCACAGATAGGTGGCCGTGCACCCAGCCCACTGGGAGGTGGCCGAGCCGCTGCGTTTGGGCGTTTTCGAAGTGTTGAAGTTGCCTCCCCAGACGGTAATCTGGAAGCATTTATTCGCAATTTTAACCTTTGGATAAGGGATACGTCGTCAAAAGAAGAGTCCCAACTAACCACAGATGGCATTGAAGAATTTGGGTATGCTACTAACAATGCAGGCTGGACCAAAGGAGACGGCCCAGTTTTGGTTTGGTCTCCAGACTCAAAAAAGATTGCAACATTTCAACATGATGGCAGAGGAGTTGGAAATATGTACCTGGTCTCTACGGCCACCGGACATCCTGAATTGCAAGCCTGGAAGTACCCGTTGCCTGGAGATAGTTTGATTTTTCGCATAGAACGGGTGGTAATTGATGTGCCCAGCAGGCGAGTTGTTCGGCTAGATATGCCGCCGGATGCTCATCGTTCGACCATAACAGATCATATTGCGTATCGAGGAAGTTGGGCAGATGTTGAGTGGAGTAACGACAGTAGTGAACTTTCGTTTGTGTCTAGTTCTCGCGATCACAAGGATGCGTGGTTGCGAACAGCCAATCCCGAATCGGGAGTGGTCACTGATATTATGCACGAACATCAGGATACCTTCTTTGAATCTGGTATCGGTGGGCTAAATTGGCGATTTTTATCTGATTCGAACGAATTTATTTGGTTTTCCCAGCGTGATAATTGGGGACATCTCTATTTGTACGACCAAAAAACTGGAGCACTTAAACATCAAATAACGAAGGGGAGTTGGAACGTTAGAACGATTCAGTTTATTGATGGAACTGCCCGCAAAATATATTTCGTGGGTTCTGGAAGGGAAGAAGGTGACCCATATTTCACGTATTTGTACAGCATTAATTTTGACGGTTCAGAATTGAAGTTATTGACTCCAGATTACGGCACTCACTCCTATGATTTCTCAAGTGATAACTCCTTTTTTGTTGACACCTATTCCCAGCCAGATGTACCTCCGGTTTCTAATGTTCGGGATTTGAATGGGAAGCTTACGGTAGCACTGGAAAAGGCTGACATTTCAGCTTTGATTGCGACCGGATGGAAGCCACCCATTCAGATAAAAGTAAAGGGAAGAGATAACAAGACGGATATTTACGGTTTGATGTATACGCCGACCAATCTCGACGAATCGAAAAAATATCCGGTACTAAACTACATATACCCTGGTCCTCAGACGGGCAGTGTGGGGGGGCGTGCATTTACTCCTTCGAGAAGCGATAAACAAGCGCTCGCTGAACTAGGCTTTGTGGTCATAGAAGTTGACGGAATGGGTACGCCAGGGCGTTCGAAGTCTTTTCACGACACGTATTACGGTAATATGGGAGACAATACGCTACCCGATCAAATTACCGCCATCCAGCAACTCGCTAGTCGCCATTCGTATATCGATCTAGACCGTGTTGGAATTTGGGGGCATTCTGGAGGAGGATTTGCTTCGGCTGCCGCCTTAATGCGTTATCCTGATTTCTACGACGTAGCTGTTTCTGGAGCCGGAAATCACGACAACCGCACCTATGAGGATGATTGGGGCGAAAAATGGCAGGGATTATTGGTTGAAAACGAAGACGGCTCTACCAATTACGACAATCAAGCAACTATCCTTGAAGTTGACAAATTGAAGGGAAAACTACTGATTGGACATGGTACATTGGACACTAACGTGCCGCCAAACAACACCCTTATGTTGGTTTCAAAACTAATGGATGCCAACAAAGACTTTGATCTGTTGATGTTTCCAAATAGTGGACATGGATTTAGGCAAGGGGACTACTGGATGCGTCGGCGATGGGACTATTTCGTCAAAAACTTAATTGGCGCCGAACCACCGAAAGAATACACCTTTGGTCAACGGCCACCGCGGGAAGCACTGTAGGGCCAAACCGTCTTTGGTGCACCAATTAGGGTACCGCTGAGTTGGATTTTCTGATAAGAGGGGGGCGCCGCCCCCCTCTTATATTTACGCCGCATAGTGCCGTACGTATTGGGTCCTACCTACAAAAAGCCCAGTTCGAGCTTCGCCTCGTCCGACATCATGTCGGGCGAGTAAGGAGGATCAAAGGTGATATCAACTAGAGCGTCTTCAACTCCTGGAACGTGACGAACGCGCATTTCTACCTGGCCAGGTAAAAAGCCGGCAGCCGGGCAATTGGGTGTAGTTAATGTCATCGAGATGTTGACGGTGCGATCGGGATTGATCACGACCCCATATATCAAGCCCAAGTCATATACGTTGACCGGAATTTCTGGGTCATACACCGACTTGATCGCTTCGACAATCTTTTCCTCCAATTCATGATCCGATAAAAACGTCTGCAAATCGGGCGTTTCATCAACCTTGGGCTTTTGCGACACGCCGGAGGCCAAGGCTGAACTTGCTTCTACCCTGTGGCCGGAAGGAGTACTTCCTGCGCCTTTGTCTGAGGATGGATCTTCGAGAGGAGTAATTTGGTTCGGCATTTTGGGTAGTTGAAATGAGCCTTTATTGGGTCGAAATGGCGTTGGCTTCGATCGCTACGGAATACAATCGAATTTGACGAATCATCGCATCCAATCCATTTTTTCGGGTTGGGGAGAGGTGTTCTTTTAGTTCAAGGGAATCCAAAAAAGTAAGTTCATACTGAGCAATTTCTATTGCGGACGAATGGTTGAGTACCCGAAGCAAAATGGCTATTAAACCTTTTGTTATTTGAGCATCTGAATCTGCCTTAAAGTGTACCTGACGTCCACTTGAACACGGTTGAAGCCACACTTGAGATTGACAACCTTGGATTTTGAAAGCGTCGGTGCGAAAGGCTTCGTCGATCGGTTCAAGTTCTTTCCCCAAATCAATTACATGCTGGTATCGATCAACCCAGTCATCAAACATCTCAAATTCTTCAAGCAGCGCAGCTGCCCGTTCTGATATGGAGGAATCTACACTCATAATAACATCGCGGCTGCTTTTCGGATGGCAATCTCCAAGCGATCAATCTCGGCTCGAGTATTGTAAAAAGTAAAAGATGCCCGAACCGTCCCAGGTATACCGAACCGTTTCATTAGCGGCTGTGTGCAGTGATGCCCCGTGCGGACCGCGATTCCAAATTTATCCAATATTGTCCCGACGTCGTAAGGATGGGCTGACCCTATCAAAAACGAAATAACGGAGGCTTTGTCTTTCGCTTCTCCTATAATCCTAAGTCCATCAATGGCCGTAAGTTGTTGTGTGGCATAGTGCAGGAGGCCCGCTTCTTGATTTTGGATGAACCCAAATCCTATTGAGTTTACATATTTTATTGCTGCGGCCATGCCGATTGCACCCGCAATATGAGGGGTTCCTGCTTCAAATTTATAGGGTAAATCGTTGAATGTGGTCCCTGCGAAATCTACAACATCGATCATATCGCCGCCACCTTGATAGGGGGGCATAACTTCTAGAAATTCACGTTTGCCATAGAGGACTCCGAAACCGGTAGGTCCAAAAAGTTTATGACTAGAAAAGCAATAAAAATCGACATCAAGCTCCGCCACGTCAACCCTTCCATGTGGCACAGCCTGGGCTCCATCAAGCAAGACAGGGATGCCCATAGCATGCGCCTCTGTAATGATGTCTTTCACCGGATTTATCGTTCCCAATGCATTCGAAACGTGCGTGAGAGCGACTAACTTCGTCTTAGTCGATAAAGAAGCCTTAAAAGCAGGATAGTCGAGCTCACCAGCATCTGTTACTGGAATGGTCCGCACCGTAGCACCAACACGGTTACAAATAAGTTGCCATGGCACAATGTTCGAATGATGCTCCATTTCTGAAACGAGAACTTCATCTCCTGCTTTCAGATACGTCCCGCCGAAGCTGGCAGCAACCAAATTAATAGAATCGGTAGTCCCTCGGGTAAAAATGACTTCTGAGGTAGACTTTGCGCCGATATATTCGGCGATAGTGGCTCGAGCACCTTCGTAGGCATCCGTGGCTCGCTGGCTTAACGTATGAACTCCTCGATGTACGTTTGAATTATCATTTCGATAATATCCATCGATGGCCTCAATCACAGCAAGAGGCTTTTGGGTCGTTGCTGCATTGTCCAAGTACACTAGCGGCAACCCGTGAATCAATTGATTCAATGCTGGAAAATCTTCTCGGATTTTATCCATCTGAAGGGTAACACTATGGTCGGTTGCTTTCACGGCTCTATTTGGTCACGGTCAAAAGTCCATGTAACCGTTGATATAGGTAATTTCGTACCTCGTCAAAATCAATCAAGCCTATGATATCTTTAGCAAAAGCCTCCAAAAGCATCAATTTTGCAGCATCCGGATGAATGCCGCGGGCGCGTAGATAGAACAATGCATCTTCATCCAACTCACCGGTTGTGGCTCCATGACTACATTTTACATCGTCTGCGTAAATTTCAAGCTCCGGCTTAGCGTAGGTCCGTGCTCCACGATCTAATACAATACACTTGGACGATTGATAGGCGTTCGTTTTTTGAGCATCCTGTCGAACTAAAACCTTGCCATTAAAAACGCCGACCGCTTGGTTTGTTACAATTCCTTTGAATATCTCGTTGGAAAAACAGTTGGGTTTTGCGTGATCGACTAATGTGTGATTGTCGACATGAGCGGTCCCCTTTGCCACATACAAACCGTGCAGGTGTGTTTCGCACTCCTCAGCGTCCGGCAAGAAATTCAGATTGTGACGCACCAAACCGCCACCCAATGTAACCGTATTGGTTCTGAAGAAACTGTTCGCATCTTGGTGGACAAATAAGGAGTTCACGAATAGCGTTTGATCATTTCGTTCCATGACAAGAACATGATCCACTCGCGCACCTTTCCCCGCGAAAACCTCTGCAACTCGGTTTTCAAAGCTACTTCCCGCATCTAGAAAAGGGAAGTGTTCAATTACGTTAACCTTCGTTCCTTCCTCTGCAACAACGAGCAGTCGTGCTTGAATTAAGCTATTTGAAAAAAGTGCATCATGATGTATAACAATGGCTTTTTCGACTTCTAATCCAGCAGGAACGAAGATCAATATCCCGTCTTCCGCAAAAGCCGAGGCGAGGGCCGCAAACGGATCCCTTTCCAAAACAACGGCTTTGGTCAGGTATTCTGAAAGAAGCTTAGGATGGTCGACCAGCGCTTGCTTAAATGAGCAAATGATCAAGCCGGTGGGTAAAGCCTCTGACAAAGAGCCTCTGATTAAACCGTTAGTCGCATGGACGTGCAACCCTTTCATGTTTTCCAAAGAAGAAGGCTCACCCCGAACTTCGGATTCATCCAATAACGGTGTCGGCAAGGCCTCGTTTTTCAGATTGCCACTTTGCACGCTCGACCCAGCCGCTGTGTGCATCCCATTTTTAAGTTGAGACTGTAGCCATTTCGTAACAGGTGTATACTTGTATGATTCAGATTTCTTATTTGGAAATCCATTTTGGGCAAATACCTGAATTGCGTTGCGCCGATTTAGTGTCCATTCAGATTCTGATCCATTGGTATTTGGTCCGATTAAATCTTCGAACCGTTCAATGAACACATCCTCGCCGCTTCTACTTTGTTCTTTCAATTCCATCGACATCTCAACTCCTGAAGGCATGTAATTACGTTAGTTTGGGCTAAGCGGACTGTTAAGCCAACTGCGTCGTTTCGTCCTTTATCCAATCGTAGCCTTTTTCTTCGAGCTCTAAGGCCAATTCTTTTCCTCCAGTCATCACAATTCGTCCATTCATTAAAACGTGCACAAAATCGGGAACGATATAATCGAGTAAGCGCTGGTAATGTGTGATGAGTAAAAAGGAGCGCTCAGGAGACCTGAGGTGGTTTACTCCATCGGCCACAATACGAAGGGCATCGATGTCCAGGCCGGAATCAGTTTCATCTAAGATGGCAAACTTGGGCTCTAGCATCGCCAGCTGGAATATTTCATTTCTCTTTTTCTCACCACCCGAAAATCCTTCATTTACAGAACGACTTTTCAACGCTGGGTCTAGGTGAACCAGAGCGGCCTTTTCTTTCATCATCTGAAGTAGCGCGCCAGACGTAAGAGCTTCTTTGCCTTGATGCTCGCGTACAGATTGTACCGCTTGTTTCAAGAAGTTTGACATCGAGACGCCTGGCAGCTCGATCGGATACTGAAAAGCCAGAAAGAGGCCTTCACGTGCACGTTCATCTGCCGCCAATTCGAGCAAATCATCTCCGCAAAAAGCGACTGTTCCATTTGTGACTTCGTAACCATCCTTCCCAGCGAGAACAGAGGCAAGTGTGCTTTTACCAGAACCATTTGGTCCCATTATCGCATGCACTTCGCCACTACCTACTTTTAGGTTGAGTCCTTTCAGGATTTCTGTACCATCTTCTTCGATGGATACGTGCAAATTCTTAATCTCTAACATAGTCTTTTAATTACGTGATCAATTAATGCAGAACGAGTTTAACCTACGCTGCCTTCCAATTCGATAGCTAGTAGGTTTCTAGCTTCAACCGCAAATTCCATGGGCAATTGCGCCAAAATCTCTTTGCAAAAACCATTTACAATAAGTTTGATGGCATCGATTTCGCTTATGCCGCGCTGTTTACAATAGAAGATCTGATCTTCGCCAACTTTTGAGGTTGTTGCCTCGTGTTCAACTTGGGCAGAAGGGTTCATGATCTCCAAATACGGATAGGTGTGAGCACCACACCGGTCACCGAGAAGCATGGAGTCACATTGGCTAAAATTTCTGCCATTTTCAGCCCCTGGAGTCATTTTAACCAAACCTCGGTACGCATTTTGGCTATTCCCAGCAGAAATTCCTTTTGAAATAATGGTCGAGGAAGTGTTTTTACCAATATGGATCATCTTGGTCCCTGTATCAGCCTGCTGTTTCCCTTTGGTAAAGGCAACTGAATAGAACTCGCCGACGGAATCATCGCCCTTCAGTATGCAAGAAGGATATTTCCAGGTAATTGAAGAACCCGTTTCCAACTGCGTCCAACTGATCTTGGAGCGGTCTCCTTCGCAGATTCCCCTTTTTGTGACGAAGTTGAAAATGCCCCCAACCCCCTGAGCGTTTCCAGGATACCAGTTTTGGATGGTCGAATATTTTACTTCGGCATCATCCATCGCGATGATTTCAACCACAGCAGCATGCAGTTGGTTTTCATCACGTTGAGGGGCTGTACATCCCTCCAAATAGGACACGTACGATCCCTCATCAACTACAATCAGTGTTCGTTCAAACTGACCGGTACCGGATTCATTTATTCGGAAGTACGTAGAAAGCTCAACGGGGCAGCGAACTCCTTTCGGGATGTAGCAGAATGATCCGTCTGAAAAAACAGCCGAATTTAGCGCAGCGTAGTAGTTATCCGTGTACGGGACAACGCGTCCAAGGTATTTTTTAACAAGCTCAGGATGTTTTTGGACAGCTTCGCCAAAAGAGCAAAATATGATGCCATTTTTGTCCAACTCGGCGTTAAACGTGGTCGTTACCGAAACCGAGTCCATCACGACGTCGACTACAATACCTACCAATCGCTCCTGTTCTTGAACGGGAATTCCCAGCCGTTTAAACGTGCTAATAAGCTCAGGGTCGACCTCGTTCAGAGATTCGTACTCTGGCTTTTTTTTAGGTGCGGAATAGTAGGAAATGGCCTGTAAATCAATTTCAGGGATATTCAAATGAGCCCAATCAGGCATCGCATCTGATTCCATTAGCGTAATAAAGTGTCGATACGCCTTCAAGCGCCATTCCAATAGCCATTCCGGTTCATTTTTTTTGGCAGATATAAAACGAACAGTGTCTTCACTGAGTCCTACTTGAGCCTTTTCGGACTCAATGTTGGTCACGAATCCATACTTGTATTCGCTGCTCGCTACTTGGTGGAGAAGATCAGTGCTTGTATCACTCATAAATGTTCGGTGGTACCACTACGCAAATCGGCCTGAAATGGCCAAATACGCAGTTAGGTTCTGCTTAATTGGAATGAGTCTAAATAAGGAAAAGTTCGGATTTAGTTTCCTGAATGCACCAGAAATGATGGCTTCTTCACATCTTCAGCACTAGAATTGACATTTTTTGGGAACCGGGCGCCGCAAAATCGTTGGATATCTTCGGTTTTATCGATCAAAATCCGACAACCTCGGAAAATTATGTCAACAACACTTGAACTCCCCCTTCTTGAAATCAGCGCTTCTGCGCTGAATAAACTGAAAGAGACCGTTCAAAAAGAAGGTGTAAACTTATCTTCTACCTTCTTAAGGGTAGCCGTGGTGCCAGGCGGGTGCTCTGGATTGGCATATGAGTTAGGATGGGACACGGCGCGGCAAGAAGCAGATGCACTGTTGCAAATTGATGATGTACAGGTGCTCATCGATCCAAGAAGTGCTGCTTATCTCGAGGGCACGAAACTGGATTTCACAGATGGTTTGGAAGGCAAAGGTTTTCACTTCGACAACCCACAGTCGGTTCGGAATTGTGCGTGCGGAGAAAGTTTTGGCCTTTAAGCATTCATTTTGAAATGAATTACTTTCTTCCCCATTCGATATGATCGCCTTCTAATAGTCCGACAGAATCAACAAATCCGGCTTGGACTTCTAACACGTACTGGGCAAGTCCTCTAGAGGGTACACTCTCGGTGCGCATGGGCTGGATATACTTGGCAACGCTCTGTACAGTGCCATCTTTTCGAATAAAGATTAAATCGAGCGCGATTCGAGTATTTGCCATCCAAAACCCTTGTTGACTTTCTGAAGGGAAAATGAATAGCATACCTGATTGATCTGGAAGCGCATCGCGTTGCATCAGACCACGGGTCCGGCTGGAGTCGTCTTCGGCGATCTCAATAGCCAGGTCTTGAAAAATCTGCCCGTCGCGGGCAATGGTAAGCCATCCATCAGATCTGAAAGGAACGTTTACATATGCTTCTTCCTGAGCGTTGGTGGGCTTGTCTGATGGAGAGCATCCATTCAGATTCCCAGCCAAAAGTAGAGCGAGTATGACAGAAAAAGGATATGATTTGGTCATTAAAATGATCGGCGTTCCCATGTGACGTGGTCTTCTTCTGAAATGTGATATCTATCGGTAAATCCGGCCCGAACTTCAACCACATATTGTGCAGGTTCGGTCGACAAAATAAACGCTTCTGAATACGGAGTTGTATTTTTTACAATATTGACGATATCACCATTCTCTTCGAGAAAGATAATATCAAGCGACAAAGCAGTGTTTTTCATCCAAAAGGAGCGCATGCTAGGTGTCTGATCGATGAATAACATGCCGCCGCGGTCAGGTAAAGATCGTCGATACATCAATCCAGTCGCTTGATCCGCCCCAGATTCTGCAATTTCGATGGCAATCCGAGCAACAAGTGAACTATCAGGGTGGAAAAAATCCAATACGCCATCGGCCCTGAACTCAATGTCTGCTGCCAGAGCTGGATTAGGTTCATCCGACTTAGAACAGCCAACGAAAGACATAGCGGCGATCAAAATCAGGAAACGTCCGCGGGTAATAATGTTGCCGTGACGGTATTGCATACAGTTTTTCCGAGGTCCGTAAGGCGGACAATCTGATTTTTAATAGGATGTATAAAGCCACCTTCTTCGAGGTCGGCAAGCGCTTGCAAGCGCTCAGAAAAAAGGTCAACGCCGTAACGTTCTTCCAGTTCGTTTAGATTTAGGCCTTCAATTGTTCGCAGTCGCAGCATGATATGTTCGTCTGCCAACATGTCGAGCGATAGAAACTCTTTTTCGTCTATCGGAATTTCGTGTTGCATCAACTTCGCTTCGTAAAGGCGAAGATTGCGAATATTTGACCACCGTTCCGCGGGTAAACCATTCCACCAAAATGAATGTGCGGATGGACCTACACCGATGTAATTGGCATGCGACCAATACTTGTGATTGTGAACCGCTCTATGGCCGGGCTTGGCGAAACTAGAAATTTCATAATGCTCGTAACCCTTTGCTTGGAGGTAGTCCATGGTAAAGCTGAACCGATTCATGGATTCGTCGTCGTCGACGGGTACAACCAGCCCCCTCTTGACCAGATTTGCTAGTGGAGTCGCCTCTTCTATGGTCAAATTGTAGGTTGAGATGTGAGGGGTGTCAAAACCTTGCGCTATATCCAGGTTGGCCGACCAATATTCTTCGGGTTGGTTAGGTACACCAAAAATCAAGTCCAAAGAAAAATTGTCGAATCCAGCCTTCCTCACGTCTCCAATAACTTGTTTGGCCTGTTTCGCATCGTGCACCCGATTCATGAATTTGAGATCCTGATCAAAAAAGGACTGAATTCCGATGGACAACCGGTCAATATTTAATCCTCGAAGCCCTCTCAAATAGTCTAGGGTTGCATCCTCTGGATTTATTTCAAAGGTGGTTTCGAGGACACTTGTAGTAGTAAAATGTCCGTTGACAGACTGAATGATCCGTTCGAGATTTTCGAGACTTAGTTGCGAGGGTGTTCCCCCTCCAAAATAGATAGTTTCAATTGGCTCTAAATGGCCGTATTTGTGTCCTTGAATTTCAATTTCGCGGCAAAGTGCTTCTACGAAGCCAACGTGCGATTTATTAGTCGTGACGAAATAAAAGTCGCAATACGTGCAGCGCTGAGAGCAAAAAGGAACGTGGATGTAAAGTCCGGCCACTTGGTAGGAGTAGTAATAAATGGTGGGAAAGGCTCAGTTTCTAATAAACGCAGCGGTTCTAATAAAGGCAGCAGGCAGAAATCGCCAGCTTATTGAAGAAGTCATGGCCTAAAATATGATACCTATTCTAAAAGGAATGGCGACACCAACATCGTTTTTACCTATGACTAGCGCAGGATCAATTTCATAAAAAAGCACGGATTCCCTTAATGGCCTGACCCATCCGATTCCAAAATGGATAGTAGGACCTTCCAATACCTTGTTATCTCCAGAAGTATTGATATATGCACCGAATCCTCCGATTAGATAAGATGCGCTATCCACGCCTGGCATGGTCACAATTAGTGATGCCTGTGGATCCACGATATAGGTAGCGTCGTCTCGACCATTCAAAATAAATCCCGAAATGCCTAAATCGAGCGCCACTGAAAGATCGGCGTTGATAGCTGAAGATATTCTTCCGCGAAAGCCCAGCCCAAATCCGTCTTCGCTGCTCAACAGGGTGTTAAAGCCCACGCCAAACCGGGCATTGGCCAGCTGTGCAGTTGCCGGTATGGCAAATAACATCACGAAACACGTGACGAGAGAGAAACGGCGAAGAATGCCTGAAACGTGCATGGATTACCTGATCAGAAGTGGATATCGGTTTGATGGACTCGTCGTAAGTCGTACTTTTAGGCCTTCTCCACGGCCTCCGATAAGATAGTAAAAAGAGTGTACCGCACGATGAATTTCTGCGTGTGTATTAAACAGGTCCCTGACGTCCAAGCTTCCGTTCAAACGGGAAGGATGGTTTTAAATGCTTACGATGCCTCAGCAGTGGAAGAGGCACTCGTGATTAATGCAAACAATGCAGACAGCATTGATTTGATTTTGATTGGTCCATCTTCCGCTACGGAAACCATACGAAAAGCACTTGCAATGGGGGCAACCAATGCAACGCATATTGTTGTAGATGAAATTGCTGCCCTTGATTCTTTTGCGGTGTCAAATCTTCTTGCCGCGCATCTTAAAGGGCATAAATACGATGTGATCCTTACGGGTAAACAATCTCAAGATTCGGACGCTGGTTTGGCTGGTGGAATGCTGGCAGAATTGTTAGGCCTGCCTTTTGCTACCAATGCCGTCGGTATGAGAGCGGTTGAAAATATCCTGGAGGTAACGCGCCAAGGAGATACAGGGCAGGAAATGCTGGAAATGATAACTCCTTGTCTGGTAACGTGTTCGAACGACATGAACAACCCACGTATTCCTTCTTTAAAAGGTATTATGGGAGCAAAACGGACCGTCATTACTACAACTCAAGGTGCCCCAGGAATTACGCGTACCGTTGTGACAAGAACTTTTCCGCCTTCTGCGCGGGAAGCTGGAATTAAGTTCGAAGGAGAACCTGAAGAGATTGTAGCTCTGCTTCTCGATAAGCTTCAAGCAGAAGCTGGGGTGCTTTAAGATCACAGTTAGTTTATCCATGTTTGATCTCGATGATTGATAGTAAACAAGTATTTCAAAATGGTCATCTAGATTCATCAAAGCTGTAATAATGAGTAGTATTCTTGTCATTCTATCGGTCCAAGATGGCCGAGTAAAACGTAGCTCGCTAGAAGCATTGTCCAGGGCCTCTGCCTTGGGGAAAGCAGAAAAACGTGAAGTTATTGGCGTTGTGCTGCACTCCAATGCCCTTTCATTGGCCATTGACGCAGTTCATTATGGAGCAACCAAAGTGTTCTGCGTGTCAAATCGGATTTTTGATTCCCACCTCAACCCTCCGCTGATTGCTGGTATAGCCTCTGTAGTTGAGCTCGTAAAACCCAGATTGGTGGTAGCTGCTTCAACAGAGTCGGTCAAGGATATTATTGGGGCACTTGCTATAAGAATGGACGCCGCAGCCCTTCCAGATGTAGCCTCATTTGAGATTTCTGGCGACCACGTACTATGCGAACGCCCAGTTATGGCGGCAAAAATGATGGCATCTACACAGAGTAGCAATCCGTTAGTGTTCGTCTCCCTTCGGTCGGGGTCCTACGAAGCCATCAGAAGTGAATCGGAAACGTCATGCGAAATTGTGGAAGTGCCGTTTGAATTTGACGTTTCTACGCTTTCGGCAACTCTTCGCGAAATTGTAACTACCACTGGCGAAGCTGTCGATTTGACAGAAGCGAAAGTCGTAGTTGCTGCGGGGAGGGGAGTAAAGGATGCTACTGGTAAGGCGCTAATTGACGAGCTTGCCTCGATAACTGGTGCGGCCATTGGTGCGTCTCGGGCCGTCGTGGAAACGGGATTGTTTCCGGCCACCGCACAAATCGGTCAGACAGGAAAAGTAGTATCGCCGGAACTCTATTTTGCAATTGGAATCTCAGGCGCTATTCAGCACGTGGCTGGAATGTCCAATTCCAGAATTATCGTCGCGATCAATAAAGATGCTGATGCTCCGATTTTTGACGTGGCAACGTATGGTTTAGTAGGCGATTGTTTTAAAATACTGCCTATTCTGAACGCTGAGCTGAAAAAAATCCTTTCTTAACCTTGTCCATCAAAGCGTAATGGAAGAGAAATTTGATGTAATCATTGTCGGAGGGGGTATTGCGGGCCTCAGTGCTGCGATGACTCTTGCTCGTGGAAACGCCAAGATTCTATTGATTGAGCGTGGAACGTTTTGTGGCGCCAAAAACGTTTCAGGTGGTGTTTTATGGGGAAACGATCTGGCCAAATTAGTACCAGAATATTGGAACGAGGAGGGAGGATTCGAGAGGTTTGTGAACCACCGTCGCCTCACCTTTATGGACGAACAATCAGCATTTAGCGTCGATTTTAAATCGTCCCATTTTGATGACGTGCCCTACACTGGCGTAACCGTTCTCAGAGCGATATTTGATGAGTGGCTGGCGGGAAAAGTTCAATTGGCCATCGAGGCAAGCGCGTATCCAGATGAGTCGTTCTTGGCGACTGATATTTTGGTAGACGAAGTACTTTCGGAAAATGGCAAAATTGTAGGAATTAGGGCAGGTGAAGAGCGGTTTTTCGCCGATTCCGTGATTTTAGCTGAAGGGGTTAATAATCTCCTAACCCGTCAAATCGGCTTGGAAAAGGAGTATGTGCCTGTAGATCACATGGCGATTGGCATCAAGGAGGTGCTGCGTCTTGATAAGGCGAAACTAGAAGATCGATTTCAGCTACGGGGGCGATCTGGTTTGACCAATGAATTTGTAGGATTTTGTTCAGATGGGGTAGAAGGCGGTGGCTTTTTGTATACCAACAGGGACTCCATTTCGCTGGGATTGGTTTTGGGATTAAAAGACCTCAAGCAAAGTGGGAAAACGCCATACGATATACTGAACACGTTCAAGGCTCATCCGTCGGTCGCCGACATGATTTATGGCTCGGAAACGGTCGAATATTCAGCACACGCTGTATCGACTGGCGACATTCGATCGCTCCCCTCAGAATTATACGCCGATGGTGTGCTCATCGCAGGAGAGGCAGCTCATTTGTTATTGAATGCGGGCAAAGCAATTCAGGGCATGGATTTCGCGATGCGAAGCGGCATTCTGGCAGGAGAGACCGTTCTTGAAGCGAAAAAGGCTAACGATTTCTCTTCAGAAATGCTCAAAAACTACAGATTGGCGCTTGAAAACAGTTACGTATTGAAAGATATGCGAACGTTTCAAGATGCAGTTCACTTACTCCATCAGCCTGAAATGTTTGGTCCAATTCCCAACATGATTTGTGATTTTGGGAGACAGTTTTTCAGTATATCAGGCGAGCCAACACCAAAGGCATCCAAAATGATGCACGCCGCCATTAAACGAAACGCTTCGTATTGGGACCTGGTGAAGCTTGGTATTAAAGGGGCAAGAGCATTATGAGCGACATGAAAAAGAAGGGAGAATTGTCGGTTTCTGAGCGCCTAGGAATGGTAAGTTTCAGAAACCAAGGACGAACTGACTCGAAGGCTCACATAGAAGTGGATACGTCTATATGTAATTCAGTATGCACTCACAAATGTACCACAAGACTATGCCCCGCCAAGTGTTTCACGCTGGACGATGCAGGATTGGTACATTTTCAATACGAAGACTGCATCGAGTGCGGGACGTGTATGTACGCCTGCGACCAAGGCGCTGTGACTTGGAACTACCCTCACCCTGAAGAGGGGAAAGGCGTTAATTGGACCCTGGGTTAACAGGACGTTGCGTTAACAGGACGTTGCGTTAATTGCGCTTGGGTTAACAGGACGCTGGCCCCATCAGTCAGCTTTCTGATCCACATCAGGTTCACCCGATTCTACTTTGTCTTTTCCATTGGTTTTGGCCACGGGTTTGTCGGTCGAATCTGCAGCATCATCCGATGGTTCGGAAGCCTTAGAGGGCTCCTTCGTTACTGTGTCATCAGACTTTGCACCAGAATCGTCCGCATCATCGCTTTTCTTGGCCGAACGTTTCTTTTTAGTGGCTTTTTTCCGGAAGGAAAGTTCACCCGTGTCTTTTTTCTCATCATATGAGATCACAAGAGTGTCATTGTCTCCTAGGTCGTGCCCAAGAATAGCCTCTGACATTGGATCTTCGACATATTTTTGGAGAGCCCTGCGCAGTGGGCGTGCTCCAAATTTGGCATCGTAGCCTTTTTCCACCAAAAACTTCTTGGCAGTATGTTCCAGTTCGACTGTAACGCCAATATCTGCTGCTCTGCTGAACAATTCAGCAGCCATTAGGTCTATAATTTCTAAAATATGTGATTTATCCAACGGGTGAAAAACAATCACATCGTCAATTCGATTCAAAAACTCGGGATTAAATACTCGCTTAAGAGCATCTTCCACGGTCGACTTCATCGCCTGATAATTAAATTCCTGATCAGAATGAGAGAACCCAATACCTTTTCCAAGATTTTTGATATCTCGGGCGCCAATATTCGACGTCATGATGATAATTGTATTGCGAAAATCGATCTTACGGCCTAGGCCATCAGTCAATAAACCATCGTCTAAAACTTGAAGCAAGATGTTAAAAACATCTGGATGCGCTTTCTCAATTTCATCTAGAAGAACGACTGAATAGGGCTTCCTACGCACTTTTTCCGTGAGCTGACCACCTTCTTCGTAACCGACATATCCAGGAGGCGCCCCAACCAATCGCGAAACTGAAAATTTCTCCATGTACTCACTCATATCAATTCTGATAAGCGAGTCTTGAGAATCGAATAAGTATTGAGTGAGTTTTTTTGCCAACTCAGTTTTCCCAACACCGGTGGGGCCTAGGAATATGAACGAACCGATCGGGCGTTTGGGGTCTTTTAGGCCGGCTCTTGTTCGCCTGATTGCCTTTGACAACTTTGAAATAGCATCGTTTTGCCCAATGACCTGACCTTGAAGCTCCACATCCATGTGAAGCAATTTTCGGGTTTCTGGTTCTGAGATTTTGTCGACGGGGACGCCCGTCATCATGGCGACCACTTCGGCGATATCCTGATCCGTTACGTCATAGATTTCGCTCTCAGATTTGTCTTCCCAGGTCTTTTTTGCTGTCTCAAGATCCTCAAGAAGTTTTTTCTCCTTGTCTCTTAAACGGGCAGCTTCTTCAAATTTTTGGCTCTTAACGACTCGGTTTTTTTCTTCTCGAACGGCTTCAACGTCCGTTTCTAGCTTGACGATTTCATCCGGGACCTTGATGTTTTTCAAATGAACCCGAGCACCGGCTTCATCCATGACGTCAATAGCCTTGTCCGGCAAAAACCGTTCAGAAATGTACCTTACGGACATTTTTACAGTGAGCTTTATGGCGTCATCTGTATAACGAACGTTGTGATGTTGTTCGTATTTGTCCTTAATGTTATTGAGAATTTCAATGGTCTCTTCCGGCGTAGCAGGATCAACAATGATCTTCTGGAATCGTCTGTCCAACGCGCCGTCTTTTTCAATATGCTGACGGTATTCGTCCAGTGTAGTGGCACCAATGCACTGAATTTCTCCGCGAGCTAAGGCTGGCTTAAACATGTTGGACGCATCAAGGCTTCCAGAAGCACCACCAGCTCCCACAATTGTATGTAGCTCATCAATGAACAGAATGACGTCCGGGCTTTTTTCCAGTTCGTTCATTACGGCCTTCATTCGCTCCTCGAACTGTCCCCTATATTTGGTACCCGCCACAAGCGCAGCCAAGTCTAGCGTTACAATTCGTTTGCCGTAAAGGACTCTAGAAACGCGTCGCTGAACTATTCTAATAGCCAATCCTTCTGCAATTGCCGTTTTACCAACTCCTGGTTCACCAATTAGAACAGGGTTGTTTTTTTTACGACGTGACAATACCTGTGCTACACGTTCAATTTCAGCCTCGCGACCAACTACCGGGTCCAATTTGTCTTCTTCGGCCAAATTTGTAAGGTCTCGACCAAAGTTATCGAGAACAGGTGTTTTGCTTTTTTCCACTTTGCCACCTCGATCTTTAGAACCCGAAGCTCGTCCAGGTCCAGAAGGTTTTCCGGGGCTACCTTGCTCGGAGCTTAGTACGGGCGAGGTAGATGCTTTTCCACTAATTATGGTATCCAATTCTGCACGAACCGCATCGTAGGTTACAGAAAAGCCTTGTTGAAGAATTTGTGCTGCCAAATTTTCATCATCCCGAAGCAAGCTAAGTAGCAGATGTTCCGTACCAATCACATCACTTTTGTATAGTTTTGCTTCGAGATATGTAATTTTGAGCACTTTTTCAGCTTGTTTTGTCAGCGGGATGTTTCCCACAGTTAACGTACCTCCTGTACTACGTACGGTATCCTCCACTGACTTTTTAAGCTTGAAAAGGTCTGCACCCAAATTGCGAAGAATTTTTACTGCAATTCCTTCGCCCTCCCGAATAATGCCTAGGAGAAGGTGTTCTGTACCGATATAATCGTGCCCGAGTCGAATAGCCTCTTCACGGCTGTACGAAATTACGTCTCTGACACGATTTGAAAAGTTACCTTCCATACTATCCTACTAGGGCTGATTGCGTCCAATATCGGACGATCTGAAAAACAAACAAGAGATAAAAGCCAACGAAACTATTGAGCTTAACTTAAGCAGGCCGAAATGGAGATGGCCGTTGAAAAACCCATTTTATCGGCATTTAGGATGAAAAACTAGAGCCACATCCACATGTGGATGTGGCGTTCGGGTTTTCAAAAGTAAAACCACGGGCATTTAGTCCATTTTGATAGTCGACAACCGTGTCCATTAGATACAACCCGTGTCGTTTGTCCATGTAAACGGTAATGCCATCAACTTCAAACTCCATGTCATGGTCGCGCTGACGATCGAAACCAAGGACATAGCTCATTCCAGAACAGCCGCCTCCTTTAACACCAACTCTCAAGTGGTATCCCTCAGGCATATTCTTGGTCGTTATAATATTTCGTATTTCCTGAGCAGCTCTCTCAGTAAGCACAAGCGGGCTTTGTAAAGTGGTTGAACTCATGTGATTGATCAGTCGATTGATTGTGATTGGCAGATGCAAGAGTCTATCTGACTGCTACGATATGACAATTTTGCTGTTCCAAAGAAAGGACAAAGATGCTTTTGATAATGCAATCTACTATCGTTTCCCGCGAAGTACTGAAACGGGCTGTTTGATTCTGCTCAATTCTTTACCCTCATCGTCAAAAATGCGTGCGACCAAGATGTACACTCCCAATTGGCACATAGCTCCTATGTCGTTTTGTCCATCCCACGAAGTAGTCCAGCCGGAATCTAAGAATCGTCCGTTTTCGATCGTTCTAACGAGATAGCCCTGTCGGTCGAATACTTCAAGAACAACAAGGTCGCTGGGATTTTCGGATTTTACCTGTATTTGTACCTCGTGGGGTAATTCCAAGAACTCAGGGTAAAAAGAAAGTGGCGTGACTCGTAAAGAACCTGTTTTCCCCGAAGTCGGCAAAATATGTACTACTGCTCCCGGAGTAGCTCCTTCGGGGTTTGTTGTGGTTGTCCATGAGCCAAATTGCCACGAAAATAAGGATGGAGTGGTAGAAATTAGCGGACGATAGAGCGATCGGCCTTTGGTCGATTCTAGGCCAGAATAATGGTCTTTTGAATCATATGTAAAGACCGCAATTTCCTCTCCACTGGAAGCCAGAATGCGATACCGTCCCTTCGAGTTGGACAAATTTAGAGGTCGCCGAGTTGGGATGAAGACCGTATTGTATTCCGACGATCGAAAATGTTGTTGAAGCGGCTCATTGTTCAGCGCGGAGGATGTCCCGAAAGGTTCTGAGGCAAACCAAGATGGCTTTGAGGAAGGCCAAGCGTCTGCGAGCACATTTTTTTCATAGAATGGGTTGTCTGGAAAAGGAGAGGGGTAATGGAATAGAACAGCAATTTGGCCTGGAAATAAAGCGACTGGGGCATATGCTAGCCTCACCTTTTCAAAGAGTCCAAACTCGTCGGCGGTTTCGGCGAACCAAAGGTGCTGTAGGGCAACGGGCTGATCTGACACATTGACGAACTCAATGAATTCCACTTGGTCGCTTAGAAAGTCAATTGGATCCTTCACCGGATCAAACATGATTTCAGTTACCAATAAATCGCCGGCCTTTGGTGTTGAATAAATGGGAGTTGGACCAGGGGTTTGCCCCGGCGATAACCCAGCCGGAAAGGGTGTGGATTCCCATTGGCAGCCTTGTGGGTCAAAAGTTCGGCTTACAGAACGTCCTCTGTGGTCATCAAATCTGCTATCTAGGCAATCTTGACTGAACGAAATAGAGTCGAGTATCTGAACTCCAAGAAGGAGTTCTATTTCTGCACCTTGGTTGTTGAAGGATATCCAAGGGGCTACACCAAAGACTGAGTTGGAGCTCGAAGCAGTGTCGTTTAGGAAAGGTTCTTTTAGCTGAGCGGTGAGCCAATAGTCATTCTGATCGCGTACCAACTGCCAATCACTCCACTGCCTGGCCGAGAGGATGTACGTCTCAAACGGAGCAAGTATGACCAGAGAATCTGGATGTACCGCGTTGTGCAACAAGCTTTTATAGAGAATGTCGACGCCGGAAAGTGAAATACTGTGCCCGGCTCTTGAAAGGATTTCAATAAATTCTGGAGCGTCACGTGAGATAGAGCTGCCACCTTCTAAAAAATGTATTTCAGAAATGACTACTTCATTCCTATCAGGCGGAACAGAAAGAGGAACTACAGAAGGCAAACCCACATTTCCCGCATAGTCTTGGAAGGCCGAAATCTGAATCCACTCTGGAATCGCCCTTGAATCCAAATTGAAAAAGATTCTATTCCCATTTGGGAGGGAGGTAGCAATGAACTCAGTTTGGTTTTTTGATCCTCCCGCAAACTGGATTGGCGTGCCGAAAGGCATCGGCTCGGAAAACCAAATCACGATTTCATTTTGGTTTCGGACCTCTGCTCCAATTAAGCGAGGCGCCACCACATCTAAAGAATACACCGAATTGGTTTGTCCTGCAGTAGAACCGTTTGGAGAGTTGGACAGAGACCAATTAGACGAGACAAACCCCGGTAAAAATGGAGAGTTTCGCTCCCATGACACGCTCATAAAAGAGGTGCTATAGCCCATTTTATCTTGAATAACGTTATTCAGCCGAACAAAAAGTGAATCTCCTCCATTATTTAGTGTTGGCCAAGGGGCCAGGGTTCCAACTGGAATTCCCGATAGAATCAGATCTTGAGCGTCGTTTATGTCTTTAACTAATACAAGCGTGTCGAGGCTCGAAATGGGCCTGTTGAATTGAATGGAACTCCAATTAATTGCGTTGTCGCGCAGCGAAATATCAGATGGGGAAATCGCGCCCTTTTGAGGAAAGACAAGTTCAATAAATTCAAATCCCGCCGCAGACGGTGCCGGCATTATTTCATTTATAACTACCGCTTGTCCCCGACTTTGCTGAGCCAGAAAAGAAATGATTATCAAGTATAAAACGAGTCGCATCTATTGCCGTAATTCACCATAGAGGCAATTGAGCAAGGATGCGTAACAGGTTTAAGCGCTAGTCTTTTTTCTTAAATAAGAAATCAGTGTTTTCGTCCACATATTAGCGGTGGTAGCAAGAACGGATTCGTCGATGTCAAAATTTGAATCGTGCAATACGAAAGCCGTTTTCGGGCTGTTACACGTCCCGACTCGAAGAAGAGCGCCTGGCACGTGGTCTAGATAATGCGCGAAGTCTTCAGCACCCATTGAAGGCTCAGGAATGTTATAAATGGCGTCTGGGCCTAAACTTTCTAGGATGTTTTCTCTTAAAACTGATATTAGCGAGCCGTCATTAAGTACTGACGGAGCCCCAATGTCAAAATCCACATCAACTTCGGCGCCAAATGTTCGGCCAATTCCAATCGCAGTTTGTTCAATTTTTGCTTTTAGCTTTTCTCTTTCTTCATTTTCCGTGCACCGAAAGGTCCCTCCAAATTCGGCCTCGGCAGGGAGGACATTATAAGCCTTGCCGGCTTTTAGTCGGCAAATCGCGATCACTGCAGTTTTTCTTGCGTCCGTAACCCTCCCAACCAACTGATACATGGCGCTCATAATCTGTGTCGAAATCCAGATGGTATCGGTGGCCTGATGCGGCCTCGCGGAATGGCCAGTTGATCCCGCCAAAACTCGAATTCTGAATCGATCAGCAGAGGCAGTCGCTGCGCCTACTCGCAATCCGTACATTCCGCTCGAGAGTGTTGGATCCACATGTGATGCATAAACAGCCTCCACGCCGTCTAGAATTCCATCACGAATCATTAGTGGGGCGCCAGAGGGGATACCTTCTTCATTTGGTTGAAAAAAGACACGTACAGTGCCATGTATTTCATCCCGATTGGCGTGCAATAGGATGGCTATGCCGATTCCAATTGTGGTGTGGGCATCATGACCGCACAAATGAGCAAGCCCATGTTTGGTTGATCGGTAGGGTACGGTTTTAGTGTCTTCAATTGGGAGCGCGTCAATGTCGCAACGATAGGCCACAATTGGTCCACGGTGCTCGCCCACGATGTCTACAAACAGGCCCGTCTTGGCCAGCGGCTTAGAAACCGTAAGTCCATACTCCGTGAGCGTTGTTCGGATAAAATTTGATGTTTCAAATTCCCGAAGGCCAATTTCCGGATTGGAATGCAGGTGTCGACGAATGGTCGTCAGAACCGTTGACAAATCTAGATCCAATGTGGTGGGCAGCTCAATTGCTGCAGCTTCTGATGTCATATTAAACCATTCCAAATCGCTTTCGAAAAAACCATTCAAGCGTTAAAAAGACCATAACCATGAATAAAAACGGCAATTTTTGCCACAGTCGAACCTGTGTCACCGTCGAGAAGGAAACAGACTGAAAGCCAGGCAAATTCCGTATTAAAACCGGCAGAGTTTCAAGGTCTGTTCCAGCCACTGCCATTCCTCCAGATCGAGAAGAAATTTGTAACATTAGCGCAAAATCCGCTTTAGTATTGCGAAATTCAAGTGATCTTGTACCAACGGAAAATTGCCCTTCGTCTGTGCCTATTTCGCCGTCATTCCTCATCGCCAAACCTAGGTACTTGTAAGATCCTGCAGGCAAACTACCCAAATCCAACACGTATCGTCCATTGCCCAGCGATGTCATTTCATACGGAAATTGTTGTCCTTCTGGGTCTGTTAACTGAATTGAGAGAGATGCGTCTGATAGCGGACGCAGTGTTTCATCGTATACCTCACCCCGCAATACTATCGACTCGCCTTCACCGTATTCAGTCTCTGATGGCTGCACTCGGACCAATCGATTATCATCAGAAGCATAAAGCCACTGAATCGTATTTTTCAAAACGCCATTGAACGCTGCCGATTCGTCTTCCAGATCTTCAGGCGCGTTTGTCCACTTCCAAAGTCCATGAGCCAAAAATGCAGCACTTTTGGTTCGTCCTGATCTCCCTACGGCAAAAACCGGATCGCCAATCGCGATGCCCCTAATTTGAGAACTCGTAAGAACGGTGGCAGAAGGAGATGCTTCCCATCTACTTTCATTCAAAAGGATCGGAGGAAGGCGCCCCCATCTGGCGTTATCACTTCGAACTCCGGTATCAAATATAGAGTGAGATGCGGCTGAGGTGGTTTCAAAAAATGACCCTTCCAAAAACCCGTTTCGAATCGACTCTAAAGTAACCGGCAAAAGGTCGTTAAAGTCTCGTTGGACGGCTAAAAGGTCTGTTTGTCTGTCTAAAATGAAAAAAAGCGGAGTCCCATCTTTGACGGCATTGGCTACAGAGACAGATAGTGCAGGGGGAGTGGCCTTACCAGGAAAACCGATCGAGACAATCAAATCCGTCTCGCTAAAATCCTGTGGTAATTCTCCGCTGTAAAACGAACCATTTGGTGCCTGGATAAGAGTCGTGATCTCGGCGGTTTCGTCACTCGAAATGAGTCGGACTAAATTGGAAACGTCTGGCGACGGCGCGCCAGCCAGCAATAGAATCTTTTTCTTCTGATCAATAACTAAAATGGAGAGGCTCGAGGTGTTATTACGGAAAGTGGCTTCGTCAACAAATCGATTTATTCCGATTGTCAAACTTGTGCGTCCTGCCGTAGCCGCATCATAGGTCAGTTCCACCTCGCTTTCGGTGCCAGGAGCGGGGAGGGGAAGACTTATTTGGTCTAGGACTCCGCTTGCATCAGAGAGTCTAACTGCCAATTGTCCTGACGAATACCCATCGTTTCGAATCCGAACCAAAACCGGAACGGAGGAACCAGCATAGGTCAGTTCGTTGCTGATGACCTGTACGATCCTCACATCTTTTCGAGTGGTTGAATCACCGTGGGCTACCGTGAAAATGGGGACTTCGTAGCGCTCTGCGACATGTATGGGATTTGTGCCAGAATTGTAGAGTCCGTCGCTTACTAAAATTACAGAACTCAATGGCACATCCGACAATTGTTCACTAACGCTTTGAAGCGCTGATGCAATGTCTGTTCTACCCTCAACGATTTGTAAGGATTGGAGAGAGTCTAGAGATTGGATTTGGCTGCCAAACGAGTAATAACGAACGTCAAGCCCAGCAAGAGAGCGCTGTAGAGATCGAACTTTATCAGGTAATTGGGGCGACGAATCTCCTAGGAGAGAATCCGAGAGGGCCATGCTTTGCGAGCCGTCAATAAGTACGGCGACCACGGGCCTTACATCCTTGCTGACAGAGCGCTGGAGGATTGGTTCAAACAACAAGAAAAGGATTAGGCCCAGCGAAACGGCGCGTAGAGTACCCAAAAACAACCGAAGAAGCGGTTTTATTTCCGGCACCGTAGTTCTATATGTCCACCAAGAGGCTGCAATTGCCACGAAGAGCAAAAGCATCAAAAGCCAAGGGGATTGTCCAAAGGATAAATTCACTACTTACAATTCGGGATAAATAAGCCATGCTAAATAGGTGCAAAACAGTACCAACAAAATAATTCCATCCGTTCTCGATAATGCCTGTTTTTTTCGCGCCAATGGATACAATATCAAAGAAAAAACGATTAACACTGGGAAGTGATATCGAATTGTTTCGGATTCTATTTCCATTGGGCGAATAACTGCTACAAATCCAATCACGAACAAGATGTTTAACATGTTGCTGCCCAAAATGTTACCCACAGACATATCGCCTTCTTTTTTAACGGCTGCAATCAATGAAGCTGCGAGTTCGGGAAGGCTGGTACCAATAGCTACGATGGTCAATCCAATAACTATCGGGGCAATCTCCAAGATAGTTGCTATGCCGATAGCCGAATCAACCATGAGCCTGGCCCCAACTGACAAAGCAGAGATGCCGCCAACAATCAACACGATTCGGAAATAAGATGCGTCTCGATGCGATTGAACGAAGGCCCGAAACTTGGTTTGAGATTCTGTTTCTGAGCCATCGGGTTCGATAGCTGAGGCGGGTTCGGTGGATGAGGCTGGTTCGGCGGACGAGATCGGTTCAGTGGCTGGGTTGGGTTCTGGAGCGCGTGACACCTTTCTCTTCTTGGAATGGTCAATTGCGTCCCAGATGATATAAGCCATAAACATACCCAGCCCGATCAGCAAAATCACACCATCAAACCGAGAGATCCTGCCATCCATTGCCAACAGATAAAACAAGCCCGTTACGGCAAGCATCATCGGGTATTCTTTCTTGAGCGCATTGTCATCAAACGCAATAGGCATAATAGCCGCACTAACGCCCAAGATGAGTGCAATATTGCTAATGTTGGAGCCTATGATATTTCCAATTGCCAATCCGTCTTCGCCGATCATTACCGCGAAAAAATTGAGCAGGAACTCAGGTATTGAGGTACCAAGCGCGACGATTGTTAGCCCAATAATCATTGGGCGAATACCAAACCGCTTTGCGACTTCAGAAGCTCCTTGAACTAACCAATCTGCCCCTAGATATAGGATTCCAAGGCCGAGTATAAAAACAATTGAATGAAGGAGCATGCAGGAGGAATATCCCTAAATGAAACAGGGAAACTGAATGTTAATTTGGATTAAAACGCAGAATCAGACTCGTTTTAAGACATCACCCGTAAAATGGCCTGGCAATAACTCCGTTGCATTCATTGCAATTGGTTGCGCATTTCCGGAGTCCATCCAAACCGTTGCCCGTGGGGCAAGTTCCACTATTACCTGCCTACATGATCCGCAAGGAGTACCGCCCACAAGTTTAGGACAGGACACATACAATTCGATCGTTTCACTCAGACCATAAGAGATCGCTGTGGAAAGAGCATTTCGTTCGGCACATATGATTTGAGACCAATCCGTGTGCTCAATATTTGCCGCCGTAACGATATCTCCTGACTCTGTTTTAATTGCACATCCGACCGGAAAATTTGATTCAGGGATGAAAGCGAACGAAGCGGCATTCCGCGCCATAATAACGCCCTGCTCCGCTGTGGGCAGTTCCGTAGTAGAAGTCACGGTTAACATTTTAGTCGGGTCAGAAACGTGCGCACCTGCCACCATAAGGACATTTTGGGCAACCAATTCCCAGTTGTATCCGCTCAAGGCGCTGGTATAAGCGAGCTCGGCCTCAGTAAATGCCACGCTCGACACTATAGCCGATAAGTCCTTGCGCTGCAGCGCATAAAGCGTAGTAATTACATTTAGTAGGGGAGGGATAGTTAGTTGAAAAGAAGCATTTTCGACTCGTACCCCAGGTACCATGCTCCCATCTTCCAAAAGCACGATCACTCCTTCTTTCCGGCCCGAATACGGTGAATAAGAGCGCTCCGAAACCGTCTTTGCCTCATCAAGCAGCAACTTTAGAATAGTGTTTACGTGATCCATGAGCCTGCAAATGGGTGTGAAGCGGGATTCTGTTTTTAGAGATTGATCCGATTAAGGTACAAACTTCCGTGAGTTTGGTATCAAATCCGAATGTGGAGGAAGGTTCACGTTGTTTCGCTGGTGACTAATGGCTAGTTTTGCGTCGCGCTTTCGGCCAATTGGTCGAGCTGGCTGCCGGGATGGCGGAATAGGTAGACGCAACGGACTTAAAATCCGTTGAGCTTAATGCTCGTGCGGGTTCGAGTCCCGCTCTCGGTACGTATGTAAAAAAGCCCCTGAATAGCGTTAATAGCCGTTCAGGGGCGTTTTATTTCGTTAAACTCGGAAAAGGTAGCTAAGCTTCATAAAAAAGCCGTCTCCTTGACGCGTGAAGTTGCGGAATCGATACGTGTCCTGTTCACTCTTTGCAGTTCCATATCCAACAAACACGACCGTCCCAGGTGTCGGCCGGTACGAGACAAGGAAGTCAGCTTGGATATTATTCGAACGCCGACTGTCTGCTTTGACATAACTCCCATCGCTAGCAAGGTAATAAATGGGGAAATTGGTCCTTGAGTCATCCCGAAGAGCATCTTTGTACAACGAGCGATATTGCCCCACAAATCGTACAAATAAGGTTGGTGTAATCTGATATTCGACTTTCAGCCTCGGAACCCGGCTAAGCGAGACCAGGGACTTATCTGAGGCCCGAAAATGTTGCTGATGGTCATATCTTAATTCTAAACGTAGCTGATCCGTAGGTGTATACCTGACTTCCAATTCAATATTGCGAATGTTGGCATCTGCCCACTCGTCATAGTTCGGATCCCGACCAAAGCCAAATCGGATAAATCCAGAATAACGATCAAATTGAGGTGAAGACAGGGTGATCATTGGACCGACATTGATTAGATGAGGTACACCTTTGTAAGGTTCAAACCCAGTGTTCGTTTTGAGGTAGTAGTGCGTAAAAAAGTTGGCAGGATACCCAAAAGACTCGAACCACGTGAAAATGCTGAGCCCCCATCCACCGCGCATTTGGAAACTAAAGGTCGGATAGAATCGGATATCTTCAGCACTATCGCCGTTCATAAACCCGTCGTAATCCCACGCCCCCGTCAGGCGCAAAGAGAGGCTTGCCCTTTCAAGAAAGCCCCCCTCTTTTCCATAAACGGTTCGGGCTCCATTTGCATTAAGTGTTACTTGGTTTCCACGACTCAGGAAGCCTACAGCCGGATCAAAATCGGCATGATAACCGGTTGTGCTGAGCCCTCCGGACCATTTCCGTGTTGAAAAATTAGCACCCGCGTTCCACATGGGTGCTATTCCACCAAGACCAGTTGTAGAACTGAATCCTGTTTGCGCGCTAAAAGAATACTTGTCTCTAGCAATAACATTTCCGTCTATAGCAAACACCCGGTTTGACCAATCATCATGCATTCGATCGGTATACACCACGCCGACGCTGTTTTGACCGCCTAGGTCCTGTTTAATTCGGATCGCATTAACGTATGAGGCATCTACATCAGCAATCGATGGTCCTCCGTTGTCAACGGCGGACAACGCGGCGATAGTCGTGGATCCAGACTTCCCAGCGACTTTCACGGCCGCAAGTGGATTGGCGATGCTGCGAGTATAAATTAGCCGGGTCGGTGAGCTAAACATTTCAATTCCATCTAGGAAAAACGGGCGCTTTTCCGGAAACGAAACGGATCGACGTGGATCATAGTTTATCTGTACAACATCGGCTTCAATCTGCGAAAAGTCTGGGTTTAACGTTGCGTTGAGAACCATGTTGGAAGAGAGGCCATATCGCACGTTCAGGCCAAATGGGTCAGTTGTATCTCTTTCAAATTTTTCTGGTTCGGGTCCTCTTCTAAGGGCTCCGCGGATTTCCGGATTGATTTCAAGAACGCGCCCACGGCTTAATTCTGAAAGTCCGGAAAGTGACCCATTCTGGGCCATGAAAGAAGCTCCACCCAGCCTAGCACCACTCCAAGATGACCAATAACCTGAATGCTGGACCTTGCGAAGAACGTTAAATCCCCAGTTTTGAGTCGCAGCATTCGTAAAACGGAGACTTTTAAAGGGTATTTCAATTTCAACGACGTATCCAGTATCAGTTAGGCGTCCTTGAGATGTGAACAAAAAGTCTGGGTTTTCATCCACCGAAAAAGGTTCACCGCCACCGCGTCCAAACCCACTTGAAGCCGATCCTGCATCTTTGAGGGTACCGTCTGCTTGTTGACCTAACGGATTGACGATGAATGCAAACGCTGAGCGCTGATCGTCGTAGGTATCCAACACGATCACGACACGATCGTCGTTGTCTAGATTGTCGCGGTCAGCTAGCGTGGAACGCACCTCTCCGTGGACTTCTTGTGCCTCGATCCCGATGTAAAGCGCACTTGAGCCGTACCAAAGTTTAATTTTTGTCCCATCTTCAGCCGGTCTTCCATCCACCGGGATATACTGCATGAAATCGGCTGTTTCTGCAGCCTGGCTCCATATTTCTTCATTCAAATAACCGTCAATCGACATGACGGGAATATCCAATTTCGGAATGGCAATGCTTAGATCGGATCGTCTCGTGGCCGCCTGATCTTGGGCAAACGATGACTGGAATGGAATTAAGCAAAATCCAATAAGCATCAAGGATTTATTGATGAGCGACATGAGCGACTTGGGCGTTTTAGTTTTCTGGGTGAAGGCTTCAATTTAGCAACAAGACATGTAATAGGTGCAATGAAAGTTGACGTGAAATCACGCAGGGCCCGAACGTGAATTCCCGGGTGCTTTTCATTTGAATCGATGCGTGCCTAGAACTGGTGTCTGAGCTAGGTCGAGCTTAGTTTAACCTCAATCGCAGCCCGTGAAGACCATCATCATCAAACCCAAATAAATAAGATGGCTAGCAGCGTTTTTCATAAACGTTTGGTAGCGATATTGACCTGTAGAGTTCTCTTCTTAAAATGACCAATTCAAGAAACGCCGAATGGTGCGAGTGCAACAGTTCGATAGTGCAAATGAAATCCAAATGCTCCCTTTTTCGTCCACTAATTTTCCTAATTGGGCTCTTGCTATGGTCTAGTCCTGTGGCAGCATGGCAGGCGCAACGTGTTGTGATACACTCTGTTACGCTAATTGATGGTGAATCAGATCGAACCTTTGAAAATGCCGCTGTTATCTTTCAAGAGGGAAAGATCATCTCCGTCACACATGGTCAAATTCCACAGATTCCCGAAGACGCCCTCGTTATAGATGGCACTGGAAAATTTCTTATTCCCGGCTTGTGGGACATGCACGCCCACCTCTCGTATTGGGGAGAAGATGCGCTGGGCATGTTGGTCAACGCAGGGGTGACCAGCATTCGAGAGTTGGGGGGAGACCCAAATGAAATTGAAGAGTGGAAGCAAGGAATTGACGATGGAATACTACTCGGACCATCTATGATATGGTGTGGCCCTTACGTTGAAGGGCTTGAGGCTGAGGATGAGTATCGATTAAAAGTGAGTTCTGAAGATGAAGCGCGTGCCGCAGTTCATACGTTAAAAAAACGAGGCGTGGACTTTATCAAAATTCAACCACTGATTAGTGCTGGGTTGGTTGCAGCGCTTGTAGATGAAGGAAAAAAATTAGACATGACGGTTGTAGGGCATGTCCCACAAGGACTTAGTGCTGTTTCGGCTTCTGATCTTGGACTTCGAAGCATCGAACATATGAGTCCGTATTTGAGGCTTTCGGATGCTGAAATCCAGGAAGTAATCGAGGTTTTCCTAAAAAATGGTACTTGGGTTTCTCCCGCGATGTATAGTATGATCGCTCCGATCGAGGTGCGTGGCGATGATCCTTCAAAGGATGCTCGCATTCAACACGCATATGTGATTTTTAAACGCTTTTTTGACGCCGGCGTGTCCTTGTTGTTGGGTGCCAATTTTGCATATTGAGAATGGCCACAGAAACCAGGAACCGGCCTGCATGGCGAAATGATTTCATTTGTACGGGCTGGAATTCCTCCGATGGACGTTCTCAAAATGACAACTTCTGGGGCTGCAAGTTTTTCGGGGTTAGCTGGAGAGCGGGGAAGTATTAAGGTTGGAAAAGCGGCTGACATGGTGCTTTTGGACAAAAATCCGCTCGCGGATATGCGAAACTTGGGCGCGGTGCATTCCGTCATCCTACGAGGCCAAATCTTGGATTCTCAGTAAAATTGATGAGACGATTAAAGGACGTACCGTCCCATATTCAATTGATAAAACAAAAATTATGAAAACCAGAAAATTTGGACGATTAGGCTGGAATGTGAGTGAGATAGGACATGGAATGTGGGGCATGGGATCGTGGTCTGACTCCAATGATGCGCAGTCGCTCGAGGCACTTCAGCTATCGCTCGATCTGGGCTGCAATTTTTTCGATACGGCCTGGGCCTATGGTGAAGGTCGATCCGAGGCACTTCTAGGAGATCTAGTAAGAGCAAATCCTAAAAAGGAAATCTATACAGCGACCAAAATACCGCCCAAAAACAAGAGGTGGCCAAGCAAAAGGGGATTTTCAATGGACGAATGTTTTCCAGTTGAGCATATTAAGCAGTTTGTTGGACTCAGTTTGAAAAATTCGGGATTGGAGTATTTCGATTTAATTCAATTTCATGTTTGGGAAGATGCGTGGGCCGAAGATGAGCGGTGGATAAGGGCAATCGAAGACTTGAAGTCAGAAGGAGTGATTCGTGGAGTCGGAATCTCAATCAATAGATGGGAGCCTTGGAATGGGTTAAAAACGGTTTCGAGTGGTTATGTTGATTCTGTACAAGTGATTTATAATATTTTTGATCAGGATCCGGAGGACGAACTTTTTCCGGCGTGTCGCGAGAATGATGTGGCTGTTATCGCGCGAGTGCCCTTTGATGAAGGCACCCTGACTGGCAATCTCACTGTTGAATCCACGTGGCCGAAAGGGGACTGGAGAAACCTTTATTTTGTACCCGAAAACCTAGTCCCCAGCGTAGAACGTGCTGAAAAACTGAAACGCATTGTACCCGAAGGAATGACGCTTCCAGAGATGGCGCTTCGTTTTATACTTAACAATTCAGATATCACGACCATTATTCCGGGAATGAGGGCTTATCAGCACGTGACCGGAAATATTTCCTGTTCAGACGCGGGTCCCTTGTCCGAAGATCTCCATCAGGAGCTTAGAAACCATAGGTGGGACCGCACTCCAACGAGATGGTCCTACTGACTAAGGTTTCGCGATTGATTTCGCATATTGAACAGAAGCCTCTTTTGATTTAAGGGTTGTATATTTTGCAATTCCACCAAACCTGCCCCCGCGATGAAAAAACTTCTTGTCCTTTTTGCCTTTGGCTTTACCAGTTGTTCAAGTTCAGATAGTCCGTTCACGGCGGAAGAAATTGCTTCCTGGAAGGAAAGAGCTGATCGAGTAACTATTATTCGCGATGATTGGGGCATTCCGCATATCTACGGGAAGACGGATGCCGATGTAGTTTTTGGCTTGTTGTACGCGCAGGCCGAGGACGATTTTAATCGTATTGAAGTTAATTTTCTTAATTCGATGGGCCGTCTTGCTGAAGCGGAAGGGGAATCTGAAATCTATCGAGACCTTCGTATGAGGTTATTCATCGATCCTGCGGCACTTCAGCTGATGTACGAAGAAAGTCCTGAATGGTTAAAAATGTTAATGAATGGGTGGGCTGACGGATTAAATTATTATTTAGCCAGTCATCCAGAGGTAAAAGCGCGGGTTTTGACAAGATTTGAGCCATGGATGGCGCTTTCTTTCAGTGAAGGAAGCATTGGAGGGGATATTGAGCGAGTTTCCATGCGTGATCTTGAATCTTTTTATGGTGAAAAACCAGGTGAAGCGATCGCATCTCATGCTTCATTAAAACCCGAGCAAATGGCTGCTGTAAATCCCGACGAACTAGAAGCTGTTTCGGGGACGATTAGTGATGATACCTTCGTAAATGGATTTGTATCGGAGCCGAGTGGCTCGAACGGATTTGCCATCGCTCCGTCAAACACTCAAAATGGAAACGCTCTACTCTTGATCAACCCCCACACGTCCTTTTATTTCCGAGCAGAAGTGCACATGGTTAGCGAAGAAGGACTCAATGCATACGGCGCCGTTACGTGGGGACAATTTTTTGTCTATCAGGGTTTTAATGAAAAAACAGGCTGGATGCACACTTCTTCGGCGGCCGACAACATAGATCAGTTTTTGGAAACTATCGTCGAAAAAAGCGACGGGATGTACTACCTGTATGACGGGGTAGAGAAACCCTTAATTGCCAAAAAAGTGACCATTCTTTATAAAAATGGGGGCAAGATGAGTGATAAGTCCTTTACAGTCTACAGGAGCGAACACGGACCGATTGTGAGCGAGGTAGACGGGAAATGGGTCGCATTCAAAATCATGGAGGAACCCCTAAAGGCGCTTCAACAGTCCTATTTGAGAACCAAAGCTCAAAATTACGATCAATTTTATGCATCGATGGAGTTTCACACCAATTCATCCAACAACACGGTGTATGCCGATGCAGATGGTAACATCGTTTACTTCCATTCCAACTTTGTACCGGTTCGAAATAATGCGATCGACTATTCGCTTCCGGTAGATGGGAGCACGTCAGAAACAGACTGGAAGGGACTTCACGGAATACAAGAATCAGTTTTGGTCAAAAACCCGGCCAATGGTTGGATTCAAAACACCAATAATTGGCCTTTTTCAGTAACGGGCGCAAATAGCCCCAAAGCGGAAGATTTTCCTCGCTATATGAATACCACAGGCGAAAATGCTCGTGGACTCCACGCGATTAAGGTGCTAGATGGCAAAATGGACTTCACCATCGAGTCCTTGCGAGAAGCAGCATATGATTCTTATCTGACAGCCTTTGACGAGTTAATCCCTAGATTGCTGAGAGCTTTTGACAACACTCCCGATAGCGATTCCTTGAAGAAGGCCGTTTCAGGCCAAGTAGCCGCACTTCGGTCGTGGAATAAGCGATCAGGAGTAGAATCAAATGCCACTTCACTAGCTATCTATTGGGCAGAAGACTTTCAAAGTAGAGCGCGAGCGCACGCCCGGGATGAAGGTGTAACCAATGCTCACTTTATGGAGTCGGGCGACCACCCTGAAATTTGGCTAGAGGCTGTCTTGTCAGCAAGTCAGAAACTGGAAGCGGATTTTGGAACGTGGGATATTGCATGGGGTCAGATAAATCGCTTTCAGCGTCTAACTGGAGATATTGTTCAACCCTTTGACGATAGCCAGCCAAGCATTCCCGTTGGTTTTGCCTCTTCAACGTGGGGCTCATTGGCCGCCTACGGGCAAAGGACATTCAATGACACCAAAAAATTGTACGGAACGCGCGGCAACTCATTTGTTGCCATTGTTGAGTTCGGGGACTCGTTGCGAGCCATCGCCGTCACGGCTGGTGGTCAAAACGGAAATCCTGAGAACCGACACTTTAATGATCAAGCGGAATTGTATGCGACCGGAAAACTTCGCCCAGTATACTTTTACGACACAGACATCTCAAAGCACACCGAGCGAACCTACCATCCAGGGGAAAAATAGGATTCTGAGTCAGATCTAGGGCGAAAGAACAAACCCAATGGAGATTACACGTCCCATTGGGGCGACTTTCGTTCCTTGTCATCCGGATCTTCTGGAAGAAAAGATTTTATTGGCTGAGTAACTACTTTTTGGATGGCTTGTTGGTTCTCAAGAGCCCTAATTTGATCCTGCAACTCCTGAATTTTCCCCATGAAAAAGCGGCCTCCAAAGAGGACTACTAAGGCCAAAACCAGGTTGATAACCGAAAGAAGAAATTGAACAATATCCATATCAGCGGGCGCCTTTGAGGCGAGTAATGGGGAGATTATAGCTGTAGTAACTTGAGTGAAATGGTGAGAGGTTCAGCGCACTCAAATCGATCCAGATCGATGTAATACTAATACCCAGATGCACTTCCTTCGGAGCTTCTGGAGTCTGAGGCGCCATATTTAACCCCCGCCTTCCAATCGATCCAAATTCCCATTGCACTTCCTTGCCCATTTCTGGAAGAAATGGTATGCCCGAGGTGTTCGTAAGCGCTCATCGTTTCAGCTGTGAAACGAGTAGATTCGTATGAAGTCCGATCAGGCAACCATTGGTGATGAATACGCCCTGCTTCGATGGCATCTCCTATGCTCATTCCGTGGTCTAAAACATTTAGAACAACCTGAAGCGACGTATTGATAATGGTTCGGCCTCCTGGGCTTCCAATGGCCATCACTGGACGGCCGTTTTGGCCGACAATCACTGGAGTCATTGAAGAAAGCATTCGTTTTCCTGGCGCCGTCAGATTCGGAAGTGTACCAATGTTGCCACTGCGGTCTGTATGGCCGGGTTTTGGATTGAAGTCACCCATTTCATTATTAAGTAAAAAGCCTGCACCCTCCACAACAATTGAATTGCCATAGCTGTTTTCAAGTGTGTAGGTCATCGAGACCGTATTCCCGGCTTCATCCGCTACAGAAAAGTGAGTCGTTTCTTCGCTTTCATACGGCATAAAGCCATTAAATGTGCTTGAATCGCTAGGGGAAGCCGCATCTGGGTTGATCGAAGATGCAAGGTCGACCGCGTGTTTCTTGGAAGTAAGCCAGTCTACAGGCATATCTGGATTAAAATTGGGATCCCCAATAAATTGAGCGCGGTCAGCAAACCCTCGGCGCATTGCCTCGGTAAGCAGGTGCAAGTAGGGTGCGGAATTATGCTCTATTGCCCCCATGTCATATTCTTCCAATATGTTTAGCATAGTAACGATGGCTATACCACCGGAGGAAGGAGGGGGCATTGAATAGATGTCGTAACCTCGGTAGGTGCCGTGGATTGCTGGGAGTTCTTCAGCTTGGTAATCGGCCATATCTTGTTCGGTGATAAGGCCGCCGTTTGCCGCCATAAATTCAGCCATCAAGCGGGCCGTTTCACCTTTGTAAAAACCATCTGCCCCATTGTTGCGAATACGCTTGAGGGATTCTGCCAAATCTTTTTGGATCAACAATTCGCCCGTAGCATGAGCCTCAGTGCCATTTTTCAAAAATGCACGTACTGTTGAGGCATAAATAGGATTGGACGACGCCGAATCTAAAATGCGCTCCTGGAAATCCATTAAATTTTCAGTGAAGGGGAATCCTTCTTCCGCAAGCCGAATGGCAGGCTCAAGCAAATCTGCCCATGGAAGAGATCCTAATCTCTTGTGCGCCAAGGCCAATCCAGCCACGGTTCCAGGGACGCCAGTAGAGGTGAGCGCCCGATGGTGTTTTACCTCATCAATCTCCCCATCCGTTAAAAACATGGCCGGACCTGCAGCCGCAGGAGCTTTCTCGCGAAAGTTGAAGGTGGTAACCTTGCCATCAGCACCGTGGTAGACAAGAAAACCTCCACCACCAATATTTCCAGCTGCCGGATGCACAACCGCTAAAGCAAATGCAGTGGCAATTGCGGCGTCTACCGCATTTCCGCCCTGTTGCAATATATCTCGGCCAACATCAGAGGCAACGTGTTGCGCAGTCGAGACGATTCCGCCGCGAACAGACCCGGTGGGGAGGTCTTGTGGAGTGCACGATGGAAGAGAAACAAGCGCAATGAAAAGAACAAATACGCTAAAATGGCGAACGAATCGAGGCATAATAATCAATGGGAATTGGACGTTTGACAATGCAAATTTGGGAAACCAGCCTACGGCTAGTTTCCCAAAAGTACACTTGCAACCGGGCTATTCAAAGTTGCGAAGGAGCAATTTTGCTATAGAGCGACGCCGTTAGGATCTTCGCGCCATGATCTTAAAACGTGCATGTAGTTGGCGCGTTCGAAAGCAGTCGGATTTGCGACATGAATTTGGCTCATACTTCCTTGAAGCTGTTCAACGGATTCATACTCATTCTCGTCCATCCACTCTTTCATGTGTTCGTTTATTTCCTGAATGCGCCCTAACCCATTTTTGAGCAGTTCTGACGCCATCATTACGACCGATGAGCCAGCCATCAACCCTATTAGTGCATCTTGATACGTGTGTACTCCACTAGTGAGTGCCAAATCAGCAGGAACTCGGCCATACAACATGGCTATCCATCGAAGAGGTAACCGTAAGGCATGTGATGTCGAAAGATTTAGTTTGGGTTGAACTTCGAGCGATTGAATATCAATATCTGGTTGATAAAACCGATTGAAAAGAACAATTACCGAGGCCCCGCCTTCCGACTGCATTTCGATGACCCGGGGCACAGTTCCCCAAATATTGGGCTTGTTTTGAGCCCTCCACAAATCTGATAATTCTCCCATCGCAGAGGCGGGGGTAATTGGATAAATGGCAATGACTTCGCTGGTACGGTAAGCAACGTGCGCCGCAGCCTGATTGCCATCCATAGTTGATAATCGCCCTTTCATCTACTTCTCTCAGTTTTATGCAAGTAGACCGGTTCTCTAACTACAAGAAATTGAATTTCTAGGCGAGATAGTGGGGGTGGGACGCTATGTTCGTTGTCAGTCTAGACACACCTTTGATTGTAGGACGAATGCCTATACAGAGTGGCACCGACATGTCAAACTTTGATCAAAATTTTTGTCAAACATTCCAATCAATACAGTTTCCGTTAGTGTATTATTCCTTTTCGCCCTTTTAATACATCCTCACATCAAGATTATGTCATCTAAAGACGGTGGTCAGCCTTTTGAGGGCAATACGACAGAAGGCTCACAGCGTGAAAAAATTCCAGTTTTGATTTTCGATCAGCCCGGGCAACTTTCAATTCAAGTTGCAAAACGAATCGCTTCCTTGATTACTGAACGAAGAGCTACCGGAAAAAAAGTTGTACTGGGACTCCCCACTGGCTCGACTCCGATTGGCGTCTATCAGCACTTGATTGACCTTCACAACGAGGAAGGTTTGGATTTTTCCAATGTTGTAACGTTCAACTTAGACGAGTATTTCCCGATGAAGCCAGATAGTCTTCAGAGCTATCATCGCTTCATGCATGAGAACTTTTTTGACCACGTGAATATTCCTAAAGAGAATATTCACATCCCAAACGGTGACATCCCGAGAGAAAATATTGAGGAGTATTGTCTTTCGTACGAGCACAAAATCCGGAAAGCAGGTGGACTTGATCTCCTCGTTTTAGGAATTGGTCGAAGTGGACACATCGGATTTAACGAACCGGGCTCGGGAATTAAAACGCGCACGCGCCTGATTATTTTGGATGAAATAACCAAAAAAGATGCTGCGAGCGACTTTTTCGGCGATGAAAACGTACCTAAAGAGGCCATAACGATAGGAGTGGGTACCATTTTGGACGCCCACGAGATCATTTTGATGGCTACCGGAGAACACAAGGCGCCAATTGTGATGAAGGCCGTGGAAGAAGAGCCCACGGACGAAATCACGGCATCTTTTCTTCAAAAACACCGGGATGTAACTATCTATTGTGATGAAGCAGCCTCAGGCGAGTTTACTCGGATAAAAACGCCATGGGTAGTTAAGCAAGTCGAGTGGACCGAAGACCTTTCCGTTCGAGCGGTTATTTGGCTGGCTGAAAAGGTAAGCAAAGCCATTTTGCGCTTGGAGGAAGGCGACTTTCAAAGGCATCATCTGCACAGCCTTACGTACACGCATGAAAATACGGATCATCTTTGTAAGCACGTTTTTGAGAGCTTACGACGCCGCATTCGGTATGCAGAAGACCTACCCACAAAGCAGGAGGTCATCGTTTTTAGTCCGCATCCTGACGACGACGTTATTTCAATGGGTGGAATGCTTGATAGCTTAGTAGAGAATAAAAACGACGTTACAATTGCTTACATGACCAATGGTTCGGTAGCTGTTTTTGATTCAGATGTCCGGCGTTACATTCGATTTATGGAAATGGCGGGCGGGCTTTTTATCGACAACGATTCGGTAGGTAGCCTACACACCAAGCTCACTAAGTTGAGCAAGGCTATGTCAACTAAGCCCCTTGGAAACGTGGATGCTTTGGAAGTTCAGCAGATAAAAGCGTTCATCCGGTATTCTGAGGCAGTAGCTGGCATCGAAGTAATGAGACTGGGTCAAGAACACGCACGTTTCTTGGACATGCCTTTTTACAAGACTGGAAAAGTTAGAAAAATGCCCATTAACGATGTGGACGTACAGATCGTATTATCCATGTTGGAAGAAAAAATGCCGGAACACATTTTTGTGGCTGGCGATCTTTCAGATCCACACGGAACGCATAGAATGTGTTATTTTGCTATAAAAAGGGCATTAATCGAATTCAAGAAAAAATACCCGGATGAATCTAAACATCCAATGGTATGGCTCTATCGAGGAGCGTGGCAAGAGTGGGAAATAGATCGCGCTGATGTCTTTTTGCCCATGTCTAAAGCCGACTTAGATCGGAAAATTGAGGCGATTTTTAAGCATGAAAGCCAAAAAGATAGAGCTATGTATCCTGGAGCGTACGATATCAGGGAATTTTGGGAGAGAGCCAGGGATCGCAATCAGGGTACAGCATCGCGGTTAAACGGTCTTGGATTACCCGAATTTCATGCCGCAGAAGCATACGTTTGCGTAAAAGAGCTTTAGTAACCTTCTAATTTAAAACAGCTTTTGCGCGATCTAGGGCAAATTCAATATCCGACATCGTCAGATCTCGGTGAGTAGTAGCCCGAATGGTATGCGGACCAAATGGGACCATTTGAACTCCTTTGTCCTTGAGTTCAGATAAGACCTGTAGGGCAGTTCGGCCACCCACGACGTCAAAAATAGCAATATTTGTTTCAACGTTAGATAGCTTAATATCTACGCTAGCAAACGAATCCAGACCGCGGGCAAGCAATTGTGCTTTTTCATGGTCTAGAGCTAGAGACGTTCGATTATTGTTCAGAGCGTAAATCCCCGCAGCAGCAATATATCCGATTTGCCTCATGCCGCCACCGAACAGCTTGCGATATCTTCGAGCGTCGGTCATAATTTCTTTCGAACCCGCCAATACCGAGCCCAAGGGAGTCCCTAAGCCCTTGGATAAACAAACGCTTACTGTATCAAATGGAGCAGCGAAATCGTGCTCGGAAGTCCCTGAAGCGACAGCTGCATTCCAGATACGGGCACCATCCATATGATATCCCATTCCATGTTTCCGGGCAGTGTCTCCAAGCTCAATAATGCGTTCTAGCGGATAAATAGTACCTCCAGCCTTATTATGCGTGTTTTCGACGCAAAGCAGGCGAGGTCTGGGCTCCCATTCATAACCCGTTCGAATACTGGCCTCGACTTGGGAGACGGAAATAATACCCCGCTCTCCGGGAATTGGAAACAGCTGTACTCCTGATAGCGCTGCGGCGGCGCCACCTTCATAATTCCTAATGTGACTACCAGCATCAAGAAGAACTTCATCGGACGGGGAGGTATGCAGACGAACCGCGATCTGATTACACATAGTTCCAGTCGGAACGAACAATGCCTCTTCTTTACCTAGCAGGTCAGCCACCATTTCTTGAAGGAGACTAACAGTCGGATCTTCTCCAAAAACATCGTCTCCAACCTCGGCAGCCATCATGGCATCCAACATGCCGCGGTCGGGCTTGGTTACGGTGTCGCTTCTTAGATCGATAGTTCGCATAATTACCCGCGCGAGATTTCCATCACTTCCAAAGTCACTTTTCCGGCTGGCACGCTAATATCAACTTTGTCACCAACTTCTTTGCCAAGCAATCCCTTGCCGATAGGACTGGTTATTGAGATTTTGCCAGATGAAAAGTCGGCTTCTTGCTCAGATACAAGCGTGTACTTTTGTTTCATCCCGTTGGCGACGTTTTTTACGGTTACAGTAGAAAGAATAAAAGCTTTCGACGAATCTACCTGACTTTCGTCTAATAAACGAGCGAAGGCGACGGTGTTTTCAAGTTTAGATATCCGTGCTTCAAGCAGACCCTGCTCTTCTTTGGCAGCGTCGTATTCGGCATTTTCAGACAGGTCACCCTGAGCCCTTGCGTCAGCAATAGCCCCAGATATACGAGGTCTTTCATGCGAACGAAGAAAATGAATTTCTTCCTTGAGGTTTTGAAGGCCTTCTGATGTTAGGTAGGTCGGTTTTTGATCACTCATCGCTAGCTGGTTGCTTCTAAAACTCTGAAATGGGCCCCTGAATTTGGGCCCCTGGATTGGGCCAATGCCTAGGTATCACGTATAAAAAAACGCTCCTACCATGGGGTAGCAGCGGGCGCGCTCAAAGGGAGCACGTTGAAAAATCAGTTATGTTATACTCCTAAAACGAGTCGCTGGATCCCGGCTTACTCAGATTGGAGCTCCTGAGCAAGTTTTTGGCGCTCTCGAATGCTTCTGATGGAGTTCCTAAGCCCTTCTTCGTCCGTAATAATTCTTCGACTCGTTTCATAATAACGCGTCCAGTAAGGGTTCGACAGCGCCGACGTCATAACTCCACGTGAACTAGAGACATGGGTAAACTCGCCATCACTCAGATAAATACCTACGTGACCGCCTTTTTTAGAGGAAGGGGAAAAAAACACGAGATCACCAGGACGTAACTCAGACCGCCGAATTCGTTTTCCAAGCTTGATCAATTGTTCGGTCGTTCGGCCAGTTTGGAATTGAAGTAAATCACCAAAGACGCGCATAATTAACCCGGAACAATCGATGCCGCTCAGAGACGTTCCTCCGAGTACATGCCGGGTGCCTTTCCAAGGTTCAAGCTCAGATCGAAGAGCCTGTTCGAATTCTTCATAGACATTTTCCGCCTGGCTCTGATCTTCATATATGACTAGTTCGCTTTTTGATGAAACTTCCGTATCACTAAGACGGCGATCAAATACAGAACGTGATGCAGTGCAACCAGTTAGCAAGGTTACGAGAAGAAATAGTAGAACTTTATGGGTCATGAAAATGGTGATTGTTTAATAGCGCTTCTCTTTCTTTATCGGACCGCGACTCAATTTCATTAACAGAAATTACAAAAGATTGATGGATCAATTAGGATGAGGTCTTGTTGCACCCCTACATATTTTATTACATCATTCCGCTTGGATTATGCCTTACCCAGAGCCACTAGTAGCCCCGATGAGAGCTGAACTTTCAGCATTTGGAGTTAAAGAACTACGCACGTCACAAGATGTCGACCAAGCATTTGCTGATACGGATGGCAAAACGATGTTGCTGATCGTGAATTCAGTTTGCGGCTGCGCCGCTGCTAATGCTAGGCCAGCGGTTCGCATGTCCCTCCAAAGTCCGACTCAGCCAGACAGCATGGTTACTGTTTTTGCAGGACAAGACATGGATGCCACTGCCACGGCTAGACAATACCTTGCTGGAATACCTCCGTCATCGCCATTTATGGCTCTTCTAAAAGACGGGGACCCCGTTTTTGTCCTAGAACGCCGCAATATTGAGGGCCGTTCAGCAAGTGCAATTGCCACCGATCTTGTAGGCGCCTATCAGAAATTTTGCGGCAAAGGCGAAGTTATGGGTGTTGAATCCACTGGTTCAGAAACGATCGAGTCAGGAAACTCCGAAGATATGCCGAGCACATTTCGCTCGATTCTCTAAATTTCGAGCCTTTCGAGCCTTTCGAGCCTTTCAAGCCGTGACTTGTCCGAGTCCTGTCTACGTTTAGCTATTTGCTAGCTTGAGTTAAGATTTTATTCAATTGTACGATACCCCATGGGTAGGCGATTATTTGGAGATCCCTAACGGGCAACTTCCTCCAGATACATTCAAACAACCGAGTAAAATCTCATGTTTGCACAAGCAACTAACATTCGACCAATCAGGGCTAGCACCGAAACGCTGTATAACCATCCAAGTCTGGATGAGCTAATACAGCTGTGTAAAGATTATGGCCTGATTAAGGCGATTTCGTCAACTGACGGGCGCTTCCATATTGCTTGTAAGGATGACGTTTTTGCCGTGTCGACATCCGAAGCCGAGACGCTCGTGCGCGGACTTTTAATTGGATATTTCGCATTTCATACCAGGGACGATCTCTCCTTGGCCAATTGGTTGGACTAAGGGTCTTTCTGCTTTTGGTGAATTCCCTTTTAGAAATCATCTTTCGTGACTTCCCTAAGGTTTAGATAGTATTTTTCCGTGCCGTTATTACCGCAGAAAAATCTATACAAAGCAGATGCGTGAAGTTTTCATTGTAGATTCCGTACGAACACCAATAGGCACTTTTGGCGGAGCATTAAAGGACCATTCTTCAGTAGACTTGGCTGCCCATGTCATGACTGCCTCATTAGAACGAAGCGGCGTCAAAGGGGCCAATCTTGACCTCTACATTTTCGGAAACGTATTGAGGGCCGGGCAAGGACAATTAATTCCAAGGCAGGCCGCGTTCAAAGCGGGTATTCCGGAAACGGTGGATGGTTTTAGTATCGACATGGTATGTTCATCCGGGATGATGAGCGTAATGCAGGCTGCCACCCTAATTCGAGCAGGAGAAGCCGATTTAATAATGGCAGGTGGAACTGAATCGATGTCGGGAACTGGATTTTATCTTTCGCACCGCGCAAGATGGGGATACAAATTTTTAATGGGCAATCCTGAGGGACTAACCGATTTGTTGTTATATGACGGATTGACAGACCCTATGAGCGGAGAAGCGATGGGTGTTCAAACCGAACGATTGGCTGCAGAAAAAGGAATTACCCGCGAGCAATTAGACGAAGTCGCGCTGATGTCGCATACTCGCGCTGAAAAAGCTTGGAGCACATGCGCTTTTGATGCGGAAGTGGCTCCTATAGATTACAAAGTGCGCAGGGACATGGTGTCACTGACCAAAGATGAGGGGATTAGGCCAGAGACCACAACTGAATCTTTAACAAAATTACGACCTGCGTTTGATAAAGCTGGCGTTTTGACTGCAGGTAATAGCAGTCAGATAAGTGATGGAGCTTGTGCTTTGATGATTGCTAGTAGTGAAGCAGTTAAAAAATATGGGTTGAAGCCCATTGCCAGAATCATGGCAAGTTCTTGGTCTTCCGGTCTTCCATGGAGATTTGCTGAGGCTCCAATTCCATCCGTACAAAACGTTTTGAAGAAACTTAATCTTTCAATGAGTGACTTTGATTTAGTTGAAAATAACGAGGCGTTTTCGATCAACACTGTTCTCATGAAAGACATGTTGGGCGTTTCATATGACAAAATGAATGTGAATGGCGGAGCAATTGCGTTGGGTCATCCAATAGGTGCGTCAGGTGCAAGAATTTTAGGGACCCTGGCACACGCACTCGTAAACCGGGGGCTAGAACGCGGAATGGCGAGTATTTGTCATGGTACAGGCGGTGGAACGGCAATCGCAATCGAGCATGTCTAAACTAGTATACATACTGGCTGGCGGGGCATTAGGGGCAAGTATGAGGTATGGCATCTCTTTACTTGTGTTTCGAGTAGCTGGCGGCTCCTTTCCTTGGGGTACATTAATCGTAAATGTACTGGGTTCTTTTTTGGCTGGTTTTGCTTGGGCTTATCTTAACCAGAGCTCTGGCCCAGAACGAATAAATGCACTTTTTATCATCGGGATGATGGGCGCATTTACTACGTTTTCCGCCTATGCATTAGAATCGTTGAGATTGTTTGAATCCGGTTCTATCAATTTGGCTCTCGGCAATGTGTTGGCCAATAATAGTGGAGCGCTACTCGCGGCTTTTGCCGGTTTTACCCTTGCCAGGTGGCTTTTCCCTCAGGTAGTTTAAAAAGTGGAATTGATTAAAAGTATTTGTTCTGCAGCTAGGCTCTGGGAAGATCCAGAGCACACACCGCGAGCCGTAGCCACGAGAAAGACGCTTGCAGAAGCGAATAGATTTTCAGAATTCTCGATCGCGTTTGCCGTTAACCAGCAAATGAGTCTTCTTACCGAAGAATCATTAGTGGACTGGAAAAGGGAATTACTGTCTGCGAATTCAGATACTGTTGCGGTCTTAAATCCAGGCAACATCCCAATGGTGGAATTGCAAGATTATTTGGCGGTCGTGCTCAGCGGACATCGGTATATAGGATCGGTTTCGTCAAAGAGCCCTTATCTATTCCCAGCGTTTTTAGCCGAAATTAAGCGAAGTGGGGCAGACCCTAAGGCGACGTTGTTATCTCAAAAGGATGCATTAAATGCCTGCAATCGGCTGATCGTTTCTGGATCCGACGATGTGATTGGCGAGATACAGAGAAGCGCAAGTGATATCGGCCTCTCCTCAAAACAGTGTTGGTTTCGAGGCCACCGCATCGCGGTGGCCGTATTGGATGGAAGGGAAGACGAAGACGCTCTCGTCGCCTTAGCCGAAGATGCACTTATGCATGAGGGAATGGGGTGCCGAAGTGTTTCAATTGTTTTTGCTCCGCGTAGGATGAGCATAGACGGAGTACTGGATTCATTTGGTGCGCACAGAGTTATGTTTCCTGCTCATGATTTAACGTCAGGGCCTCTTAAGATGCAGCAAGCCTTACTTGCCGCTTTAAAAACGCCCCACGCCTACTCTGAAGACTATCAGTTTCTTCTTTCTCGTGGTGAGCCCATTGAACAGGGTCCATGCCATATTCGTTGGGTTCAATACGATGCTCTGGAAGAAGTTACCGAGTGGATCGACGCCAACAAAGATCGTCTTCAAGGAGTGTTCAGTTCAGAGCGATTGCATTCTAAAAATGCCGGTTGGGAACCTCTGGGAACAGCACAACGGCCTACTTTAAACTGGCATCCGGACAACCGATCGCATAGTAGTTTTCTACGTACTTGAGACGAGGGCTATTCTGTAGATAGGAGACTAGATTAAGTTTGATGCGTACAATAATTTGAATCTCTTGCGCAAACGCAAAGCAGATTCGTACTATTTATCAAAGATCAATCGTCCATGGCTCGACCCACTGAACAAACTGAATCAACCAATATTGACGCAGATTCTGATCTAATCGATTCTGAAGGGAATAGTATGGGCAATTCAAAAGCGAAGACCAATACATCATCAAAACCTGGAAATGAGTCAAGACTTGGAGCGTTTTCGCGCGAGACTCGAGGTTTGGTATCGGATATCAAAGAATGGATTGAGCTGCGCGTTCAATTATTCCAATATGAAATAGAAGAGCGAATTGAAAATGCTACTCAAAAGCTTATTTCGATCGCTGCTGTCGTCATTTTTGCTCTATTTGCGCTTCTTTTTGTACTGATTGGTATTGCTGAAGCAATCGGTTTATGGTTAGAAAATGCAGCTTACGGATACCTCATTGTAGGTTTGCTAATGACGGTGTTGACATTCATCGTCAATTTGTCGCGGCCTCGATTTTCCAAACGTGATGTTTTTGGCGATAGTGAAAGTGTAGAGCCTTTGAAAAGGTTGGAACAAAGAACTGAAAAGGACGATAATTCAACCGCCAACGATTCGCTTTTAAATTCTGAGTTATGAGTAAAGTCCAACAGGAAAATCTGACAAAAGCCCAAATCGAGCAGCGCCTAAAAGAAAAGAGCCAAGCTATTTCAGGCCGTTTTGAGTCTCTTGAGTCGAAAGTGCCGGGAAAAATGCCGGTGTTATTGTCCGTTGTAAAGCAAGGGGCAAAATCAAAAGTTGCAATGGCTGTTGGGGCCGGACTTTTAGTTGGATTCATCTTTTTTAGAAAAAAATCTTCCTCCAATGCCATTGAATACGATGATGGAGTACACCAACTATCAAACCAGTTGGCTTCTAGAGTAGCAGAGTTGCTCCGGAAGGGTTCTAATTCTGAAGAAGCCATCCACACCGCATTTCAAGAACAACCGCCGCTAATGCGTCTTTCTTCTGAAACGGAAGGTGTCTTAGCAACAGTATTAAAACAGGTCATGCAGGCAGGAGTTACGATGGCCGGAACTGAACTGGCAGATTACTTACGAAATCGTTTAAAAGAGAAACCTTCCTCTTGAAGAACTAACATTAGACTGGAATCTTTTAGCTGTCTTTGGGGTGCAAAGAAGCCTTTAAGATTTAATCCTCGGCAGCAGGACTTTTTTTGACTTATGCGCATCGTTTTATTTGGACCTCCCGGTGTGGGAAAAGGTTCGCAGGCCCAGTTTTTATCAGAGCGTGAGAAGGTTACTCACATTTCGACGGGCATTTTGCTACGCCGAGCCATTAGAAGTGAATCCAAATTAGGCCTTGAAGCAGCATCTTATGTTGAGCAAGGCAAGTTGGTACCGGGCCCACTTGTTCGGAGTTTGGCTGAAGCAGCAATGACTTCTTGCCAATATGATCGTTTTGTTCTGGATGGATATCCACGTACGATTGAGCAGGCAGATTGGTTAGCGGAGTTTTTGAAAAGCCACAACACACACCTGGACACGGTTTTAAGCCTCGTAGTATCCAATGAAGACATAATAGATCGACTTTCAAAACGGCGCGTGAACCGCATAACAGGTGAAAACTATCACTTGGACTTTAAACCGCCTCCGGCCGATGCCGAACCGGGAGTCATAATTCAGCGAATTGACGATTTGCCCGAAGCAATATTGCCTCGATTGAAGATATATCAGGAGTCAACTCATCCTGTTCAAGAATATTACCGTTCATTGGGCCTACTTCAGGAAATCGAGGGTACAGGTTCTTTTGAACAAGTGTATGATCGAATTCTCGCCGCAATAATGAATTCAGCCGGATAGGGGACCAGCTATCGAATTATGGAGAAAACGACCCTGCTGGAGTTTCTCCAGACTAACCAACGAGATATTGAGAGTCGCCTGGAACTAGCAGCGATTCTCGGGGAACCGGCGGGGCTTTATGATCCCGTCAAATATGTTCTTCAAAGCCCTGGTAAGCGTCTGCGTCCTCAGCTTTGTTTGGCGGCGGCCGATGTATTTGGCGGATCTCACAGTACTGCGATCGAGATTGGAGCAGCAATGGAAATATTCCACATATTTACCTTGGTGCACGATGACATTATGGATGGTTCAGATTCCCGAAGAGGTCGACAGACGGTTCATGTAAAATGGGATGAGCCAACGGCCATTTTAACTGGAGACTATTTGCTCGGAAGTGCCTCTGCGCTCTTATTAGCTCTTCCAGACCAAACGTTGCGACTAGGTTTAACTAGATTTGGGGATACGGTGCGTGCACTCTGCGAAGGGCAAATTCGAGATATGACTTTCGAATCCAGGCAGGATGTGGATTTGGATGACTATTTGAGCATGATTGACCAAAAAACATCTGCTTTACTCTGCACAAGCCTAGTATTGGGAGCTTTGACTGGCCAGGCGACAGCCGATGATTTAGTTCTTTTGGACCAAATCGGTCATCATTTGGGACGGGCATTTCAAATTCAAGACGACCTTTTGGATCTTACGGCTAGTTCTGGTCAATGGGGTAAGCCTATCGGTGGAGATTTGTTGACGGCAAAAAAAACGTTTCTTCTCCTGAGCGCCATTCAAGTTGAGCGGGATACAGAAAGTAAGTTTTTTCATGACATGATAAGAGATCGAGGATTGGCCGAAAATAAAATTAGTGCTGCTCGATTACTATTAGACGAAATGGGTGTATTAGAGTCAGCCCAAAATGCCGTACTCTATCATTCAGATCAAGCGGCTTTGCTTTGCAATAGATTACCCGATTCGATGGGGAAAGATGCTATTGTGTCATTAATCGATAAAATGGCCGTTCGGTCTTACTAGAATCTGTGATGAGGAAAAAGTATAATTATCAATTATTTGAATCACTAGTCCATGATTGAACGGGAAGTAACAGTAACAAACCGGGCAGGCTTGCATACCAGGCCAGCATCCATGATTGTCCGTAAGGCATCTCAGTTTCGTTCTGAATTTTTTATTCAGAAGGATGGTTACGAAATCAATGGCAAAAGCATTATTGGCGTAATGACATTAGCCGCAGAGCATGGCGCCACTCTTATTTTGCAATTTGACGGCGAAGACGAAATCGAAGCAGCCGATGCTTTGGCCCTTTTGTTTGAAGATGGTTTTGGGGAAGAGAAGTAGAAATGATATCAACCAATCTTATATCTAGTGCGCTTGAGCGAGGAATTGCCGTTTCTCCTGGAATCGCGATTGGTCCCGCATTTCTGTTTGCGAAAGTATCGTTTGACGTTGAAAAAATAAGTATCGATTCAAAAGTTCTAAAAAATGAACTTTCTCGATTCGAAGATGCCGTACGAAGAGCGGAGCGAGACCTAAATAAAATCATTTCGATTACTCGCGAAAAGTTAGGCGAGCATAGCGCAACGATATTTGAAGCTCAACTTCTCATGCTAAGGGATCAATCGCTATATCCTGAAGTGGTCGATCTTATTGAAAAAAGTAGCGTGAACGCTGGATATGCTGTTCAAACGGTGATGACCAAACACCGCCGGTTGATGGAGGCCTCAGACAGTGAATATCTTCGGGAGCGAGCAAATGATTTGTTGGATATTCAGGAGCGCATTATCCGACACCTCAGACGAGGTCGCATACTTTCCGCTGTTGACGAAAATAGCATCGTCATTTCGGAAAACCTTACGGCCGCTGATATCATCTTGTTCAGCAGGAAAGGGATTTTAGGTTGCGTGACAGACTTTGGCGGTCCAACTTCTCACGTATCCATCATGGCAAGGGCACTACATGTTCCGGCTATTGTGAGCACCCACGGAATTACAAATGTGGTAAAACCTGGTGATCTCATTATTCTAGACGGAATCAAAGGGGAAGTACTTGTCAATCCGGATGAAGCAACCCTTGCACATTACGTGTCTAAGCAGGAGCGTTACTCTCGATTGGTTCAGGAGGATAAAACGCTCGTTCCGCTCCCGGCCGAGACACTGGATGGACATCATGTAGGCTTGCAAGCAAATCTTGAATTGCGAGAAGAGCTCGTCCAATTGGCTGAATACGGTGCAGAAGGTATTGGCTTATACAGAACCGAAATGGCTTTGTTGATGGAGGGGCGAGCCCTAGTAACTGAAACGGAGCAGTTTACCCATTACTTGGAAGTGGTGGAAGCTGCCCGTCCCAATACCACAACATTCAGGATATTAGATCTAGGGGGAGATAAAATGCTCCCCATGGGAAACCGCGAGCACAATCCATTTTTGGGTTGGCGCGGTATCCGAATCATGTTAGATAAGATGGAATTGCTCGTTCCCAACCTTCGGGCCATGCTACGAGCTAGCGCATTTGGTCCCGTTCGCATTCTGCTACCAATGGTATCGTCCATTCGCGAAGTCCGGTCGTTTAGGGAGATCATGCAAAACACGATGCTCGATCTAAAGGCTGAAGGAATTGACTTCGATCCCAACGTTCCGATGGGGGTTATGGTGGAAGTGCCTTCGGTTGCTCTTGCCGCAGATCAATTTGCCCGCGAAACTGATTTTTTCTCGATTGGCACCAACGACCTGACCCAGTATGTGTTGGCTGTAGATCGTGGTAATGATTTAGTCGCTCACCTTTATGATGAAATGCACCCTGCAGTTTTGCAACTCATTCAAATGACGACAACAGCAGCTAAAGCTGCCGGAATTCCCGTTAGTTTGTGTGGCGAACTTGCGACAAATTTAAGGGCTGTTCCGGTGCTATTGGGATTGGGTGTTGATACTTTTTCGGCTTCTCCAATTTATTTGCCCGGAATCAAACGCGTCATTCGAGCCATGAAAATGAGTGAAGGCCAAGCTTTGGCAAAAAAGGCTTTGATAGCATCTGATCCGGCCGAATTTAGGGCCGTTATGGACAAATGGTTGGACGAACACGCTTGCGGTGTTTCGTTCTTTCTGGAAGGGAAGCAGACGGCTTAATTTGCCGTTCGGCAGTTTATTGTCACCATCCAAAGGCTATCTGGTACGGTAAGAGAGGACTATTCTTTTTGATTTTTTGTGATTAGCTACTTTCGGGAAACGGGAATATTATCGCCCAACGCAATTCATGACCAGAACCGCCCTGAAATTACTTTGCATCATTGCCTTGCTGTTACCGGCGGGCAATATTTTTGCCCAGTACGGATATCATTTCGGCCGAAACAAGATTCAGTACGAAGATTTCGATTGGCAGGTCATGAAGACCGAGCACTTCGACATATATTTTTATCCTGAAATGCTTGAACTGGCGGAACGCGGGGCGTTTTTTGCTGAAGAGGCCTATACGGAATTACAACACAAATTCAGTTTTTCTCTGAACAATCGTGTTCCACTCATTTTCTATTCTTCCAACCTGCATTTTAAACAAACCAATGTCACTTCTGGTTTTATTCCGGATGGGGTTGGTGGATTTTTTGAATTTCTGAAGGGACGCGTTGTGATCCCTGCCAACGGAAATTTACATCGTTTTAGAAGGGTTATCCGACACGAGATGGTCCACGTGTTTACGTATAACAAACTTACAAGAGTTATGCGTGATCATAGGAGACCGACTGATCGATTTTTACCTCTTTGGTTTACGGAGGGACTGGCCGAATATTGGTCGGGTAAACCCGACGACCAGCATGAAATGGTAATTCGAGATGCGTTGTTTTCCAACTACCTCGTGCCACTAGAGTCCATGTATCGTATCCAGGGTTCGTACGTGATGTACAAACAGGGGGAAGCCATAAATCGCTTTTTCTCCGAGGTCTACGGCGAAGAAAAAATATTGGAAATCATTGACAATGTCTGGAAGGATCGTGATTTCAGGGTGGTTCTTGAAGTGACTCTTCAGGATGAGTTTGAAGTGATTTCTCAAAAATGGCTGGTATGGTTAAAAGAGCAATATTATCCGGAGTTTCAGCAAATTGAGCTGCCTTCCATTATTGCGGGTGGGCTTTCTACAGAGGGATTCAGCGCAAAACCAAACTTTCACCGCTTTGCAGATGGAACGCAAAAGGTATACTTCGTTGGCAATAAAAGTGGACTTGGCAACGTCTATGAAGTTGAAGTCGATTCGGATTTTCGTCCTCTTGGCGAAGCGCGGGTACTCATTCACGGAGAGCAAAGTAGTGAGTTTGAAGCATTTCACTTGTTTGAAAGCCGCATTTCAGTTTCCAAGCAGGGACTTCTCGTTTTTGTGACGAAGTCAGGTGGACAAGATGTCGTGCACGTTTTCGATCTAGTAGAAGACCGAATGGAGAAAACGTATCGCTTCGACGATTTGGTGGCCATTTATTCACCGTCTTGGAGTCCGGATAGTAAACAGATCACGTTTACAGCCATAACTAGAAATGGCTTCACCGATTTGTACCTATTCTCGAGGGAAACCGCTGAGCTGCAACAACTTACCTCGGACATATACGACGATAGAGACCCGTCGTGGAGCCCTGACGGAGAACGGATTGCCTTTTCGTCAGATCGAACTTCGCTCGGAGTGGACGGTCATTATAACATCTTTACATACGATGTCAAGGACGGAAATATCCGATATGTGACGTTTGGAGAGCAGACCGATTTGTCCCCTACCTGGAGTCCGAGCGGCAAACAGTTGGCTTACATATCCACAAGGAGAGATTCAACTGGACGATATACAGCCCAAAATATCTGGTCTGTGGACATGAGTCACGAGGTAACACTACCCGACGTGAGTGCGACTTCAACATCAGAACCTTCTCCACAGGTGCCAACTTGGCGGCGGACTACTCGACTGACCTCCCTTTCATCGGCTTCCATGGATCCATATTGGGCAGATGACGACCACATCATTTTCACCAGTTTTGAGGGAATAAGTTTTTCCATTCGTCAGATTTCAAAGGTCGACTCTCTTTTGAAGGCTCCGAAACAGGTTGTGACAGCCAATTTGTCGGGGATTGGAAGACCGTGGACCTACGAGCGATTAGAAATAGGAGTGGACGCTGAATTGGCGGCATACAAGCCCAAATACAATCTCGATATCGCCCAAGGAATTGTAAGTCAAAACTCGGTTCTGGGCACTACAGGAGGGGCGGTGCTAGCCTTTTCTGATATGCTGGGAGACGATTACCTGTATTTGACATTACTTAATACGGGAACTGGAAGTAGGGATTTCTTGAGAGACCTTAGCCTTCAATTATCCCGATTTAAATTGAATAATAGGGCCAATATCGGCTACGGGATTTACCGCTATTCGGGTCGTCGCTACGACGTTACAGATCCAGATGCGCCAATTGCTTTCCCTGTGTTTTTTGAAACAGTGTATGGTGGATATGGACTGGTAAGCTATCCACTTTCGAAATTCAGTCGAGTTGAATTAATGACGTCCCTCAACTGGACGCGAAAAGATATTCAGCTTAGACGCGGAGACCGTGAAGCCCTACTGCTTTCGAATTCAGTTGCCTTAGTTAGAGATAATGCCCTGTATTGGATGAATGGACCGATCTCAGGCTGGAGAGGGTCTCTTTCGGCCGGATATACATCGGACGTTTTGTATTCAAACGTAAGTTATTTCTCCGTGATGTTAGACGTTCGAAAATACTTTCGTATAGCAAACAACGTGACTTTTGCCTCTTGGGGAATGGCACGCATAAATGAAGGGCGGGAAGCTCGTCTTTTTGTCCTTGGCGGCAGCTGGGACCTGAGAGGTTTCAATTGGTTTGATGTCCGTGGCCAAAAAATGTGGTTTACATCTCACGAACTACGATTTCCATTAATAAATGCCCCGACCATTTTATTGCCGATCTTAGCTCCATTTGGGGTTGCTCACCTGCGAGGGACTCTCTTTTTTGACGCCGCTCACGCCTGGAATAAGGATTATGACGAGCTCCGGCCTGAGATTCGCTCCGGCGAGACCGTAGGGTCAGCAGGGTTTGGCTTACGAGTGAACCTATTTGGCGCGTTCGTAATGCGTTGGGATATGGGCTATCGGTACCGAAAGGGGTTCACCGAACGGGATAAAATCTTTAGGCAATTTTTCTTTGGATGGGACTTCTAAAGATGTCTCAAAAACTAAACATATCTCGGTTTTTGTTATTTGTTCTCTTTTGGACTGGATGCCAAACCATTCAATTTGAGCGTCCTAACATTGTTACGGATAGTGATTGGCTGGTGGATGGATATACTCAAAACAGGAGTCGGAGTACGTCAGATGGCCTGGCACTTCCACTAGAAGTTGCTTGGGAGTACAACGCTGCGGCTGCATTCGGACCTGGATCGCCGTTAATTTTGAACGGCGTAGTTCTTATTGGCACCAACAAAGGTGAGGTTCACAGCATTGAATTGGCAACCGGTCGCAAGCGAGGATTTAAAAATTTTGGTGATGGAATCGAAGCTCCTTTGGCGATAAGTGAGGGCTTTATGTATGTGGCCTCAGCATGGGGAAAGAGAGTCCTTACGGCTTTTGATCTCAAGAAAGCCACTTTTTTGTGGAAGAACGGTGGCACCCCAATCGAAAGCGGGTTTGTTGTAACAGACGGGCTCATCATTGCCGCAGATGTACAGGGCATGGTACATGCTTTTGATCAAAAAACGGGGGAAGAACAGTGGAAAATTGAATTAGGAGATCGGGTATCTGTCCAAAGTTCGTTGTTATTGATACAAAACAAAGGCGTTTTTGTCGTTGACGATGCGGGTCGAGCCTCCTTGCTCAATATTTTGGACGGCAGCGTGTTATGGTCAAGACAACTTTCTGGCCCCGTGTACGAAGGAGCTTCTTCAATTGGTTCTAGCATCGCAGTATCGACTACACGGGGTACTGTCGAAGTTCTTGATTCGGACGATGGGTCTGCGAAATGGATTTATCATTCTACAAACTCAAGCGTTCGCTTTGGCGCTACAGCGATATCAGAAAACCTAGTTGTGGTTGGAGCGACTGACGGGGTAGTTCGCGCCTTTTTGGTTGAGAATGGAGTTGAAAAATGGAGTACACAGCTTCCCGACGTGGTTGTAGCCGCTCCTCTTATTGAAAAAAACGTGGTTTATGTAGGATCGCTTGGAAGGAAGTTGTACGCATTTGATCTGCAGGACGGCACTACCCGTTGGGAAACCACTCTCAAAGGCAGAATTAAATCTGCCATGGCCATTTCAGAAGGTGGCCTTCTCGTATTGAGTGAGCCAAGAAATGTGACTTATTTTAAAACTGCAGTGGGGTTAAAAGATGCGTCGAATTAACCTCTTTCTGGCATTCTGCTGCCTTTTAACAGTGCAAGCCCAAGCGCAATCTCAGCGAACGGTTGTTATTGAATCGAACGTTCCTGGGGCAAACGTTTTTGCAGACTGGATTTGGATTGGTATTGCTTCTCAATCACCTTTCACGATCAATGAGAACGTAAAAACCATATCTATCCGGCAGGTCAGTTTTGATGAATGGTCTATCGCTCCTATCGTATTTGACCTTAAAAAAGAAAATGAATTGGATTCAGAGTCCGTCTTGACGCTAAAAGCCATATTCCCAGTAGTGGAGGACAACACATTAAAACCTGTTGTATTGGTAGGGCTGGGGTCTGAATTGAAGAGACGTAATTGGATATCTTTTGCAGCGGCAGGTACTTCGATTTTGGCCGGTGCACTAGCAATTCACCTAAGGACAAAAGCGGACAACCGATTTGAAACCTATCTAAAAACAGGAAATCCGACTTTAAAAACAACGGTAAAAAGACTCGACTTGCAATCCGGAATGGCTTTAGGGGTTATGCAAGTTGGAGTCGGGATCATCGCATTTAGGTTGATTTTTTAAGGCCGAAATCTTGGTGCGTAGTCTTTTTCTTCTATTCCAGTAGGTCGCCGAACACGCACCTTGAATGCACGTTCAAGTTGAACTACTAAAAACCCCACAATACCTCTGTTTTAAAATGATGTTGAAGGAAAGACTCCAAAATGACCTGAAAGAGGCCATGAAAGCCCGAGATGAAGTTCGGCTTAGAACCATCCGTTTTCTACGCGCTGCTGTAATGGCGAGAGAAATAGAATTGCGCAAAGGCGGAGTAGGAGATATTCCGGAAGAAGAAGCTTTTGCGGTGCTTCAAAAACAAGCCAAGCAACGCAGGGATTCTATAGAACAGTTCGAATCGGCCGGAAGGGAAGACCTGAAAGCAATTGAAGTAGCCGAACTCGAAATAATTGGTTTTTATTTGCCGAAGCAACTATCTGAAACAGAGGTCCGCATGGTCGTTGAACAGATCGTGAAGGAGACCGGTGTGGTCGACATGAGGGAAATGGGAAAGGTAATGGGGCCATCTATGGCTAAACTGAAAGGTTTGGCGGATGGGAAAATGGTTCAGCAAATTGTCAGATCTGTTCTTTCAGGTTCTTGATTCGCGACCGATAACAAATGCATGCCAACATTAGACATTTTCATATTAGTAGTACTTGCTATCGGTTTGATCAGAGGCCTAAAATCTGGTTTTTTAAAACAGTTGTCTAGTTTGATCGGAACCGTATTGGCTTTTGTATTGGCTGCTTCGTTTATGGAATCAGCGGGTAGGCTATTGGAGCTGAAACTGGGGCTTTCTGGTGGTTTCGGGCCGCTTGTTGCGTTTATAGCTGTTTTTGTTCTGGTAAAAATGTCCGTTCACACTGTGGCAAGTGCAGCCCAATCACTCATCGCAGCCGTAAGGCTAACAGGCTTGGATCGTTTGGCTGGCGGTATCGCAGGCAGCCTCAAAGCTGCCATTTTGATGAGTCTTGCCTTTCTAATGATAGGTATGGCAGAACTTCCTGGGAGATCAGCGAGGGAAGTGTCGGAGTTTTATATGCCAGTTTATCGTCTGGTACCCGATGCATGGCGGTTTTTATCAGATAAATCGCCCGCTTTCGAGGAATTGCGACAGCAAGTTGAAGATCGACTAGACTTCGGCAGGGACTCGCTGCCCATCTGACCGCATTTTAAAATGGAGATGCTGACGGGGTGAAACGGAAAGCCCCCATTAAGCCAGAGAACTGTTTGGTGATGTTCGCAAATTCAAACTCACCAGTTTGATAACCCAAAGAAGCCGCATACCGAGGGTTGAATCGAAAGCTAGCCATTGCTAACCATTCTCTGTGATCCAGGTTTGCCTTAGAAAACCGTTCAAGCTCGTAGGAAACGTCAACCCTAAGTTTTTTTCGCAGCAAAACGCCTGCTTCTGCACTCACTTTGTATGCAAACCCCGTTTTAAGTACGGTCGCATCTTCCATTCCCGAGAAGAGAAGCCCCCCAGGTTTTTGGGACGTTAATTGCCCTTCCGCTGAAACCCTCGCCCACGCACCTACGTCGTCATTTTTAACGTGAATGCCAGGGCCAAAAGATGCACCTATCCACGTCGTTTGTTCGTCAATTAAGCCGGTGCGGTTGAAGTCTAAGAGCGTGAAGCCGCCGGACGTGTACGCGCGTTGCAAGGCGAGTTTAACAGCAGTAATCCTAAACCGAATATGTTCTGCTTTAGAATTTGTTATTCGAGATCCGACTAAAATGGTAAGGGCCTGTACATAGGAATCGCCGGTGACTTGAGGCAGCAAGGAGGATAAGGGTACAACCCGCTTAATGGAGATAAACGGTTCTAGCAAGTCGTATTTACTGTCGGATAAAAATTCTGCTCCAAATTCCCATGGGGCAAAAGAAATGATGCTCTGCCCCTGGGCGAGTCCGAAGGTGAACAAGAGGCTGAAAAGGCAAGCTACTTGTTTCATTTTGACGTAGGGGAGGGCGATAAATTCCATTCAGGTGACCACTGGCTTTTCACAGTATGCGTACCTCTTGTATCGGTTCATTTTTTTCCATGCGTCGTCTGGCCCATCGCATTAATACTAATCCTCCTATAACAAGAGAACCTCCAATCATTTGCACCGCAACAATTTCGCTTCCCAACATGAAGTAGCTGCTGAACAAGGCAATTAGCGGAACGAGGTTGTTAAACGCAGCAGTGTGGGAAGCCCCTAACTTTTGAACAGATTTATTCCAAAAAACAATCGCAACCCCTGTTGATAAGGAACCAGACAGAAAGATGGCCAAAAAGTACCATGGCGTGACCAGTGACCAATCCACCAGCTTCCAAAACGGAACGGAATATATCACGAGAAAAGGTAAAGCTATGAGAAGAGAAATCACTGCTAGGGCAAGAGGAGAGTGTTTTGCGACCATGGGCCTCGACATTGCTGTGTAAAATCCCCAAAAAGCTGCTGCTAACAGCATGAAAGCATTTCCAAGGAATAGATCCGAGCTTAAACTGATCTCTGCCGTTCCCAGTGCAACAATGCTTGCCGTTCCAGCAATAGACACTAACAGCCCTACCCAAGAAAACAGTGACAAGCGATCAACACCCATAATCCGGCCTAGAATGGCGGTCCAAACGGGGGGGCTGGCCATAATAATGGCCGCATTCCCTGCACTGGTTAAATTTATGCCCGTAATAAAGGCAACCTGATAAAAAATCCAGCCCACAAATGATATCAGAATAAAAGCCTTGGGATCACTTCGAAGCGGTGCCCAAAACGTTGAAAAAGACCATTTTGACCTTCGGAAATAGATAAAACCAAGAACCAATCCGGCGGACGATATTCTCAAAACATTTAGGACATGGGGAGGCACTACGACCAAGATGATCTTGATTAGTGGAAAGTTTATGCCCCACATCAACACGACAGAAAAAAGCTCGAGTTCACTTCTAAAACGGGAAACGTAGGTGTTGTTCATTCATTTCTTTAATTGAAGCTCGCAAGCTAGTCCAAAAAATGGACATTCGCAGATAGCATTCCGTACATTTAAGTGTTCTTGTTACGTATTTCTCTCCACCAGTCAAGTCGATTTAATACCATGGCAATGTTAGATACAGGAATGACCAAGCTGTACCACACTATAAGTGAAGTAGCCAACTTAATTGAAGAGGAAGCCCATGTACTCAGGTATTGGGAATCGGAATTTGATTTGCTCCGACCAAGAAAAAACAGAGCAGGAAAAAGAGTGTATACGAAAGACGATATTGATGTAGTCTATCGAATTAGACATCTGTTGAGGGACGAAAAATTTACAATTGATGGTGCAAAACAGATGATGCGCAAGAATAAACGCGCAGCGAAAGAGTCTTCCACTAGTGTCGAAGAGTTGAAGGATATCAGATTGTTTTTTGAAAAAATGTTAGATCGCGTGAATGTAGACTAAGTTGATTTTACTGGGAACCCCTATCACGTGCGACAATAGGAGTCTGCCCTACCTTATTGTAACTCATGGGTTAATGATGTAGGGATTTCGGGATGTGGCGCAGCCCGGTAGCGCACTCGCCTGGGGGGCGAGGGGTCGCAGGTTCAAATCCTGTCATCCCGACAGAATGGAGGAGACAGGATTACCCTTTCGGAAATCTCTGTCATCCCGACAGAATGGAGGAGACAGGATTACCCTTTCGGAAATCTCTGTCATCCCGACAGTGATTTTGTATTGCAAGTGAAGGGCTCTTTCGACAAAAGTCGAAAGAGCCCTTTTTGCGTTAACCGTCGGCAGATATTTTTTGATTGCTTGGAAAAACATTTTTCAGGCGGTACAATAGTTTCTTGAAAAGGTCGAAACGGTACGTTTTTGACAGGTTTTGTGACAACAACACATTACTTCGTTCAAATACTTAAGCGTTTTCCATGCTGCCGCCATCATATTTCTTCGCAGATTGTGAGAGACGAGGCATGCTACGGTCTTATTTGTATTCAATTTAAAAGGAAGACAAAATGAGCATGATTAAGGAGTTTAAAGAGTTTGCGGTGAAAGGCAATGCTATCGATATGGCGGTAGGTATTGTAATTGGAGCTGCGTTTGGTACGGTCGTTACATCATTGGTTTCGGATATCATAATGCCTCCCATCGGCATGCTTCTCGGCGGAGTGAATTTCTCTGACCTATCACTAGTGTTGTCAGAAGCGACCGCAGAAACGGCCGCCGTGGCAATCAATTATGGCCATTTCATTCAAACTCTTTTAGACTTCCTAATTGTGGCTTGGGCCATTTTTATTGTCGTAAAGGGAATGAATAAGTTGAAAAAAGACGACAAATAGCATCAGTTGCCTTATGTGCCGGTTTGGCAGCCAATAAAGCGACTTGCTTAGATTAAATCACAGTTGGAAAGAGCCGCCTCATCTTTGAGGCGGCTCTTTCTTGTTGGGGCGAAAGGAAGTTCGGACCATTTTTGTGCTCAAGTAATTAGAAATTTGGCGATGAGCGGCACTATCTCCATCCTTTAGCTGTCAAATTCTCATCCGGAATATGGAAGGTTGCCCTCAATACTCGTACCTTGTGCCTTTCCTGCAACTTCCTGCCTGAACCAGAACACATTATTTATGGCAGAAACGGAGTCTAAACTCGAGGCTGGCCGGAGACTGGCGCGAGATCTGCGCTCAATACGGCGCAGTCGGTCAATAGATATTAAAGAAGTGCTGGACGCAACCCGTCTAGCCGAAGATATAATCGAGCAACTCGAGGACACGGCCCTAATGGGAAATCCGATGTTCAACCGAGTTTATTTGCGCTCGATACTGGGCAGTTATGCGGCGGTATTAGGTGTTTCTCATGCCGATATTATGTCCGCACTCGATGACGCACTTTTAGGAAATTATGTTGGATCACTTGCCAAAAAGTACTTGGGTGAGCAATCTGAGAATTTGGAATTGCCCATTTCGAAGCAGGGTGAAGATGTAGATCCAACTTCGGCCGCTGTCGAAAGCGTAGAGAATGAGTCAGTTTCCGATTTGGAACAAGAATCGGGAGAGGAATTGGTTACTGACGATAAAAAAAGTAAGAAAGGAAAGGGAAAGGGCGAGGATTCGACTGATTTGAAGACGGCTATAAACCCGGTAACAGATAAAGAAAGACCGGCCCCCGAGTCTTCTACTGTTAAAACCAATGAAACCGAGCATTCTAACACCCTTCAGCAGCCGCTAAGTCAGGTATTCAAGCTTCCAGCGGTCATTTCTAAGTCAGTGACAACGAAGGCGAGGGTATTGTTACCCAATATGAGCGGATTCTTGATGCTGGTTTTTGCAGTTTTAAGCCTAATTTCTCTGCTTTGGTTTGCTACTTCTTGGATATTGTCGCCTAAAAGTGTCATCGAAGAGGAGGGACTTGTACCAGATTCTACTCAGTTGGTAATACAAAATTTACCTCAACGAATTGTTCTTGGTAATTCAATTGAGATAAAATTAATCGCGTATATGGAAGCGTTGGACCCCATTCGGGTTCAAATAGACCGGGATTTGAGGCAACCGTATTGGGTTGAACATCTCGATACGTTAACATTTGAGATGACCGACAGCGTGGAATTTGAAAGGGAAGTGGACCACGCTCGAATATTGATTTCTGAATTTGTTATTCCTTCCTCTTGGTATGCCAGCAGCATTCGAGCCCAAATCACACGGGATCAAACACAGGCATGGCTTGATTCTTTGACACAAGTCGGAAAATACCCGCCTCGAACCTTTGGTGTAGAATGAGTCTCCTAGAGAGAACGCGAAGCCTACAGAGGAGCCGGCTGGATGGTGACCATGGCGTTTCGGCCGAGTCTCTTATTGACCGGCTGATTGACGTGCTTAATGACCACTCAGCGCTGTATCATCAAGAGATCAGTCCGATAATCTCAGATTTCGAATACGATCAGCTGTTTGGATGGCTAAAATATTTAGAAAACGAGGATTCTAGGCCCGCTCGGCAAGATTCTCCTTCTCATCGAGTGGGCGCTCCTCCTATTGATGGTTTTGAAAAGGTCCAGCACAGTGTGGCTCTTCTGTCTTTAGGAAATGCTTTTAATGCTCAGGAATTGAGGGCGTGGTACGATCGTGCCTTAAAGCGATTGGAGTTTTCTTTAGATACAAAAGTAGACCTTGTGGCTGAATTGAAGATTGATGGATTGGCCTTATCGTTGACCTATGAAAATGGTATTCTCGTTCAGGCTGCAACTCGCGGAGACGGGCAGACAGGCGAAAATATCACCGTCAATGCAAAAACTATTCGTTCGATACCCCTTTCTTTGAAAGGAGGAGGTCGTGGGCCCATCGAATCTCTAGAAGTGCGTGGGGAGGTCTACTTTCCAAAGCGTAGTTTCGAAGAACTGAATGAAAAATTGGTAGCAGAAGGCTTGAAGGTATTTGCCAATCCTCGAAATGCCGCGGCAGGCTCCTTGCGGCTTTTGGACTCCAGCGTGACTGCCTCCCGAGAATTGGCATTTTTTGCTTACGGCACCGGTCCCGTGTCAGAACCGATCGGAGGAACACATTCTGAAGAATTACAGTCGTTAAAAAAGTGGGGATTTCAGATCAATCAAGAGTCCCAGAAATGGAACGGAATCGAGGGTGTGATGGATTTTTGCACCTCTTTCGTTGACAAACGGGACGACCTCAACTATGAAATTGATGGGGTTGTTGTAAAGTTTGATTCCCTGGAACTCCAAAAACGATTAGGCGCCGTTACGAATGCCCCACGATGGGCCGTTGCTTACAAATTTCCCGCCCGCGAGTCTACGACAACCCTTTTGGATATCGTGATTAATGTTGGGCGGACGGGTATGATTACACCGGAAGCGGTATTGGATTCGGTTGAAATCGGGGGAGTCTTAGTTTCCCAGGCAACGCTCCATAATGAAGACTATATCCAAAACAGGGATATACGTATTGGGGATACTGTTTTAGTAAAACGGGCTGGCGATGTTATTCCAGCTGTGGTTGCATCAATTGACTCATTAAGAACCGGCCATGAGAAAGTGTGGACCATGCCTCCGCGTTGCCCTTCTTGTGATACTCTGTTGGAGCGAATGGAAGGCGAGGTAGATCATTTTTGTACATCTTCGACGTGCCCTGCTCAATTTATTCGACTGGTTGAACACTTTGCTTCCAGAGATGCGATGGACATTGAAGGGTTTGGGTCTAAACTGGCGGTTCAATTGGTTGAATCGGGAAACGTCGCCGCTCTAGATGGGATTTATCAGCTTACTGCCGAAAAACTCCTTCGGCTGGACGGATTTGCTTCCAAAAAGGCAATAAAATTGGTGGAGTCTATCTTGGCTTCCAAAAATCGAAAATTTGCTCGATTATTGTTTGGAATGGGTATTAGGCACGTCGGGAAGACGATAGCAGAATTGTTGGCCAACTCTTTGGGATCGTTTGAAATAATCAGTGCAAAATCCGAAGAAGAATTATCAGAAATAGATGGTATTGGTCCCGTGATTGCAAAGAGCGTGTCGAATTGGTTTAAGAACGAGGAAAACGACAAACTTGTCGCGTCGCTCACCGCGTTGGGCCTAACCGTATCTGAAGTTGTTGATAACAAGAGCGAGGAGCATTCTCAACAGTATTTTGCAGGGATGACGTTTGTAATAACCGGCACATTGCCCACTTTGGGCCGAAAAGAGGCCGAGGAGATTATTAAAAGGGATGGTGGTAAAATCTCAACTTCAATCAGCGCCAAAACGACCTACCTTTTGATGGGCGAAAAGCCAGGTTCAAAGGCAGCAAAAGCCGCTAAATTGGGTGTTACTGTCTTAAGCGAGTCTGAATTGTTAGAAAAAACGAGAGTTTAATCAAATGCTTCATCCAATTGATTACCTGGTAATCGTCGCCTACTTAATCGGCGTTGTCATATTTGGTATTAAGTCCGCTGGAAAGCAGCAATCAACAAAAGATTATTTCTTGGGCTCCAAGGAGTTACCGTGGTGGGCAATATGTTTTTCGATTGTGGCTACGGAGACCAGTACGCTGACCGTGATTGGAATTCCAGCCGTTGTTTACGGCGGAAACATGACCTTTTTTCAATTGACTTTCGGGTATTTGGCGGGCAGGATACTGGTTTCTATCATATTTCTGCCAAGGTATATGCGGGGAGAAATGCAAACCGCCTATTCCTACCTAGGTGAGCGATTTGGAAGCAATATGCAGCGCCTTTCATCTGTCACCTTTCTGGCTACCAGGCTTTTGGCAGATGGGGTTCGATTATTTGCCACGGCGATCCCGATCAAAATTATCGCCACAAGTGCAGGCTTTGATATTGGATATCCTGTAATCATTCTTGGAATTGGCGTTTTGACCGCGATTTACACTTTTGTAGGCGGATTTAAAGCAGTGGTTTGGATGGATGTGGTGCAAATGTCTCTTTATGTATTGGGGGCGTTTGCAACCATTGGGTTGCTGCTTTTTAACTTGCCAGACGGTGCCATTTCTGAACTCATCGCTGCGGGTAAAACACGTGTATTTTACTCTGATTTTTCGCTGCACGCCATTTTAACCCGGCCATATGTCTTAATCACTGCAGTTGTGGGGGGCGGTATATTTTCCATGGCTTCCCACGGAACAGATCAGCTAATTGTTCAGCGACTGTTATCCTGTAAATCTCTTCAAGATGCCCGAAAAGCCCTGATTGGCAGCGCATTTTTTGTCATGGGGCAATTCGCCATTTTTTTATTGGTTGGCGGATTGTTGTGGTCGTTTTACGGAGGAGCGGAAGCCGCGAGTTTGGGACTAACGCGTCTGGACGAGGTGTTCCCTAAGTACATCGTAGAACAGCTTCCGACAGGTCTAGCCGGGCTTGTTTTGGCAGGAATTTTGGCTGCAGCCATGAGCACACTTTCTTCCTCTCTTAACGCATTGGCTTCCTCGTCTATGACAGATGTTTTGGGAAGCAAAATTGCCCATCTCAGTCCCGAAAAAGCCTTGAAATTATCAAAATGGCTTACTCTTGGCTGGGCAGGAATATTTATTGGGTTTGCAACACTGTTCGAAAACATGCAGAATCCGGTCGTTGAGCTGGGTCTTTCTATTGCCTCTTTTACCTATGGGGCGCTCCTTGGCGCTTTTTTATTAGGATTGGCGGTTTCTAAGGTGAACGAAAAAGATGCGATGATTGCTTTCGTATGTAGTGTAGTTACCATGATCGCCATAATATTTGGAGTCTGGACGACAGCCGAGGGGAATTGGATATTTTTATTCAATCCAGGGACTGATGTCAAAGCAGCCATGGAGTTAACCCCCATCGCTTGGCCATGGTATACCACGCTAGGAACCCTCATTACCATGGCTGTAGGATCCTTGCTATCAGTCAGGCATAGGTAGCCCATGTCATTTCTGCAGAAATTTTTCTTTGTAAAGCCCTCTATTCGCCCCGTAGGAAATAATTTGGAAGCGGGGGGAAGTAGTGCGTCAAAACGTACGACGAAGACCAATATTGTTAAAGGATTGATACTCTCCGTAGTGGTTTTGGCGGCTCTGGCCGTATTTCCCAGGAGTCGACTCTATCAGTATACCGTTAGCGTTGAGGATATATGGAAGCAGGAAAACCTTCAGGCTCCGTTCCAGTTTGCTATTCGAAAAGATGAGGCTGATCTCGAAAAAGAATTGGCTGAAGTTCGAAAAAATACGCCACCAATTTTCTTTGAGGATTTGCGAGCGTTTCAATCTGTTACCCACAGAGCAGACTCGATTCAGGCTCGGCTCAATCGGGTATTTGAATTGTACGGCCAATATCAATCCAATTTACTTCGAGGCAGACTAGGCGAAGCATTGACGGATTCCATCCGTTATGTCTCTGCCAAAGACAGTTTGTCGTTTCGTTTTTCTGGAGGTATTTGGGAAGACTTATTGCAGTCGTACACCAATTCGGTTCCGGGACTTGTTTCTACTTCCAGATCACGTTCTGAAGGCAGACGTTTGGATGTCGAGATGTTAGAAGCAGCAATGCTCCAAAGCCTTAGCCTAGTCGGCTCCGGGGTTATCAATATCAGCCGTAACGCGATAAAGTCAACCCATATCACCAAACGGGATGACACAGCTGAGTCTTTGGTACTGTTAACCCAATTGTTTGATATCGATGAAGCCCTTGAGATTGGTCAGGCGGCGCTAGGACGTAAGTGGCCCAGCAATCCCACAAGGTTCAGTGTAGCTTCGATGTTTTTTCAAGCAGTTATGGTGCCTAATCTGATATTTCAAGATGAAGCATCCGAAATTCGATGGGCTGAAAAAGAAGCTTTAATATCTCCTACCAACGGTTTAGTTAGAGAAAATGAGGTTATAGTCCGACAAGGGGACATCATTACCGTCGACGTTCAGAGGAAGTTAATATCTCTTGATGTGGAGCTAACGACGAGGTCGGGTGGACGAGTCATTTGGAAAACAGTTCTTGGTCAGTTTATCCTCACCGTTTCGACGTTTCTGATCTTTTTTCTGTACCTCTTTTTGTTTCGAAGAGTTGTTTTCGATGATAACAAGATGGTGTTGTTGATATCGCTCCTGTTTTTAGCCGTCATTGGACTTTACGGAATTGCGCTTCGTGCTGCGCTGTTGGATATGTACGTCGTACCGGTTGCAATTGTGGGCATTTTATTGACCGTAATATTTGATTCGAGAGTCGCCTTCTTTGGCGCGTTGACGTTGGCTCTTTTGGGCAGTCATTTCCTCAATTACAATTTTGCTTTTACATTTTCGACTGTTTTTGCTAGCACCTTGGGCATTTTTAGCGTGCGTGATATTCGGAATAGGGGCCAGTTTTTCATCAGTGCCAGTATTGTGTTTCTTGGGTACATGACGGTTTTGAGTGCCAATTTCTTACTTCAAAACACCCCAATTGAACGACTAACGAATGAAACGATATTTATCCTGATGAATTCAGTCTTGCTTTTATTGGCGTATCCGGCTCTATGGATTTTTGAAAGGGTTTTTGGTGTGACAACCGATTTGACGTTGTTGGAATTGTCAGATACCAATCACCCGTTGTTAAAAGAACTAAGTCTTAAAGCGCCTGGTACGTTTAATCATGTCCTTCAAGTCGCCAACTTAGCAGAAGCGGCGGCTGCACGCATAGGAGCCAATGCGTTGTTGACCCGAGTTGGTGCGTTGTATCATGACATCGGCAAGATGGTTAAGCCCGAATATTTTGTCGAAAACCAGCGCGGTGGGGTCAACCCTCATGATAGCTTGAAGCCGAGAATGAGTGCGCTCATTATTGCCAACCATGTTAAGGAAGGCCTCGATCTCGCCAAAAAGTATCGGCTGCCAAAGGAGGTTCAAGACTTTATTCCCATGCATCATGGCACCACGCGGATCGAATATTTCTATCATCGGGCAAACAGTCAGAAAAAAGAAGGGGATTCTGCTATTCTTGAGTCGGAGTTTAGATATCCAGGACCTTCACCGTCCTCACGCGAGACAGCTGTCCTCATGCTTGCTGATTCCATTGAAGCCGCAAGCCGTTCTATGGTCAACCCGAATCATAGACGCTTACAGGCACTCATTGAGTCTATCGTAGATGCAAGAAGGGAGGACGGTCAGTTAGACACAACAAATCTGACGTTTTCAGACTTAAACATGATTAAGGAGTCGCTCCTCAATATTTTGTTAGGGATTTATCACGTTCGAGTAAAATATCCGGGAGATGAAGAGGCTGATCTTTCTAAAGAGGAGTTACAATTAGGGAATGACACCACGCACGCGCTCGACGGATGATTCGGCAATATTCAACCCTAATCTGACGTGTTTTTTTGCACGATCCAGAAACGGACGAACAGCCCGTTCTGCTCCTTGAGTATAGACCATAACGTCACATTCTCGAATTAAGGACGCTAGGAAGGAGTCGCCCTCTTCGACTGATACAGCGACTACAGGACCGGCAAATCGGGTCAGATCACGAAGCTCTTTGGTGAGGGATGCCACAGCATCAGAATACCTGGTGACTAGACCAAGTGTTTCGTGGTCCATCATTCTGGCAATTTGGCTCAGGGCACTTTCATCAAGGTCGTAAGCTATGCCAATCACGTCCGAACGAGTTACCATCGAGAGGACCTGCTTCACGTTTCGGAAGGGAACAATAATTAGGTCCGCATCTCCATGTTTTCCTAATTCGTCCAATGAACAAGAGTGACATTCGCGTTGGAAAGCTGTTGCCATTTGGATAGCGCACGCCTGGCCAAGTTCTTTATAGGGGGCTGCAACGACTATTTTTGACGAGGTATCTGACGAATCCAGTTGTTGAAGTTGTTCACCAAACAGATATTCAATCTCGTCTTCATCCAAACCCAGACCAACAGCTTGTTTAAGCGCATTTGAAAACAAGCTCGCACCGCGCTCCATTCGTTCCGACTTGTCAAGTGGCTCTGCGTTTTTTACTGTATATCCGCTTCCAGGTAAGGCCGAGATTATTCCATCTTGGGCAAGTTCCACATATGCCTTTCGGACGGTGTGAAACGATATGCTCAATTGCTGAGCAAGAACTCGGGTGGGGGGTAGTCGGTCGCCCTTTCGGAAATTTCCGTTTCCGATTTTGAATCGAATAGCATTCGCCACTTGAGTATGGATCGGGACCTGTAGAGACCTATCAATTTCAATCATTGTGGACTCCTAATGTTTGAGAGTGATGAGCCGATTTTAAATGATTGACAAGCGTTATCCAGTTGCTCCAGTCCACGGCATCTAGCACAAATTCTTCCAAGCCAACGGTAGCCGAAATTCCTGAAGGTTTTTGTCGAATATCTATTAACAACTTCCAATTTGGACCTTCGGAGGGTTCGCTAGTCGCAAATATGGACCTGAACGCAACTTTTTCATTCGAAATGAGGATTTCACAAATTTGCCCGCGTAACCGCAGCCACGTCCAAAGGAAGGAAACGGCCAATGCAATTGGAAAGCCTACATACAATACCGAAAGGACCGGAAAACCTTCCAACATGGCAACCAGCGTTCCAATCATAATCGGTAACATTGCAATACCTAAAGGGCGAACCATTTCAATACTGAATATGGACCTTCGTGACCGACCATCAGGATAAAATTCCGAACGGTAGACAGATATTTCAGTTATGTTTTCCGAAGGCACTAACGGGTACCGAAAGCTCGAAGCAACGGGATATCTTTCGCTGTTTTTAAACCAGGAGCAGACTCCATTACAAGTGGAATGTTATTTATGAGTGTGGCCACTGTTGCTGTATCGCCAAAAATGCCTCCTTTCACCAACAAATTCATAGGAGGATCGCTCTCTGCTACTACTTCGTCTCGAGGGTTTTCGGCGCCGACAAACATTTTCAGGTCAAGCGTTATTAGGAGTTCCTCCCCGTCATATCCGTAAGCATGGTGATGAATACCAGCTACCTGCCCTTTTTCAACAGTTAAATACGGAGTTACAACCTGCTTTTTCGAAACCACAGGGTCCAACTGTTCTTCTATTCTAGTAATGGTCCAGCCCATTCCATCGGCAATCATCCGGATGCTCTCCACCAGTCCTATGTGCCCGAACATTCCAGTAGCTTTCTTTTCGGCAAAGAGGGTTTCCGTAATTCCTGCGCCCACCTTTTGCTGTAAAGGCAAGCGCCTGAGACCCGCATTAACTTCACGATTTACGGTGATCGATTTTACCGAATTGCACACCCCGGTAGCCATCAGAGCCAATGCGTCCATGGCATATCCTGGGTTGACACCCGTTCCCAACAGAGTAACACCGTTTTCTTTTGCCACGCGATCCAATTCTACCGAAATAGAGGGATGTCGGTGGTATGGATAGGCCAACTCCTCGGTAGAAGAGACGACATTGGCCCCGTGAGAAGCACAAAGAATAAGCTGGTCGTACATGCGAGCAAGAAACGACGATGTTGTGTGCAGAACGACATCTGGCTTCGTGGCTGACAGAACCGCATTCGCATCTGCAGAAACAATGATTCCTGTTTTTTCGGGCAGTCCCAAAATGTCTCCGACATCTTTTCCGACTTTGAGCGGATCAATATCGATAACACCAACCAACTCAATATGACTTGGTTTTGAAAGGACAGTTTTTAAGCACGAAATACCGATGGGGCCTGCCCCAAATTGGACAACTCTAACGCGATCAGACATAGGATGTAAACTTTTAGCAATTATAGAGCGATATCCGAAGGATCCGCCTGGTGAAAGGGATAGGCAAAGTTTTTTGCAGGAACGAATGTTTCTTTGATCGATCTGGCCGAGGTCCACCGAACCAAATTCAACATTGAACCGGCTTTGTCATTTGTGCCAGACGAGCGGGCACCGCCAAATGGTTGTTGGCCAACAACGGCGCCGGTAGGCTTGTCATTGATGTAGAAGTTGCCAGCGCAATCATTCAAAGCACTAGTCGATTGAGCAATTACACTTCTGTCTTGAGCAAAAACAGCCCCCGTCAATGCGAAAGGAGATGTTGTGTTTAAGAGCTCCATTGTTTCCACATACTTATTATCGTCATAAACATGTATTGTGACGACCGGCCCAAAAATTTCCTCACACATGGTCCGATATTTTGGATCGGAGGTGACAAGTACGGTCGGCTCAATGAAATAACCAACTTCGTCTGAAAATCCACCACCGTGCAAAATTTCTACATCTGAAGACGTTTTTGCATGATTGATGTAAGCAGTAATACTGTCGTACGCGGTTTTGTCGATGACAGCATTGATAAAGTTAGTAAAGTCCTCAATCGGACCCATCTTCATTTCATCTAATTGAGCCACAACTGAATCACGAATTACTGGCCAAAGGGATTTTGGTACGTACACTCGAGATGCAGCAGAGCATTTTTGACCCTGATACTCGAAGCCACCCCTGACAATCGCAGTTGAAACTGCTATGGGATCAGCGCTTGGATGAGCTAGGATGAAATCTTTCCCACCAGTTTCCCCAACAACACGCGGGTACGTTCGGTAGGTGTTCATGTTGTTGCCAATTGTGGCCCACATGTGATTAAACGTGCCTGTGGAACCAGTAAAATGGAGTCCAGTGAAGTGCTCTGACGAAAAAATCGTGTTACCAATCGTAGACCCCTTTCCTGGGATCATATTGATAATGCCATTTGGTAATCCGGCCTCTTCAAACATTTTGTAGAGGTAATAGGCAGATAGAAGCTGTGTAGAGGATGGTTTCCACAGAACTGTATTACCCATCAATGCAGGCGCGGTCGGAAGATTTCCGGCAATCGACGTGAAGTTAAACGGGGTCACCGCGAAGACAAAACCTTCCAATGCACGGTATTGAACACGATTCCAAACTCCTGGCGATGAGATGGGCTGATCACTGTAGATCTGCTCCATAAACCGCACGTTAAATCGCAGAAAGTCAATCAACTCACACGCGGAATCAATCTCAGCCTGGTATGGATTCTTACTTTGACCAAGCATCGTAGACGCATTTATAATATCTCGATAAGGCCCAGCCAATAGATCAGCGGCTTTTAGAAAAATTGAAGCGCGATCGGACCAGTGCATATTCATCCAGTCGTTGCGAGCTCCGACTGCGGATGAGATGGCCGATTCCAATTCCGGGACCCCGCACTGATGTGCTTTTCCTAAAACACGAGCATGTTCGTGAGGTGCCAACACGTTCAGCGTATTCCCGGTACGAATTTCTTTACCGTTTATGAAAGCCGGTATATCAACTTGTTCTCCCTTCATTTTCTTGATCATTGAACGAAGAGACGACCGCTCTGTCGAGCCAGGAGCGTACGACCTAATTGGTTCGTTGATTGGAGTGGGAGCTTTTGAGAACAGATTGTTCATGATCGGTAGGTTTGATTATGACCAGCAAAAAGGGTTCAAGCCGAACCTTTCGATGGATAATTGAGATCGGAGGTCCCTAGGAATTTACGCATGAGAAAAGGCGTCCCAAACCCTTTCTCTAAAACTTCTATTCCGAGGTGGTTTAGGCACATTTTTCCTTGATCGAGAAAGCAATTCC
>CALFHN010000040.1 GCA_937876355.1 uncultured Bacteroidota bacterium | reverse complement strand
AGCACGCGATGTCTCTTAAAACCGATACGCAGGTCTGCTTTGAAAGAAGTTCTTCTTAGGATTGCGGACAAAGCGGCGGGCAAAACGGGTGCAGACACTTATAGAAGCAATGGAGAGCTCGTTTCAGGAGTAGAGATTGATGGCGGTTCATCAACCCGTGCAGAAACTGCAGATTCCAAGGAGTCCGTTCGATCAGCCAAATTCAAAGATCGTCCCGCGAAAAGATTCAACCAACCTACCGTACTTCTGGTAGAAGACAATATTGTCAATCAGAAAGTGGGTGTGCGCATGCTGGAAAAACTCGGATGCCAAGTTGATGTTGTTGACAGCGGAGAAAAAGCCGTCCAAGTCGTTCAAAGTGGCAAATACGGAACTGTGTTCATGGACGTTCAAATGCCGGGATTGGATGGCCTTGAGGCGACCACATTAATCCGAAGCTTGGGAGATATCTCTCAACCAACAATTATAGCATTGACCGCAAATGCGACGACCGAAGACCGGATGAAATGTCTGAATTCGGGTATGAACGATTACGCATCAAAACCAATTAATTCTGAAACGATGGAATCGTTGCTACAGCGATGGATCGAGACGCCACGTCAAAATGGGGTACCTACTACTTCAGCAGCGCCGGCGAAGCCTGCGTTTTAATCAAAAAACGACGATTTAGGACAAAGTGCAATGCTTACTCGTTTCCGGGTACGGAAGAAAGGGCACTTTTTTCGACACGAACCTTGGTATTGGAATCTACTTGAACCAAAACGGAAGTGTCATCAACTTGGGTTACCGTTCCGTGAAGACCACCGATTGTAATCACTTTGTCGTTTTTCTTAACCGCTTCGATCATTTTCTTGCGGTTGTCTTCTTTCTTTTTCTGGGGGCGAATGATAAAGAAGTAAAAAACGATAAAAATTAGGATCAGCGGTAAAAACATGGCCAAGGGATTGGCTGTTTCACCCGCAGGGGCTCCTATCAAGAAAGTGTTATAGAGCGTCATAATCTGAACAGAAATTTAAATTATAGGACAAGATACACCGGAGAAATAAATATCGCCGGGAAGTTTATGCATATCAGGCAAAAAGCAGTTTAACGTAAAACCAAGGCGAAGCCATTTTTTGCCTGGCTTCAAGATCAAAAAACATGCTAGTGATGGTCTCAGAGACCTCTTTTGACCGAGACGCTTTCCGTATCACCGCATTCAGGAGCCATTTTCTTTTGACCAATCGCTGCATGGTTTTGCTGATTTTCAACTCGTCGTCAAGCAGTTCTAGTACATTTTTTTCATACGACCCTAAAAATGGGGCAGAAAAATCTTGCTTTTCGTGAGCTTTTTGAGCCCATTCAGCAGCTAGGATTCCACTGATCATCGCGTTTCCAATTCCTTCGCCAGTAAACGGATCAATAAGCGAAGCCGCATCGCCAACAAGCATCCACCCATTGCCAGCCATGCTTCTAGGCTGAGAACCAAGTGGGAGGCCCCAGCCTTTTGTAGGGCCCAATTGAGTCGCATTTGAAAACCGTTCTATAAACCGAGGGTGCGACACCATGGCCTGAAACATGACTTTAAGGCGGATGTTATTTTTTTTGATGACGCTGGATAAGATGCCAACGCCCACATTTGAAAGACCATTTTCAAGCGGGAAAATCCAAAAGTAACCCGGAATGGACTCATCGACGAAGTGGATTTCGATGTAGTTGCCATCGTTAAAGCCGGTCACGCCGCTGAAATAGGCTCGAATACCCGCGCTGTAATGCTCATCATCCAACTGCTCCATTCCCAATTCTCGGGCTACAATGGAGTACGCGCCATCCGCTCCAATAACAATCGGTGCAAAATAGTGAGCCGTTTCACTACCCGAAGCTGTAGCGACTCCTATCACCACATCACGTTTGCGCAGCACTTTGGTAACAGATCCCTTTATGACGATAACGCCTGCGCGAACAGCACGATTTAAAAGGATATCATCAAAGCGTTCTCTTTGGCAAACAATTCCTGGTGGAATTCGTCGATGCCGATCTTTGGTGAACGGAATTTCAACCTGGTCGCCGGAAGGGCCGCTTATGGTCAATCCCCAAGTGGGCAACGCTTTCTGAGTTTCGAATTGGTCGACCAAGCCTAACTTTTCAAGCGCTTCCATGCTCTTGCCGCTAATGGCATCTCCACAAACTTTATCTCTTGGAAAGGAGTCTTTGTCGATGAGTAGAACGCGCAGGCCACTTTCCGACATCATGGTGGCCGCGGTACTTCCACCGGGGCCGGCTCCAACCACAATTGCATCGTAACTAGGACCGGACATGGTGCTTAACTTGGGGACTTATCTCAATTACAGTTTGAGAAAATAAGTCAAAACAAAGAAGCAGATTGGATGTGAAAGTGTCAGAAAAAGTTTGGTCCACAGAAAAGGGCAAGCTTACCGTATCGCGACGCTTCAACCTCTTACCGCTGCTGCCTTCCGGCTCTGACGGAGTTCAGAGGGAGCTATCCGTACGGGACTTGCCCTTTGGATGCGTCTCAACCCAAGCCAAGGGTCTTGGTTCCGATATTTTCTGCTTAAATTGCGGTTCTTGCTTCAGTTCACAAATTATCAATTTAATTTTAAATGGCCTGGTTATTAGTCGTCCTTGCTTTGGCATATGGCGTCCCGTTGTTGGCTTTTTCCATCGGTCACTATCGCTTGTTTCAGTGGAACGACCCGGCTGGTCCTGGTCGAATAAGGTCTATTCTGTCGTTTCTGTTGGGTTTTTCAACCAAGGTACCCAGTGCTGGAGCAATCTTGTCTCAGCTAGCGACATTTAAGGGAATCCCTTCAATCTCGGTGGTCGTTGCTGCGCGAAATGAAGAGGATTATATCGGTCAATGTTTGGGTTCTCTGCTCAAACAGACCATTCCAATCGAAATAATATTGGTTGATGATGGGTCAGAAGACAATACGACCGTGGTCGCAGAGGAATTTGGAGACCGCATCAGGCTTATTCACTTGGAATTTGGACAAGGTAAAAAGGCGGCGATTGAAGTTGGCGTCCTGGCTGCCCAGGGCGACATCATTTTGTTCACAGATGCAGACTCAACAGTATTGCCCTCTTGGGCAAAATCAATGAGGGACACATTCACCGAGGAGGTTGCTTTTGTTGCGGGTCCAGTCGCGTTTGAAGTCGGTGATCGATTCTTCGACCGAATAGTGGCTTTGGAGTGGGCCGGGCTCATGGGAATTTCAGCGGGGGCCATTGGTATTGGAATCCCGGTCAATTGTTCGGGTGCCAACATCGGATATCGTAAATCAGTGTTTCAAGATGTACACGGATTTAAAGGTTTGGCTCACCTATCCTCTGGTGATGACGAATTAATGATGCAACGAATTGCTTCAAAAACGGATTGGA
>CALFHN010000039.1 GCA_937876355.1 uncultured Bacteroidota bacterium | reverse complement strand
TCCCAACAATTAAATGAGCTTGCTGAACTGGCCTTTTTTCAATAAAGTTAGTTGGCGTATAGGCTGGCAGGGTGACTCTTTCCGATTGATATCCTTCCAGGCCGGGATTTGAATAATACTTTTGAACCAGTTGAACAGCTCTCTTGTGTTCTACATTTCCGGCGATCGAAATGATTGTGTTTTTTTCGTTGTAATGGCGCCGTAGAAAATCTATCAAACCATCTCTAGAAAACGACCGAATTGACTCCTCTGAACCGATGATTGGCCTTCCTAACGGGTTGTCCGAATAAAGCGACCGATCTAAGTGATCAAAAACTCTATCGTCAGGAGTATCATCATACATTTTCATCTCTTCTACAATTACATCCTTTTCCTTTTCGATTTCCCTCGCAGGGAATGTCGGAGTGTAAATGAGATCTATTACCGTGTCCAGTGCTCGAGAAAGGTGTTCGTCGAGGCATCGGGCATAAAAACAGGTGTATTCCTTCGAAGTAAATGCGTTTAAATACCCGCCGACATTCTCCATCCGTTGAGCGATGTGGTGCATTCTTCTTTTTTCGGTGCCTTTAAATACCATGTGCTCAATAAAATGACACATTCCGCTTTCACTATCGGACTCGTCACGGCTTCCAGCGCCGATCCAAGCGCCAACAGAAACGCTTCGGACTGATGGAATTCGTTCTGTAATGACGCGGACACCGTTGGGTAGGATTGTTTTTTGGAAAAAATCGGTCATGTTGGTTTTATTAGTCAATAGTGCGTCAGTTCTATATTAGAAAAGCGGAGGCCGATTGGCCTCCGCTTTTCTAGGGTATAGGCCCTTTGAAGACTGGAAGATCTAATGGCGTCTGTCTCTTCCGCCATCGCGACCGCGTCCGCCGCCGTCGCGTCCTCTCCCACCGTCACGTCCGCCACCGCCTTCACGGCGTTCTCTGGGACGTTCTTCGTAACCTTCTGGTTTTTCAAGAAATGGTTTCCGACTGAAACGTAGCTTTCCGTCGTCCCGTACTTCAATCAACTGCACTTTGATTTTGTCCCCTACTTCAAGGTAGTCATGGACGTTGTCAACGTAACCGTAATCGAGCTCTGAAACGTGAAGCAAACCTTCTTTACCAGGTAGGATCTCAACGATCGCTCCAAAGCCTTCTACTTTGCGAACGGTTCCTTCGTAGTCCTGTCCTTCTTCAGGTACAGTTACGATACCGCGAATAATTTCGAGTGCAGCTTCAGCATCTTCGCCACTTTTAGCGGAAATGACAACGATTCCCACACCTTCTTCTTCTCGAATTTCGAGAACTGTATTTGTTTCGCGCTGAATACCCTGAATTATTTTTCCACCTGGCCCGATAATTGCTCCAATAAAGCTAGAATCAATGGTGATTTGAGTAAGTCTTGGTGCATAAGGGGAGAGATCGAAACGCGCTTCTGTGATGGTTTCTTCCATCTTATCCAGAATGTGCAAACGAGCATCTTTCGCCTGGTGCAGTGCTTTGGACATTAGTTCGTGGCTAAGACCAGCAATTTTAATGTCCATTTGACAAGCAGTGAGACCATCTCGGGTACCGGTCAATTTAAAGTCCATATCGCCCAAGTGATCTTCTGTACCCGAAATATCAGTAAGAACAGCAGTACGTTCTCCATCGCTGACCAATCCCATGGCGATACCAGAAACGGGCTTGCGAAGAGGCACACCTGCGTCCATCATGGCCATTGAGCCAGAACAAACACTTGCCATAGAGGACGAACCGTTTGATTCCAATACGTCAGAATTAATGCGGATCGTGTATGGAAACTCATCCTGTGGTGGAATCATGCTTTGCAAAGCACGTTCGGCTAACATCCCATGTCCAATTTCACGACGGCCTGGGCCACGCAAAAATTTAGCTTCACCTACACTAAACGGAGGAAAGCTGTAATGCAGGTAAAACGACTTGTCTTTGGTATCGAATATTTGATCGACTGGCTGCACATCTTTACCAGTTCCCAACGTAACGCTGGAAATAACCTGGGTTTCGCCACGCGTAAACACGGCAGAGCCATGAACGCGAGGCAGGTAGCCTACTTCGCTCCAAATGTCACGAACGTCGGTTAATCCGCGGCCATCAATCCGGCGACCATCACGCAGAATCAGTTGGCGCATTACGTCTGATTCAACTTTACCAACCGCTTCTTTGATGTCAGATTTGGTCCATCCTTGTTCGGTTGCTGAGACAGCGTCTTCGCCTTCACCTAAGAAATGAGTTACCACTTGGCCTTTAATTTCCGAAATCCCACCGTAAAAGGTTTCCTTCGAATAAGGCATTAAAATGTGAGCTTCCAAACGGTCAGTTGCAAACGCGCGAACGGCTTCTACAACACCCTCTGGGAGACCTACCGGTGTGTATTCAAACGTCTTGGCACCACCAAAGTCGGCAACCAAGTCAATTTGAAGCTGACACAACTTCTTGATGGCCTCATGTGCAACCGAAAGAGCTTCAAGCATGTCTTCTTCAGACACTTCTAGCATTTCGCCTTCAACCATCACAATCGCGTCGCGTTTTCCCGCTACGATGAGGTTGATGTCTGATTCTTCCAACTCTTCAAAAGTTGGATTGACGACAAATGCACCTTCAAAACGACCCACCCGTACTTCGGCGATTGGGCCGTCAAATGGAGCGCCGGCTAACAATAGCGCCGCTGAAGCACCAACTCCGGCAATGACGTCACCATCATTTTCGTCGTCAGCTGAAATAACTGTGCAAATGATCTGAACTTCATTAAAGAAGTTGTCCCCAAATAAAGGACGAAGTGCGCGATCGATTAATCGCGAGGAAAGTGTCTCCTTATCTGTCGAGCGGCCCTCTCTTTTGATAAAACCACCAGGTATCTTCCCCCCGGCGCAAAATTTTTCGCGGTAATCAACGGTAAGAGGGAAAAAGCTTTGTCCTTCTCTAGCTTCTCTTGCGAGAACCGCTGTACACATTACCATGGTATCGCCAATTCGAGCTACTACGGCTCCGTCTGACTGCTTTGCGAGACGTCCTGTCTCGATCGAAATTACTTTTCCCGGGGCGTATTCAACCTCCCGGATTGTTGCTACTGACATGTTCAATTGTCTGTTTATCTTCCTTTCCTACACATACAATAAAGCAAAATCGGGAAAGGCGTTGCGTAACAACAAGTTACGATGCCCAAAGAGCCAGATTTTACCGTTCAACGCCTAACCCGGAAAAGATTTTGGAAGGCGTGTGAATAAGCGATAACGGCGCGTTCGAAATTTCGAACGCGCCGCTTTTCGTTACTTACGAATATTTAGTTCTGCGATGACCGTACGGTACCTTTCGATGTCGATGTCGATCAGATAATTTAACAATCTGCGTCGTTTACCAACAAGTTTCAGTAGTCCGCGTCTGGTCGAGTGATCTTTAGCGTGAATTTTCAGATGCTCTGTTAATTCCTTGATACGGGTGCTGAAAATCGCAATCTGGACTTCTGCAGTGCCTGTATCAGATGTACTCTTGCCGAACTGTTCAATCAGTTCTGATTTTTGGTCTGTCGTTATCACGTCGGAACCTCTTTAGATTAATACCATCCTAAAGAAGAACCCGTATTTCGAATAGCTTTATAGCTCACTCGAAATCGAATCCTATCAATATTGGGCTATTTGCCCTAGTAAACCAACAAGACAGCATGTCTTGTCTTGCTAAGGTATTGCCCTTAGCAATCCATTGCAACGCTCTCGATCGATGTTAAGTTGCTCCTTAAGATGATCCACGGATGCGAATTTCTGCTCATCTCGTATTCTTTCTACAAATTCAACACGAATTTCACGCTCGTACACGTCAAGATCAAAGTCCAGAATATGTACCTCAAGCGTTACGTCTGTTGTCTGGTTGAAAGTGGGCCGAGTACCAATGTTCATCATCCCCATAAATTTCTGATTCAATCCCGCTACATGAACAAAAACGGCATAAACGCCAATTTGGGGTACCAATTTGTGATTCAAAATGTGGGTAATATTGGCCGTAGGGATACCAATTTTTTTTCCGCGACCATCGCCATGAACCACCATCCCGTTTACAAAATAGAATCGACCTAATAATTCTGCTGCATGTCGCACCTGGCCATCCATTAACAGATTTCGGATACTGGACGACGATACTTTCGAATCATCCGAACCTATTTCCGGGCATTCAACTACAGAAAAACCAAACTTTACTCCAAGCTTTCTTAACAAGTCGGCATTCCCTTCGCGATTTCGACCGAATCGATGGTCGTATCCTATTACCATTATCCGAACATTTAACCCATCAACCAGGACCTTTTCTACGTAATCGGCTGCAGACATTGAAGCAAGATCTTGATCAAATACAATCAAGGCATGAGCATCAATTCCAAGCCCTTTAAGTAACGAGGACCTTTCTGCTCCAGGAGACAATAATCCGGGACATTGACCAGAAAGAACTTCCCTAGGATGAGGATTAAACGATGCCACGATTGACGTCAGCTCATTTTCCTTTGCAATAGAACTCACGCTCTCTAAAATGGACATATGCCCACTATGAACGCCGTCAAAACTTCCGACGGTCACGACGGAAGGTTCGCCACTAAATGATCCGAATTGAAAATCAATCTTCATGTTGAACCGGTGAGTGATGTTCAATCAATTCATTAAGCCGCCAAGCCTCTGAAGCAGAAAAAGAGCCCGAAGAAGTTCGCCGAAGTTCAACCAAATGTCCGCCAACGCCTAACCGCTGACCTAACTCGTGCGCGAGACTTCGGATGTAAGTACCACTCGAACATTCTACCTCAAATCCGACGTCATTTCCGAGTTTTGACGTGATTTCGAACCGTACTACCGTTACGTGACGAAAAGGTAGTACAACTTTTTCACCCCGACGAGCTTTTTTATACAACCTCTCCCCACCTACTTTTACCGCAGAATAGACAGGGGTCTGCTGAGTGATATTGCCGACAAAGTCAGGCACGGCAGCTAGAATGTGCTCAATCGTAATCCCACCTGCATCCATCTTCAATTCCACTTCAGTCTCTGCATCAAAAGAAGGGGTGGTTTCTCCAAGACGAATGACTCCCGTATAAACCTTGGCTTGTCCCATAAAGTGGTTCATGAGCCTAGTCGCTTTCCCCGACAAACAGATAAGAAGACCTGTTGCCATAGGATCAAGAGTTCCGGCATGGCCGATTTTTCTAATAGTCGATATTCGGCGAAGTCTTCGAATTACATCAAAAGACGTTAGTCCCTTCGGCTTATCCACCAGGATAACGAGTGGATCCCAAGAAGTAATCAGATCTCCAGATTTGATTACCGGTACACTTTCTGGATCAGGAGCCAATGCCATTAATTGCCTTCAGAGACTTCTGTGCCATCCTCGTTCGAATCCGAATCCCCAGTTCTAGCGTCTCGTTCTTTATTAATCGATCCGAACAACTCATCCATGCGGTGGGCAGTTTCCAATGTCTCGTCAAGAAAAAAGCGCAGTTCAGGAATACTCTTTACTTGATGACGAATGGCTTGACCAAGCGTTTTACGTATTCTGGGTGTGAAATCTTTCAACTTCGCTAAAACGGCATTTTTCTGAGGGGCTGAGTCTCCCATTACGGAAAAATAGATGTACGCGATAGCAAGGTCATTGGTAACACGTACTCCCGTAATGGTTACCATCGGATGCAAGAGATCCGAATATTCTAACGACAGAATACCTGCAATTTCTCTTTGAAAAAGGCTTGCAACTCGTTCTGTTCGAATGCTCATGATCGGTACCGAATAATAAACGCGTTAAGCAGTCGACTATCTCTCGAGCAGTCTCTTCGTTTCAATAATCTCGTAAGACTCAATCTGATCGCCGACTTTGAGATCGTTAAATCCGTCTATTCCCATCCCGCAATCATACCCGTTTAACACTTCTTTGACATCATCCTTGAAGCGTTTAAGCGAAGCAAGAGTACCATCATAAATCACGATACCCTCGCGAATTAGGTGGATCTTGTCAGGTCGGCGAATTTTTCCTTCGATAATATGGCAACCTGCAATCATGCCCAACTTAGGCACCTTGAACGTCTCGCGAACTTCAGCAACACCATTGATTTTTTCCGATTTGTCAGGAGAAAGGAGGCCTTCCAATGCATCCTGCACTTCTTCAATGGCTTGATAAATAATAGAGTAAAGTCGGATATCAATCTCTTCACGCTCTGCCATTTGGCGAGCACCAACAACAGGGCGAACCTGGAATCCGATAATAATGGCATCTGAAGCCGAGGCCAATACAACATCACTCTCATTAATGGCGCCGACGCCTTTGTGAATAATATTGACTACCACTTCTTCCGTGCCAAGCTTCATCAAGGAGTCAGAAAGTGCCTCAACTGAACCACCCACATCTCCTTTTACGATGATGTTCAGCTGATTAAACTGCCCAAGTGCCAATCGACGTCCGATTTCGTCCAGCGTGATGTGCTTCCGCTGACGCATAGACTGTTCGCGGTGAATCTGCAGACGTTTTGAAGCAATATCCTTTGCTTCCTTTTCATTATCCATTACAATGAATGAGTCACCGACCTGTGGCGCGCCATCCAAGCCAATTACAACAGCAGGGCTGGATGGCCCCACTTCGTACACTCTTCGATCGCGTTCGTCAAACATGGCTCGGATTCTTCCAAAACATGTGCCCGCCACAAACGGATCACCCACTTTAAGCGTTCCTTTCTGTACCAAAACGGTGGCAACATTTCCTCGTCCCTTTTCAAGGCGCGACTCAATGACTGTACAAACCGCGGTTCTATTAGGATTTGCTTTCAGGTCAAGAATTTCAGCCTCAAGAAGCACTTTCTCAAGGAGTTCAGGAATTCCCTGACCAGTATGAGCAGACACCAATTCACATTGGATTTTTCCACCCCACTGTTCAACTAAGATGTTCTTATCTCCCAACTGTTGCATTACGCGCTCTACGTTGGCACCAGTTTTATCAATTTTATTTATGGCAACAACCATCGGGACGCCAGCTGCTTGGGCGTGGTTGATGGCCTCCATAGTTTGAGGCATTACTGCGTCGTCTGCAGCGACAACGAGAATAATTACGTCAGTAACCTGAGCACCACGAGCACGCATCGCCGTAAACGCTTCGTGACCAGGGGTGTCCAAAAACGTGATGTTTTTGCCAGTCGCTAGAACAACTTGGTAAGCGCCAATATGCTGCGTAATTCCTCCAGACTCTCCTGCAACGACATCCGCTTTCCGAATATAATCCAGCAATGAAGTTTTCCCGTGATCAACATGACCCATAACCGTCACAACAGGAGCTCTAGCTTCTAAGTCTTTGGGATCGTCCTCTATGATTTCAATATCAGTAGAGGTGATGTCGGTAATAAACTCAACCTCGAAACCAAATTCGTCAGCCACAATTGTGATGGTGTCCGCATCAAGGCGTTGGTTAATTGAGACCATCATACCGGCTGCAAACAACGAACTAATCACTTCCGTGACCTGGACATCCATAAGGTTTGCCAACTCACCGGTAGATAGGAATTCCGTAACCTTTAATACGCTTAGCTGTTCTTGTAATTCAGATTCGGCCTTATCCCTTTGTTCGGCTCGGGAATCTCTCTGTTGACGGCGGCGTTTTTGACGCGCTCGACTGGCTCCGTCTTGAAGCTCGCGAAGTGTTTCTTGGAGAGTTGCTTCGACATCTTTCTCGTCTACAACAGGACCTTTCTTCTTTTTACCCTTGCCTTTGGTTTTTGGATCTTCCTTCTGAGTCGAAGACTTAGCGTCACCTTTTGCTTTCGGCGTGGTACTAGTCGCATCTCCAACTTTTTTCCTTTTTCTCTTTCTTTTGCGCTTCGCTCCTGGCTCAGAATCTTCAACGGAACCAAGATCAATTTTACCAAGAACGGTGGTCCCAGTAAGTTTGTAACGATCCGCACTAAAAACTTTCTCGGGCACTGTGGAGGGACTAATGACTTCAGATTCTACATCACCTTCCACCAAATCAACATTCAACGTCTCAGCAACAACTTCTGAACCGGTATCAGACGATTCCGGTTCGGTGCCACTAGAAGGGGTTTCTTTAACCTCGGAAGCAGCTTCTGGCTGTTCGGGAACAGCAGCCTCAACAACGGGGGCCGCTTTCTCTGTGACTTCAGCTGTTGGTGTTTCTGGAATTGACGTTACGGGCTCAAGTACCTTCTCAGGTATTTCAATATTCGCGACCGTTTCCTTTTCGGTTACGGTTTCTACAACAGGTTCGTCTTCGACCACAACCTCTTCTACCGCCACCTTTTCTACCACAGAGGCTTCGACAACTGCAGCGGGCTCCTCA
>CALFHN010000038.1 GCA_937876355.1 uncultured Bacteroidota bacterium | reverse complement strand
AACCACAGATGTTTTCCGTCTGTCAGCTTTCGTAGCCAATGAAAGAGAGAAATGTCTGCCAATTGTCCGACAAAGTAGGCCACCATGCTGCCAATGATTATTCGACCACTAGCGCCAAACACGGAGTTAAAAGCCTCATCTGGAACGGGAGAAATAGAGGCAGTTGGAACCGACATCGCTACTTGAATTAACCCGAATTCAAACATGATCATGGTCAGCCCGAGGTATGTCACAAATTTAATTCCTGGCTTTCCGAAGTATTCGTTCAGTAAATCGGTAATGATGAACGTGATCGGAAACGCAATGACGCCGGCGGTCATTATTACTTCATCAAAAGACTGACCTAGAATATTGATCGAAAAAGGCAGATGGAATACGGTAAATAACTTACCTGCCGTGGCTTCGGCAACGACCAAGGCGGTCAAAAATATTGCAGTGCACACCACAAAAAGTTTTTGCGGACGCGATAAGAGGTGAATTTTGCTCATCAAATAAGGAAGGTTTGGGAAGGACTGGCCAGATTATACGATTGAAAGGTCGTTTTCAACACCCATCGTACTAGCGGATCTTTAGGCCTGCCCATATTCTGCTTGCGGGGCCCGTTGGAGCTCAAATTGGAATGTAGACCCAACGCCGGGGGTGCTTTTTATTTGAAGAACCTGATCGTGGGCTGCCAAAATATGTTTCACTATGGCCAGTCCGAGACCCGTACCGCCTCCCAATCGAGAACGACTTTTATCTACCCTGAAAAACCGCTCTGTTAGTCGCCCAATATGTTCATTGCTAATCCCAATTCCGTCGTCGTGAACAGCCACTTGGATCAGGTCGTTAGCAACGGGCTCCACGGTAATCAATACCCGGCTGCCAGCATCGGAATATTTGATCGCATTAACGATCAAATTGGTAAGGACTTGCCTGAGTTGAACAGCATCTCCGAGGGCAATGGGGGTTTCCTTCGATAGGGTTGATTCCACAGAGATATCGGAAGCGTTTGCAACTGGTTCGACAGAATCAAGAACATCGGCCATCCATCTTGCAACGTCGAAAGGTTGAAGGACTGCTGTTTTTCGCCCTGTTTCTAGACGAGAAATCTCCGTTAGATCTTGCGCTAGGTTAGCTAGCCTATCTGCATTGCGTACAATTTTTTCGACAAAAGACAGCCGGACCTCTTTGTCCTCTAGAGCACCGTTG
>CALFHN010000037.1 GCA_937876355.1 uncultured Bacteroidota bacterium | reverse complement strand
AAGTACTACGTAGCCGAGTCCAACTAGGGGTTACTTTTGGTTTTTAGACAACATTCAATGGCCAAAGCCGCCTAGGCTACAGCCAGAATTTTTGTTTGAAGTTGGCAAAATTAGAAAGCGGGGGTATGCGAAGCATACCCCCGCTTTCCATTGCGGGAAGAAATCATCCGTTCCGTCTTACAGACGGAAAGAATTACTTAGAATCGGAAGTCGCGATCAAGTCAAAAAGTGTCTTTCTTGCCCCCGGATGGTCACTGTTCCCAAGCGCGTAAACGGCCGCTTTTTTAAGCTCATTGTCTTCTTTTCCAAACATTAATGCTTCGACAAAACTCAAACTCTGCGCTGTCTGTGAGTGAAACCCAACCAACCAGATCTGCGACCGTCCTATCTACGTTCTGAGCTAGAGTCAGGGATGTGGATGAAACGTCTGTGACGGACTGGGCCGAAACCAAAGAATGGCCGAAGAACGTAAACATCACCACAAATAAAATGGATTTCATGGCTTTACTGGTTCTGGATCAAATCCAGAAGCGCCTTTCGGGCTACCTCCGAATCCATGTTGCCTAAGGAATGAACGGCGGCTTTTCTGACCTCTCCGCTCGCATCAGAACTCATTATCTTGATAAGTGCCGTTACCGCTATTTCTTGACTAGTGTTGGCCAACGAATAGACGGCAGCTTTTTGTAGCTCCGAATCGGTTTCTGTGTCGAGAACGGAAACCAATGCGGCTACTGCTTCTTCAGAAGACGCGTTACCAATCTGATATAGAGCGGCCTTTCGAACGTCAAGGTCTTTGGCTTCTTTTAGAATTTTCAAGAGATGGGACAGATCCCCATCCTCCATTGCATTTGAAAGAGCATACGTGGCGGCCTTAGAAAGCTCAACTTCGTTATGATTTAGGGCAGTCTGGGTTAAGAATTCCCGCACTTCGGTGGTGTTGTGGTTTCCAATGGCATAGAGCGCTGCCTTTTTAACCTCGATTTTGCTGGATTTGGTAAGGATCGCAGATAGAGCAGCCGCAGCCGCTTTATCATTTGAGTTACCCAATGCAAACGTCGCAGCTTTAGCCATTTCAACGTCTGAAGACGTTAATGCGACTTCCTGCATAAAGAGGGCCTTGTCCTTCATATCCAGGTTAGAGAGGGCAAATAATGCTGCCTTTTTTGTCTCTTTGGATACCGCACCAGTGAAAATAGATTTGAGTGCGGCTTGAGCGACGAGCGATGACGAATTGGCAATAGCGTATGTGGCGGCCTTTGTCAACTCTGAGTCTGAATCTTTTAAGGCAATGTCCTTAAGTATCGTTGTCACCTCAGGTAAATTGATGTTTCCAAGAGCGAACAAGGCAGCCTTTCGGACTTCTCGGTCTTGGTTGGACGCCAAAATATTTTTTAACGCACTAAACGCTGTAGCATCTTTATCCTTGTTGGCAATTGCATATATGGCACTTTTCTTGATTTCAACATCGACTTCACTTACTGTGATTTGAATCAAAAAAGGGAGCACTTTGGGTGATTCGAAGTCGGCCAATGCATACAAAGTGCATTTTTTCACCTTGCTGTCTCCGGTTCTAGTATACAGGTTCATGATCGCGGTGAGCGCAGCTTCATCTCCAATATTTCGAAGCGCATACAGGGCTGCCAAGGCCACTTCTGAATTGTCATTTTGACGAAGTTGGTTGAGGCGATTCTGATATTCCGGATTTCAAGATTGTGTCAATTGTTGCCCAATCGCACCATGCTACTCTGCGCATCATCAACGTAACTACTGTTGGGATTGGCTTGAATGAACTTGTCAAAACATTCAAATACACCTTTTTCCGTCCGGTTCATCTTTTCGGAAGCATAACAGAAGTAAAATCCGGCATCGTCCGTGCGCTTTCCGGTAGGATGTGCCTTCAAAAAGGCCGATAATGACTGATGAGCAGCCTGCCAACTTCCATCTAGAATTAAATTGTTTGCCTTGGCATACGCATCTTCATATGCATTCTGAGCATGAGCAGTCGGTACCACAAAGGATCCCCAAAACAAAAGCATCAGCGTTATGCGCAGGATTGTAGAATAGTTCGTTTTCATAGTCTTTCAGTACGTTAAATCGCTGGACTCGTGGTCCGAGTTGTAGTCGATTGGGTTTGGAATTTCATATCCGATCTTCGCATGGACTCCACGTCAATCTTGAAGAAAATGGCTTGGCGATCTACTCCATTTTGAACGAGTTCGATGTCTGGAATATCGTATTCGGATTCAATGTTGGCGATTTGGAGTAGGATGATTTCGAGATCAGAGATTAATTGTTTTAATCGAAGGTCATCGGCCCTGGATAGGTCAGCTTTGAGCAAGCTAGCTTCTTGAATTAGCCCGCTAGCCAGGCCCTTTCGGCGCTCGATGTTCAGGTCAGACGGATCATCTTCATCTAAATTAAAATTGACGACGCCTAACAAAAGAGTTTTCGACCGATCCAAATACGAAAAAGCTCGATCTTCAACGGCAGTTCGGTCGGAAATAGCGACCGATTCTGAAGTTAAAGGTGCGGAAAAGAAGGTTCGACCCAGCCAAATGCCTCCGATCAGGACCACAGCCGCTGCAGCGAGTTGGAACGACCAGGTGGGCAAGAAACGAATGACTGCAGGCTTGCGTATGAATAGACTCGAGTGGACGTTATCGCGTTCTGCAGTAGGCTGGGAGGGGCCCATTTTGGCTTCTAACCGATCATAATATTCGTCCCAAAATGATGCATCTGGTTCCACGCGAATCGTCCTCGTCGCATCGAGTAGATGTTGTAAGTCCATGAATGACGTGTTACAACTCACGCACGATGTTAAATGGGCGTCTAGACGGGCAATCTCCTCAAATCCCGCAGATCCCGAAGCAACATTTTCAATTAAAGGCCGGTAGGATTTACAGCTCATAATGATATGGCCTCCACCTGGGACTTTGGATTTCTGAGGTAGGCAAGCTCTTTTTGCAGCTTTTTTGTGGCCCGAAATAGGAGGCTTTTTACAGTCCCGTCTGCTACATCCATTGAAGCAGCCACTTCCGAAGTACTGAGTTCTTGATGATGTCTCAAAATAAAGGCCGTCCGTTCTCGAGGAGTTAACGTTTCTAAAGCGCGATTTACAATGGTGTTAGTCATCGTCTGGTCGGTCAATTGTTCAGGGTCTGGATCGGTTGATGGATGGTAAAGCTCTGTATCTGGATCGCTCCAGAGTCCCATCAACGAGAAGGATTTCTTCCGCTTTGAATTCAGATACGTGTTTATGGCAATTCGCCGAAGCCACGTGTACATTTGTGCATCTCCTCGGTAATTATGTAGTCCTTTGTGGGCTTTGATAAAAACTTCTTGGGACAACTTCTGCGTCATGATGATTCCCAGTCAGGTCCAATGAGAGGAAGTAGAGCGCACGTTTATGTGTTTCTACAACTTCA
>CALFHN010000036.1 GCA_937876355.1 uncultured Bacteroidota bacterium | reverse complement strand
GTTTGCGCTCATACGCCTCGCCCATTTCTTTGAAATAGTCATCGTCCATTTCAAAAGCTTCGGCAACTCCATGCTGAAGCGGGGTAGGGGCGCAAATATAGATTAAATCAGAGAGCAAGCCCATTTTTGAGATAATGTTTGCCGGACCAACAGCATAACCCAACCGCCATCCGGTCATATTGTAGGTTTTGGAAAAGCCTGACAACGTTATAGTGCGTTCAAATGCACCAGGGATCGATGCTAAGGAGATGTGCTCCCGGTCGTCATAGAGCATGTATTCGTAAATCTCGTCGGTGATTGCGAACAAATCATGCTTCTCCAAAATCAAAGCGATCCTATTCAGTTCTGCACGGGACCAAACCTTTCCACTCGGGTTTCCGGGGGTATTGACGATGATCGCTTTGGTTCGAGGCGTAATTAATGCCTCCACCGCGTCAAAATCAATATTCCAATCAGGTCCTGAAGTCCGAACAAATTTCTGATTGGCACCCATTACAGTTAGCAAATTGCAGTGATAACCGTAGTATGGCTCAAACACAATTACTTCGTCTCCCGGGTTAAGTAACGTAAACATCGCCGTAACAAATGCACCAGTCGAGCCCACTGTTACCATAATCTCGTCAGTTGAGGTGACAGGAATATGATTGTATTCGACCGCTTTTTTCAGGAGAGCCTGACGTAATTCAATGATTCCGCCATAATGGGAATAAATGGATTGATCTTCGTCTATTGCTTTGTGTGCTCCGCGTTTGATTGGGTCGGGAGTGGGCATATCACATATGCCTTGGCCCAGATTAATTCCATCTCTTCCCTGAAGAAGTAACGTTATCGCTCTAATATTACTTTGCGCAAGGTGATCCGTACGGTCTGCTAATGGCTTCATGTCAATTGTAGGTCAATTGTAGGTCAATTGTAGGTCAATTGTAGGTCATTTGTTGGCAGAAGTGCCTGTGATCCGTCGGTAAAGTGTGCCCCAAGAATCAAAGTCGGTCTGATACGAGATCCCAACGCCTGTTGTGTTGGTGAGTTCGGAAGTTTCCAAAATGTCACCTTCCCGCCTGAAGAATACCTCGATGGAAACCCGGGGACTCATGCGTATTTCTACGACGAATTCTCCCTGCAATCCCTCGTTAGCGCGCAGGTTTTCGGTAGCCCGGGCGCCCTGATAAACTCCCTCACCTCTGATTATCAATCGTTCATCCAATAGTCGCAGTGCAACGCCGTAGGTAACATCGAGGTCAGCTGCACTTTCGCCCAATAACCCAAACGTAAAATCAACGTTCGGGAGCGCTTCGTTCAAGAACCGATTCAACTGAGCAGAAACAAGTTGGGATACACTATTAAATGCCAATTGACTTCCTGAATCGGATGTGATATTGTCTGTAGTAAGTTGGAATGTATTTGTTAATAGCACGCTCGTCGCGTATTCAGTTGCTCTATCTGGCTGGTTCAATTGCGCTTCAAGAGCTTGGTAGTCACCCAAGACATTTTGATTTGCCCTATCTATGCTAAGAGACAAATCAACTAGAGGGGAGGTAACAGTACCTGAAATTTCAAGATTAACAATAAGAGGGATTAAACCCGTGGCTTGAGCATCAGCCCCTGGAAGGCCACTTCTGGAGGCGCGCGTCCGATATGACGCGGGAATATCAAGCATCGCATTTACAGGGTCACCGTTCCAGGTTATGGTACCGCCTTCCTTAATATTAAATTTTCGAAAGAACAGCTCTCCGGCTGTAAAGAGATAGTCGCCCCCACTTACGGCCAATTGACCAAAGGTCTGAAATGAATCATCTCCGCGTATCAACTGAACCGTTCCAGTACTTTTTGCATTTATTACGTCGCCGAGTAGCGGGTCAATTACCAAATGCACGGTGGAGCCTTCCGGTGCAAATAATGACAGGTCTAGATTTAAACCGTCTAGAAAACGGCGTTCCGAGGTAGGCCTATGGGCCAAAATGAACCTACGTCGGGACAATTGTTTGAAATCGGGAATGAAACCTAAGGAGTCTTCAAAAACGATAAAACTTTCGTCGGTTTCCGATAATTCCTCTCCGACCGGAATAAACAGTTCGGAGTTTGACCTTGTGACGGCGTTCGGTGAGTACAACAACGCATCGTTCAGCGGGCCGTTAAGAGTAATATCTCCGCTTGCCCAAAGAAAGCCATAAAAAGGTAGGCTCCGTGAGGCAGCAACGTTCATGATTTGTAGTTCTTGAAGACGGCCCGATATATCGAGGCTGAAAAATCGGTATCGATTGAATAATATTTTACCGGAAATGTCTGCTCTGCCTCCTTGGTCATCTAAAATGCGGGCCGAGTTAAGATGAATGGCCTCCTCATCAATGTGAACTTGCCCGTCTAATTTGTATCGGCTTTGAGTAATTGGTACGGAAAAATTGCCATCCAAGATGCCTAAATTAAGGTCGAATAGAGGATGCGAGAGTGACCCTTTGATCGAACCATCGCCAGAAACGTATCCTGAGACAGATTCGATGGCGTCATTAAAAATGTATTTAAGGAAAAACAAGTCTGCCCGGTCGATGTCCACAAAAAGATCAATCATTCCCTGTTCGGACTTGTCCACGCTTGGCAATCTAAGTTTTCCTGAAAGGGTAAGGCTGTTTTCAAATTTTTCGCCCGGTAGTTCCGTTCCCAAGAGGATGGCGGGTCGGTCTGCTGGAAGTGGAGACAAGGTCAACAACACCGACGCATCCGGTGAGGCCGACGAATACGAGCTTTGTATCTCTAGATCTCCCAAAATTCGAAAATCGAGAGCGAACGAGGAAACGTTCACTCGTCCAGCTAACTTTGGACGACTAAGTCCGCCTGAAAAGGCTAGCCGAGTTGTCAGAATTCCGCCGAGTGTAGGGTTAATGTCAGCGAATCCAGATAAAGCTCTAAGCGAGATCTCGTTTAGAGCTACGGTCAAACTATCCGAAGGCTGGGAAGAAAAGATGCCGTTAGCAAATACGACTTGGTTCGACGGTCCAGCCGGAGTATTAAATCGAAGGCCAAAATCAGACAGGGAAGTGGCATCGCCAAAAAATTTAATGACGGCCGGTTGTTCTATTTCCCAACTTCCGGACTTGGTTGAGATTTCCAGCGCCGTCAATTTTGCTTCGTTGTACCGATCTCGATTCGCGATTTCAAACGAAACAAGTAAACTGTCAATACTTTCGGTCCCTTTGCTTTTTGCTATAATTGAACCAAATCGGTCTTCATATTCCGAGGACAAGATCGTGTGACGAAGCGAATTTGAACCCACGCGAATCGAATCTGAATCTATCGTCACAGACCATGCGAGCGACCGAGAAATGGAGGTTTTCCTTCCCGCCTTAAGGGAAAGAGTCCCTTTTGAACCAAAAACCGCACTCGAGCCTCTGGATCCTGTCAATTCGTCTATGTCAGTATGAATCTGGACCGTGTCTGGAGACATGAGCCATTTGCTTGTAAGTCTGGTTTGACCTTTTAAGGACGACCATCGAGGGGATAACTGTGAAAACATTCTGCCATCAAGGACTTCAATTTGCATCGTTGCAGAAAGCGGAGCTTTGTACCCTCCAAGCACAAATGCAGTCCGTGCATCCTCCCACGTTAATAAGTCTTCAAGTGCAGATTCTGGAAAAGAATCTATTTGTTGTGAGTCTGCATACATCGTTTTGTTGAATTCAGATAAAGCGGTTCCTTTCAAACCGGAAATCCAAGACGAAGCCAATTTGCTCCAAACCGGCACAGAACCCGTCCCGTTTACAAGGATTGTAGCAAAATCAGAAGTAAAGGACAGCAGTGGTTCAGCGTTGGTTGCCGGTTTTCCAAAATCAATTTTTGAATCAAAGGGGGATATGGTTGTCGTTTCGCCAGTCATTGTGACCCAAGAAGAGTCAACGCCTATGCTTATGGAACCTTCAAAGTTATCATTCCACTCTAAACTGGCTGACGCTTCAATTTGGCCATTAAATTCCGTTTGAAGATCGGATTTGCCCAAGAGCGCGCCAAAATTTGAGTCAGTGAATCGGGAAACGAATTGTACCCAAGGTTTATCAGTTAAGATGATATCACCCTCGACATCAATTTTACTGTTTTGATCTGTCAGGACAAGCCTTCCACCAATGTTCTGCGGCTCTACATCCAAATCAAATTCCACCTGACCAAGACGCCTGGTAGTCCATTTTAAATCATTTATAGTACCAGTTACGGACGTGTAAATTTTGTCAGTATCGACGGTATATCCGTTGGCTCGGAAGGTACCAGAGATGTCGCTTTTCAATTGAGGCCTTGCCGTCCACGCAGCAAGGTCAATTTGTCTGGCCTGTAGCGAAATTTGATGAGACAACGAATCAAGAGAACCCCCAAGGAGAACGGACCCTGACAATTCGCTTCCTTCGGAGTTGAGCTCGAAGCTGCCTCTGCCCTCCAAAGATTGAACTATCGTGTTTTGAAGTTCAACAACTCCCTGGACATATGCCGATACTGTAAAAGAAGGGGCTTTTATCGTCTTTTCAATACTGTACTTTGGTAGCAACTCGCTAAGATCGCTTGTCAAAATGAAGCTATTTGCAAGGGAAAGGTCCAGTACCAGCGTTCCCGGATATCCGGTAATCGTCCCTGCGACTTCGACCCCCGTTTCATTTTTTCGCAGTCGTACCCAAGACACGATTAACTCAGAAAGAGGTCCCTGAACGTAAGCGGAAAAGGAGGCCGATCCCCGAAGAGGAGAATTTGGGAAAAGAAGATTTAATTGATCAAAATTAACGTTATCAGATTCGACTTCAATCAAAAAAGGAGGATATTGCGTCTCATTCAAATCAGACTTTAAGTCCCAAAAGCCGGTAAGCGACAAATCGGTTGAACCAATTAAAACCGCAAATTGGTTAATAGTAATCCTTTCGTTTTTGATTAGAAACTGGCTCTCTCCCGATTCAATAACCATATTTGGGTTTCTTAAATGCCCAGAGACCCTAAGAATATCTATTTGTTTACCCTCTTCGGAGAAATCAAGGTTTGCTCGTATCGAGACTCCATCCACTGATGAATTACCAACATCAAAAAGAGAACCAGACGCAACCAATTTATTAATAGGCATTGGAGATCGGGTAGCAATTTGGCCATTTCGAATTTCAAAGGCGACGCCTTTCAAATTCCATTCTGATTCTGCTTTGTCTTCTGATTCCAAGGTATCCGAACGGACGAAAACACGTGCTAGGTTCGTATCTCCATTTTGATCGAATTCAATGAAAAAATTCGGATTTATAAGGATTAATTCATGTAATGAAAACTTTTTTCGTAGTAAGTGGGTCCATTTGGGCCTGATTATCATGGAATCGATTTTTATCACCGTCAATCCACTAGGGTCCCGAACCTCTATATTGGTGGCGAACAAGGTGTTCAACAGATTTCCAGTCAATCCGCCAATCTGTAACTGACCAGCAAATCTACCTTCGAACTGCGCTTCAATTTGTCGACCCAATTCATCGCGGCCCACCTGGGTTCTGGTGGCAGCAAAAAAAAGCACAATTAAGGCAAAAACGGCCCACAAGATTGTGTGGAGGGTTTTTTTTGAGATATGTGTTAAAAAGTTTCCGAACAAAGCCATTTCGTCCGATTAAGGTCGTCCGAGCGCAAAAGAAATTGCGGCATCGATATCTGAAACGGTGACATCATCCGTCGTGTAGGCCTCGCCGATCTGACGAAGGAGTACAAAATGGTTGCGTTCTGACACTTTTTTCTTATCGGTAGACATTGCCATACGAATGTCTGGGATGCCAATGGAAGATGGAATTTGTGGGCTAAATAGTTGAGATAACATAGCCTGAGCGCGTGTATGCTCAAGTTTTCTATTAAATCGTCGGGACATAAATAATGCAGCCTTCATTCCCAAGATTACGGCTTCACCATGAGTGAACACACCATACCCAAAGGTTTTTTCAAGTGCGTGCCCAAACGTATGGCCAAAATTTAAGAGTGCTCGTTTTCCGTGTTCAAGTTCGTCTTCTGAGACGACGACTGCTTTGATTGATGCAGCTCGATAGATCAGATCGGGTACCACTCGCGGATCTCTTGCGACGATCTGACGCATTTCAGCTTCAATCCAAGCAAAAAAGCTTTCATCATTAATGAGGGCGTGTTTTACAACTTCCGCCAGTCCGCTAGACCATTCGCGCCGTGGAAGCGTGAATAACAGTTTCGTATCAATCAAGACCAATTTTGGCTGATGAAACGCACCAATTAGGTTTTTGCCTTCGGCATGATTGATTCCGGTCTTCCCGCCAATTGCACTATCTACTTGTGCAATTAAAGAAGTCGGTATTTGAACGAATGGCAGACCACGAAGAAGAGTGGATGCAGCGTAACCGGCCAAATCCCCGATAACTCCACCACCAAGAGCGAGTACCGGAGTCTTCCTATCAATATTCCAAGCTAGGGCTGCGTCATAAATGGCGTTCAGGTGGCTAGCAGACTTTGTTTTTTCTCCCGGTGGAAGGGCCAAAACAAATGGATCCCAGCCATCAAGTTGAAGGGTTCCAACTAATGCGTTTCGATAATGCGCTGCGACGTTAGTATCGGTAATAATTAAACATTTGCCAGGTCGCAATCCGACATCGCGCATCTTTGCCGGAAGCGTTTGCAGAGGAGAAAATATAAGATCATATCCCCGGCTTCCGAGCAAGTCGATACGGATAGGTAGTTCTTTGTTTTGAAGTAACATTTCAACAACAAAAATGGACGCGAAAGAGTACTTTTAAATGCGTTTTGGAAGATACGGAATCTATACCCGCAGTTCAGCCAAATGATCGATAAGGCGTCTGACTTCTACCACGTCGTCGACCCGAAACATTATTGGGTTTCAAAACACCAATAAACGAATCACGAGCCAATACCGCCGTGCGTCTTGGCGATTCGACATCGCCCGCATTCAACATCGCCCTATATTGCACTTCCTCTCTATACCACACTTCCCCTTATGTGTTTGATCGCATTTTCTTTTGATCCCGACGCAGACCAAAAATTACTCGTCTTTGCCAATAGAGACGAATTTTACGAACGGGAGGCGTCACAGGCTGGTTTCTGGCCAGATCAACCGGGATTACTGGCAGGTCGGGATCTAGTAGCAGGAGGGACTTGGTTGGGCGTGCATTCATCGGGGCGATTTGCTGCGGTTACCAATTTTCGAGAGCCGGGGGTTGAAGTTCAAAATGCCTTGTCAAGGGGACGAATGGTCACTGAATTCCTGACGGAGAAATTGGATTCGAATGCCTTTTTAAGTGCATTACAAGATGATTTTACCCGGTACAATGGATTCAATTTGATCGTTTATGATGGTGAAAAACTTGGTTATTGTTCTAATAGAGCTCCATTTGGGCCACAATTGTTGAAAAAAGGAATTTATGGACTTAGTAATGACCTCTTAGATTCACCCTGGCCCAAGGTGACGCGTGCAAAACAACGCCTGGAAAATGCAGTTTCATCTTCCCCAAATGCAGATTCGCTTTGGTCTGACCCGTCGACACTCGGTCTTTTGGGCGATCCTTCGAAGGCTCCGGACAACGAGCTTCCTGACACTGGAGTAGGCCTCGAACTCGAAAGAACGCTTTCTGCGATGACGATTCAATCGCCTAATTACGGCACCCGTTGCATGACCATGGTGGGACTTTGGCAAAATGGAAGTATCCGTTTTGCAGAGAAGACCCTACATCCCGTAGGATTGGACGCCGCTATTTTGCAATTCGAAATTCAACCACGGATGGATCACCTCGATGATGAGCCGTCCACTAAGTAACTGAGCTTCCGTATGACCATAAATTCTAAGCTCTCGGCAGATACGCACTCTGTTTCCATTGAGATAGGTCGCGATCACTTTGCTACACACATCATGGCCGATGGTCACGCGTTCATCGCGGATGAACCGGAAGATCTCGGCGGCACTGATCTGGGTGCTACTCCCAAAAACTTGCTTCTATCAGCATTAGGGGCCTGTATTGCCATAACGGTACGAATGTATGCCGATAGAAAAGGTTGGCCATTGGAAGGCATCCGATTGGAATTGAGTCAAACATTAGTGCAAGCCAGTGATTGTGTCGATTGTGGTTTGCCTGAAGACGCAAAAGGCCGGGTAAATGTCCTTGACTATAAAGTCCACTTGACAGGCGAGGAATTGACTCCCGAAATGATCGAGAGGATTATGGACATCACAAAACGTTGCCCTGTTCACCGTATTATTATGGATCAAACGGTAATTAGAGCAGAGCTCGCGAGTACTTAATAGGATCGCTGAACTCCAAGTCCTGGATGGGAGGGCAGTCCAATCACTCCTGAATCAAATGTTAATCCTTTAAAAGGATCGTTTGATAAGTGAAGCTGGCCGTCCAAATCTAAAAAATCGACCAGTGCTCCAAGATGTGCGGCGGCCGTCAGAGCAACGGAAGACTCTATCATACACCCGAGCATAACACTCATGTCCAGAGATCTGGCCAGGTGAATCATCCTTTGAGCCTGCCGAATGCCTCCACACTTGGTCAGTTTAATATTTATTCCTGAAATAGCGCCAGCCAATTCGATAACGTCTGAGGGGCCTTGAACACTTTCATCCGCAATTAAAGGTATCGTGTTGTTAGGCAATAGCCGATTTAGCAGGTGCCATTCGTCGTTATCAACAGGCCGAATGGGTTGCTCGATGAAAACCAAATCTACGTCGGCTAAGGCCGTAATTAGATGAACGGCCTTGTCAATTTGCCAACCACCATTGACATCAACGCAGAGATGCCCTCGAAACTGGGCTCGAGCCCGCCTAACAATAGCTTGATCGAATTCGGGGTCTCCAGATCCAAGTTTGAGTTTCAGAAAAGGGAAATGCAAAATGGGAGCCAGATGCTCGTCCAATTCAGCTAAACTTAAAGGAATAGGCAACGCGTACGAGCTGACTGGAATACGTCGCTGACTTAATCCAAATAATTGATAGAGCGGATGACCAAGTCTCTGACCCCAGATGTCGTGGAGAGCCATATCTATGGCTGCGAGGGCAGGGCTGGGGCCTTCTGGAAGCCGATCAATGATTGCCACTAAGTCAAAAGGTTCAGTTAGCAATGCCTCTTCTAAAAGATCCGAAACAGATTCCACATACTCTTTAACGTCAGAAAAGGTGGTGGGATAATAGGGAGGAAGAGCAGCCTCCCCAATTCCAGATCCAATTTCCACTAACGCGTTATTACGAACCGTGCTCGTTCCGTGAGCAATTCGAAACGGGTGCTTTAATTCTAGTGGAAGTGGTGAAACTCGGATCATACTCTTAAATCCAGGACTATTCCTGCTTCTTGGCCAGAATAGGCAAAGGGAGTTAACCGGCTGCCTATAAAAGCCGCCATTTCTTCGGCAGAAAATAAATTTGGAAAAGAAATTCTATTCTGATTCAGTCCATATTGAGGGTAACCATCCAGCCACTCAGAATGTCTAACATGTCGAAATTCAGAAGATTTGGGCGAGACACTATGTAGAGCTTGAACAGATGACAATCGATGTTCTAGATGGCTGAACTGATAACAAGATGGGCATGTTTGGGACAACACGTTTCCAAATTCATAAGCAGATTGAAGATCTTCCGATTGAGAATAAGCCACAGACAATCCCAATGTATCGGAGTGAACCCTACTACCAAATGATCTGCGATCACACCCATTGACGACTAAGGAGACCTTAGAATCGCACTTTTTGGGCTGGTGTCGATGAATGGCTAACGCAAGAGCAGTCGCAAAAATTACTTCATCGTTTGGCGGATCTTGATCGGTTCCTATTTGAATTACTGGGACCAAGCCTTCAAACTGACCGAGCAGTTCCGGTAAGATGTCTACATACTTGAAAAAGGCCGAAAGAGAGAGATCGAGAAAAGGGCCTACTGTTTTTACCGCGCCAGCGTCGGTAACTGCTTGATGAATAGCCTCTGAAATGGATAAAACTTCCGTAATGTCGTGGCCTGGCCACAAATTGGTGGAATCACGTATCGCGACTTCTAGCTTTGGAACTTCTGCAAGTCCCAATAAATCGGCTGTATCAATGATCCGAGAATGAAGTTTCTCTAAGCATCTACGTATTTCATCATATACGTGAGAACGCTGCGAAGTGGAGCGACGACTCGCACATTTTGCAACTGAAATGGAGCACTGAACGGCAGGAATAAGCGCATGAGACACAACTCGAGCCTCTTGAGCACGAATAAACAGCCGCTCGGCGGCAATCTCGACTTCCTTGGAAGTCGGATTACCGCCGAGCGTTGCTATAGCAGAATCAACAAAGACATTAAAATCAGGCTGTTGCATATCCTTTTGGGTAGTAGCCTGAACATACTACCCAAATAGGATTGACTCCAACAGAATATGTGATTTATTCGGGTTTAGTAAGGGCGGTTAGGAAGGAGCGTAGTACAGTAGATCCGTCCGGGTTTTGGGAGGTACGGTAGGCACGAAGTAGAAATGTCTCACCTTTTGGTACATTTTCATAGGCTGAAAGAAAATCAGCCTTCGTTTCAATGGGTTTGCGGTCTATTTCAGAAACAATGTCACCTGGACGAAGGTCACCCTCTCGGAATGCCAAACTGTTCGGATCGACGCTGTTCAAAAACACACCTTTTATGGGTTCTGATGATTGTACGTTTAGGCGTTCAAGGTCTTGCTTGGTCACTGCGTCCAATTGAATTCCAAGATTCGCGACCACATCTTTTTCACGAGGCTCTTTCACGATTGGATTAACATCCACATCACTAAAAAAGGCGCTCCTTTTTCCAAGTTGAACGACGACCTTACGGCGGATATCATCTCGGGCGATATCGAGATCTACTTTTTGCCCGGGGGGTAAGTTGGCAATGGTCGTTCTGAGTTCATTAAAATCATTTAAGACAATCCCATCAATTGCTACAATAACAAAGCCTTCTTTGAGGCCAGCTTCATCAGCTGGGCCACCAGAAGTTGAAGCAACATGGATACCTTTTTGAAAGCGACCTTAGTTCTTTAAGGCCTCCAAAAGGCGATCATGAATGCCACCAAACCCACCATTGCTCATAATCAAAGCCACATCCCCTGGACGTACTTCTTTTAAGATCAGGGGCAATAATCCATCGGCCCCTTCAGCCGCTTCTGTTGGAATACCTGTGTGTCTTATTCGAGCGACTAAGGCATCAATATCTAGAAAGTCTTCTTTTCGATCGTTGTGCCTGAAGGGAGGTTTGCTTAGAAAAACAGCTCCCGCTTGAGAAAAAGCATTGGCGTATCCTTCCTCGAATACTTTACGTCGACTGGAATTGGATCTGGGTTCAAAAATGGCTACGATTCGGCGGTCCGGCCACCGTTCGCAAGCAGATTGCACGGTGGCATTTACGGCGGTTGGATGATGAGCGAAATCATCAACTACGATGATTCCAGCTTCTTCGCCCCGGATCTGTTGGCGCCGTTGGATTCCTTGGAATGATCCGAATCCGGCCACGATGTCCTCAAATGATAACCCTTCTTCAAACGAAACCGCCGCAACGGCCAGTGCATTTTGGAGATTATGACGACCACTTAGAGGGAGCCACGCGCGGCCTACAATAGTGTCTTTGTAGACCAAATCGAATCGCTGGCCGTCGCTACCTGTCTTAATTTTTACAGCGGTTACATCAACATCTGAAGAATCAATGCCATACGTCAGTGTTCTACATTTTAAGTCGCTACTGCTTAAACGGCGAACTTCTGGATCGTCAGTGCAAAGTACCAAAAGTCCGTCGGGTGCAATGAGGCCCGCAAATGCTCCAAACGCTTCTCGATAATCTTCCATCGTCGCATAAATATCGGCATGGTCAAATTCGATCGAGGTCACTACGGCCACTGAAGGCTTATAGTGCATAAATTTGGGCTGTTTGTCGAAATAGGCCGTGTCATATTCATCCCCTTCGATGATGAAATGCCGACCGGTACCTACTGCATAACTGATATCGTCATTGTTCATCACACCACCGACCAAAAAACCAGGGTCTAACCCACTTTTTCGGAAGACATGTGCCATCAAGCTTGTGGTTGTCGTTTTGCCGTGGGTCCCGGTTATTACGATGGATCTTTTATCACGAATAAAAAAGTGAGCTACTGCCTCGGGAAAGGACATTTGAACCAGTCCATGATCCCGTGCGAAGGCCGCTTCTACATGAAGGGGAGTGCACGCATTTCCAATTACGGTCAAATCTGGGGCATCGGCTAAGTTGGCTTCCGAAAAACCTTCAAATACGGGAATATTCATTTCAGCCAATCGGTCGCTCATAGGAGGCCAAGTCGCTGAGTCTGAACCGCTTACTTGATATTTTGCCTGATGAAAAAGTCCGGCTAACGAACCCATGCCAGTGCCACAAATCCCGACCAAATAAACAGACCGGATGTCCTCTGCACTCGGGACATCCGGCCGGTCGAAAATTCGTAGGTGTGCATCAGGGAAGTCAGAAAGAGAACGCATACCTAGTCACTAGTTACTTGTTGTGGAACGCTCCTGTCAGTGCGCTTCTGAAGATACCACAGCATCGGGACCTTTTAACGCTAACTGCAAACGCTCGGCGAGGGAATCAAAGACTGAATACATCACAGGGACTATAACCAGCGTCAAAAAAGTCGCAAACGTTAAACCTGAAATGATTGCAGAGCCCATTGGGCCCCAAAACTGCGTGTTTTGAGATCCAAACTGGAAATTCGGGCTGAGGTCTGTTAGCAGTCCAACAAAATCGACATTGATACCAAACGTAAGCGGTATTAGTCCGAGTATTGTGGTCGTCGCGGTAAGAAGAACTGGGCGTAGTCGAGTGGCACCTGCCTCAATAATTGCTTCTCGCTTAGAAATCCCACGGCCTCGAAGTTGCATCATGTAGTCGATGAGTACAATGTTATTGTTCACCACAATGCCAGCCAGAGATATGACTCCGATAAAGGTCATCAACCCAAACGGCGTCCGAGTCAATATTAGGCCCAAAATGACGCCAATTAGACTAAAGCCAACTGCCACCATTATAATAAAAGGGGACGAAACGTGGTTAAACTGCGCGATCATGATCATGAAGATCAGAGATACGCCCACTAACATTACGATAGACAAAAACTCAAAGCTTTCAGCTTGATCTTCGTTTTCTCCCGTGTAGCTCATCGTGTACCCAGGCGGCATATCCGCTTCGTACGCAGCGAGATACGTCTGAACTTGTGTTAAAATGTTGGCGCTGTTGTACCCAGGTGCCACATCCCCGGTAACGAGAGCAACTCGGGCCAAATCTAGGCGGGTTACACTTCCTAAGCCGCTTCCAATTTCCAAGTCGGCAACAGAAACCAAAGGGATTTGAACGCCCTCTTCAAGAATTGAAAGATTGCGAAGGCTTTCAAGCGAAGCGCGATCCTCCTCCCGAAGTCGAACAATAATATCATAGTCGTCTTCGCCGTCTCTGAATTTTCCCGCTTCAATGCCGTTGACAGCGGCCCGAACGGTAGTTGCAATCTTCCGGGTTGAAATGTCGAATCGAGCTGCTCGTTCGCGATCAATCACAACCTTCATTTCAGGACGGCCAAAGCTCAAGTTGTCCTGAACATCCACCAATCCAGGGATACTTTGCGTTTCAGAAGCATTTCGCAACTTGCTCCGTACGTCAAGAACAATTTTTGTTATGATTGCAAAATCCGGGCCTGTGATTTCAATATTAACTGGTGGTCCCGTTGGGGGGCCGCCTTCGTCCTTGCTGAAGGTGATTTCAGCACCCGGGATACCCTGCAATTGGCCCCGAATGGCATCCATGGTCTCAAAACTGTCTTCAACTCTGTCCTTGTAGTCAACTAGATTTAACGTAACTCGGGAACGCTCCGGACTCGGTGCCCCACCACCGAACATAGCGTTCGCGCTTACACCCACATTCACCAGCATGTTTTTAACATTTTCACGAGCATTTTCATTGCCCGTCAAAAGATTTTCGAGTCGCCTACGGGCTTCCTCTGCTAGTTCGTTAGAGGCGTCAAGATTCATACCCAGCGGCCCTTCTGCCGTGACCATGATTTGACTAGGTGAGGTGTTTGGGAAAAATTCCACCCCAGTCGGAGCCATGGCGAACATAAAAATGATCAGAATTAACGAGCCGATAGAACCATTTAGGAGAATGGCTCGATTGTCCGTCAATATCAAGTGTTGTTTTGTAACAAATAGTTTTCCAATGAAGCCGGCCAGCACAACCAAACCAGGAAAGACCATCAATTCCGTTGCAGTGATTAGGTCAACATCTTTGTCCAGAAGCCACATTAGGGTCAGAAACGATGCGGAGACAATTGCGAAAAGGATTCCTCCCTTGATACTACCTGACTTCCCAAGCATAAGAGCTTCAAGCGTATGGGCTAGAATACCCAGAGTGCCTACCAAAAGAAGAATCCCGCCTGGTACTAAAAAAACGAGGCCTGAGGTCTGACCAAGCCCTGACGAGACGAGTCCTCCAACAATCAACAACGAAAAGCCGATGGTGAAAGCTCCCAGAGCAGCCGTATTGCGAGCCAAAGCTCGTTTAGGCGTGTAATCTCGCTCAAGCATCCATAACAATACTTTTCGATACTTCTCAATAAACCGCGGAAGTCCTTTTGAGATGAATCGATCTCCAACAGGCTTAAAGATTCTCCGGTGTAAAAACATGACTAATGGCACGCCAACAACAAATACGACCAGTGTTTTCCAATTTGCAATTCCTAAGGTTAACCCTAGAACCGCAATGACTGCCCACGTTATTTTTTTTGCAAAAGGAGTTCTAGGAGCGTCTACTTCACCTTCCAGTCGGATAAAAATGCCCGTAAACACTGGATTAATGATGATTGCCACAAAAAGCGAACAAAGGAGGGTAATAATCAGAGTTAGTGGCATCCAACTCATAAATTCGCCAATCATCCCAGGCCAAAACAACATTGGGAAGAAAACAGCAACGGTTGTCAAGGTAGATGCAATAACTGCTCCGGCTACCTCCGCCGTACCTTTTTTTGCGGCGTCAAAGCGTGAGTGGCCTTCCTCTCGATAACGGAAAATATTCTCCACAATGACGATGGCGTTGTCCACCAGCATTCCGAGGGCAATGATCATGGAGAATAGGATGATGAAATTCAACGTGTATCCCATCGCCTGAAAAACAGAGAATGAAATAAACATAGATAGGGGAATTGCCATCCCAACTAGCGTCGCATTTCGAGCTCCTAAAAAGAACAATAAAACGGCAATAACGAAGATTAGGCCACTGATAATGTTGTTTTCAAGGTCTTTAATCAGTTCTTGGACAAATACCGATTGATCCCCGGTGATAATAATCTGGGTGCCCGACGGAAATATGAAGGCATCCATTACTGCTCCTACTTGATCGACGGTCTCTAAAATATTATCGCCTGAGCGCTTTTTGACGTTTAAGCTGATTACCGGTAGGAGGGCAGATTTTTCGCTAGAAAGTGTTCGAAGGTTATCGTTTTCGTCTTCCTCTTTAAAGATGGCTAGTCTGGAATAGGATGTTCGCTCTTTAAATCCAAACTCAACTGTTGCCAAATCGCGAATGTAGATAGGTACGTTGTTTGGACTTTTAATGACTAAGTTTTTCAACTCTTCAGGGTCAGTTATTTCACCGTTCACCCGGATTAGAAAGTTCGACTGGTCGACATCAATTGACCCGCCCGGTAGGTTGGTGTTTTCATCCGCAATAGCATTAACGACGTCACGAAACGTAAGATTATATCCTTGCATTAAGGATAGATCAACATCGATTTGAATTTCGCGGTCGAGTCCGCCAATTAAATCGACGGCAAGTACACTTGGGATCGACTCCAATACGTCTTGCAACTCTTCCGCTATAGACTTCAGTCTGGTCAGCGGATAAGGAGCCGACAAATTAATGGTGAGAATTGGAAATTCAGAGAAGTCGATTTCACTGACCATAGGTTCGTCGACGTCAGAAGGGAGTTCCGACTTTGCGACGTCCACCTTGTCCCGAACTTTTGCAAAAGCATCGTCAATTGAAATGTCGGGTTCAAATTCAACCACGATACTAGAAACACCCTCTGTCGATGTAGACCGAATGGCTTTTATACCATTAATGCTTTGTACTTCTTTTTCAATTTTCTGAGTAATCAACGACTCGACGTCGTCGGGAGACGCTCCGGGATATATTGTCGTAACTACAATATTCGGGACCTCAATAGAGGGATTGGCTTCTTTGGGGATGGTTATATAACTATAAATCCCGCCCATTGTGAGCACTAGCGTCAAAACGAGAACGGTCGTTCTATAGTCGATAGCCGTGTTGGTAATTTTCATAACCGGTTCAGGTTTTAATTTGGTCTAATTGATGGATGAGGGAGGAGCGGATTACGATGCGTCCGCTACGATCTCGACCAAATCTCCTTCGGAGACCAAGGATTGTCCCACGGTTATTACACGATGTCCTTCTTCAAGTCCGCTAGTTATCACGATTCTTCCGTCATACCAAGCACCCGTTTCGACATGAATCAACTTTGCCACTTTCTTCGAGCCTGATTCGTCCACTACATAAACACTAGATCCGTTTTCATCCAAAATGACGGATGTTTGAGGTAGTACAATTTGGTTTTCAAGCACGCGGCGGGAGATAAGCACATCAACGATCATTTGTGGTTTCAAATTTCGGCCGGTATTTGAGATGTTAACCTCAATTATAAACGTGCGGTTTTTCGGATCAATTACGTTTCCGACTACCGACACTTTCGCATCAAATAGATCACCGTTATAAGCCTTTAAAGAGACGTCCACTTTTGTGCCGACCTTGACGTCCGCTGCGTATCGTTCCGGAACGCCCGCCAATATTTTTAGACTGCTCGTGTCGACGACTCGAACAATGGGAGAGCCTGGCATAACTTGCTCGCCCTTCTCCGCCATTCGGGCCTCGATAGAACCGGAAAAAGGAGCCCTTATGAGCGTGTTTTCAAGTTGTTGCTTAGCTTGAGAAACAGCTGCGTCCACTTGGGCGAGAACAGCCTGGGTTTGGTTACGTTGAGAACGCACACTTTCGAATTCGATCGCTGAAATGATTGAATCGGCATAAAGAGGTTTTTGCCTGCGGAATAAGTCTTCAGCTAAATCTGCGGCGGCCAAAGCCGACAACCTAGTGGCCTGGGCTTGCTCGAGACCAGCTTGTATCAAACGGTCATCGAGCTTTGCAACGATATCACCTTGTTCGACACGGTCTCCAATTTCAACCAAAAATGTTATCGTACCAGCGGTTTGCGCGGATAGAGAAGCATCTCTGGGTGAGGCCAGGATACCCGTAACAGGAATAATTTCTTCGAATGATGACATGATCACGGCGTAGGTGTTCACTTTTACCACTCGCAGATTCGAATTGGTCTCAGCTACGCTGGACTCCGTTTCGGTGGATTCGCCACCGCACGCCGACAAAATCAGCGTAGCAGCGACAAATAGGAAAGCGAAGATGGTATATAATTTCAATCGGGACATTTTATTCCGGTACTGTGTTCGGCCCTGTTTTAGGGTTCCGTAATCGGTTCTAGGATTTGGTAGAGTAGAGGCTAATGGTTCATATTGCAGCATGGTGAGCATTTTGTGATCAATTTTCTGGGTCACCAATCGCTGTTTGGTAGGCACTTCGAGCTACAAGGAAGTCGTGGACGGCTTGCAAATAACCCAGTTTACTTTGATCCAACTGGCTGGACGCCTCTCTAACTTCGATTGGAGTCGCAACACCCTCTTTTAAACGCGAAGAAGCATATTCGAAATTCAGATCAGCCCGTTCAACATTTTTTTGTTGGCTAAACATTCTAGTCTGAGCCGCGGTCAGATTGCGTAAAGATTGATCAACTTCAATTTGTATGCTTTGGGCCAAAAAATCTGAGTTATTTTCGGCTTTTTGAATCGCAATTTTGCGCTGCTGAACGTGTTGTCTTGAGGCAAAACCGTTGAAAAGATTCCACTTCAATCGAAATCCAATGTTTGTACTACGATCCCAATAGGCGGTATCGAAATATCCCCTGTTGGATTGTGAAAATGTGAATGGGTCCTGTGCAGAAGTAGAAATGACCGACCTCTCATCAGGCACATTGCCGAGGTAATTAAAATTTGCAAAGGCATCAATCGTGGGTAAAAACTCAACTTTTGCGACCTGTAGCTGGATTCGTTCTAATTCTATGCTTATCCGGGTTTGTGCCAGATCTGGACGTTTTTCTAAAGCAACGGTAACGGCGTCTTCCATTGATGTGTTAACCATGGATCCGTCCATACTTCCTTCCAGTGTACCCCGTAATTCCAGGTCGTAAAGAGAGGGAACGGATAACAATATTTTCAAATTATCGATAGCTGCAGCACTATTGGTCTGAGCCTGAACCAGTTGAGTCTCTTGGTTAGCAAGTTCAACTTCCGCCGAAAGACGCTGAAATTTTGGAGCCACCCCCTGTGTTACCTGGCGGGAGACCTCTTGTAGTGTGCTTTTTGATCTGAACACGCTTTGCGCTAGAACACTTTCCTGCTCCATCAATAACAGAATCGCGTACCAAGTAGTTTTTACCTGATTAATGAGCCGATGCTCCTCTCGAGTTACAGCAAATTCATTGAACGGTTTAAGCCATTTTGAGGCGCCGTAGGCTCCAAATATTGCGCGACCATCAAATACCTTTTGGACTATAGATACGCCGTTGGTATACACGTTAGGAACGCTGAACGGGTTGTCAGACGTGGACCTTACGATTCCGGCATTTTCGTATCCGTTCTGGATGCGTTGAAAATAATCGCCTATTGAAATCGGATTCGAACTAGCGTCATTGTCGGTTCGGGCCTGTTCATTAAATGAGATCCAATTCAAAAAGCCTAAGGTCTCAAACAAGCCACCCGCGTCGGATCCAGCAAATGGATTGGCCGACAACACATTTCTGGTGTAGGCCGAATTAAGGTCTACTTTTGGAAAAAGCTCTGCCCAGCCTTCTTTAATTTGGGATTGAGCAAAGTCTTGGTCTAGCCGAACATTCTTTAATGCCGTGTTTTCGATTAAAGCGATTTGAATCGCTTCATCCAGTGTTAAAACCATTCGTTGGCGGTTGCCGGGGTCCGATATTTCCTGAGCGTTAGCAATGAGCGTAGGAGAAACGTTGGGAAGCACTATGCCAACCGCGTAAAAACTTAGTAGGGCACTGACTATACGTAAGGAGATGGATTTTCTTGTCATAGAGATCTTCTCAAGCTTTCTGAAACGGTATCTGGTTTTTTTGCGACACCATTACATATAAGTTGTGTTAGAAAGTCGGCCATTTCAGCTGCCGATTTTGGCGAATCCGTATCCTGTTCAGAAAACAAATTGCACGCTTTCATCTGGCATCCATTTACATTGACCATAATGATATGAGCCAAAAAGGAAGCAGAGGTTGTACTAATTTCGCCATTGTCTATCGCTCTTTGAATTGGAACAGATAAGGCTTCGATAGCTCGGTTTCGCTGCTGAATAAAAAATGCTTGCGGAGAAGGATCTTCGCCCACACCAATTCGATGAGCTTCCCGGATCAGGATTACGAACAAGTCCAGTTTTTGGAGAAAAAACGAAAAGGTGTGGTCAAAAAAGGAATGAAGTTGCTCTGTAAAGGGCTTTTCTGGGCTCTCATTAAACGTGCTTCCGATCAACTCGCACAATTGGCCATAAAGCCTTTCAAAAATGGCTAAGAGTATTTCTTGTTTGCCAGACGGGTAATAATTGTAGAGTGTCCCTTTCCCAAACTCGGCTCGATTTGCAATTTCTTCAAGGGTAGCTTGTTGGTAGCCTTTTTCAGCGAACACTTCCTGCGCGGCTTCAAGAATCTCTAGTCGCTTATACTGGATCTCTCTATCTCGTCTTGACAAGCGATCAGAAACATTTTTAGCAGGAGATAACATGCTTAGGACGAAGAGATGTGCTATCAGAGCCGTGAAAATACATAGTGACTGACCAGTCACAATCCGACCCTTACGTCACCGCCCACTGAAGGATGCACCCAAAAGTATTAAGAAATGATTAAGGACAAGAACCCTTAAACATATTTATCCAGCCGATGTGTGTATAGGTAATCCACTACGTTTTTCACTCTTTGAGTGGCCTCTTTGTGACAGACAAGCAGCGCATCTTCCGTATTAACCACGATTAAATCTTCAACCCCAATTAGTGCGACCAACTTGTCACCGGCTTGAACAAAACATCGGCTTGCATCATGCAGAATAACGTTGCCCTCGACAGCATTCCCGGATTTTCCTTTTTCTCGAAGCTCAAAAACAGCTTTCCAATCCCCAACGTCGCTCCAATCAAATGAACCTGGAACAACATATACTTTATCGGCCCGTTCCATTACGCCATAGTCGATGGAAATGGATGGACAAGCCTTAAACGAGCTCAAGACGGCTTTCAGCTCTTCGTCCTCTGTAAGTCCTTCTTTAAGACTTGAGAAAGACTCAAATACGTCAGGAAGATGTTTTTCGATGGCGTATAGAATGGAATCCACTCTCCATATAAACATTCCGCTATTCCATAAGAAATCGCTCGAATCCAAAAACCGCTCAGCCGTTTCAATATTTGGCTTTTCAGCAAACGTTTTTACAAAAAGTGCCGACAGTTCACTCTGGTCTTCAGAGTCTTCCGGATCAAATTGGATATATCCATATCCAGTAGACGGAAACGTGGGTTCTATGCCGATTGTCACCAGCGCATTTTCTTCAGCCGCTTTTGCGATTCCCACTTTGAGCGCTTCGTGAAACTTGCGCACGTTGCGAATGACGTGATCCGCGGGAAGGACGACCATAATGGCGTCCGGGTCTTTTTGATAAAGTTTTAATGCGGCGTAGGCAATACATGGGGCCGTATTTCTGCTGATTGGCTCGGCAAATACGTTTTCCGCAGGCAGGGCTGGAATCTGTTCTAGCGTGTTTTCAACATACCGAGAATGTGTCACCACATGGCAGTTTTCAATTGGAATAATACCGTTTAGCCGGGCAACAGTATTTTGAATTAACGTATCCTCACCGACGATGGACAAGAACTGTTTTGGGTTATCTCTGCGGCTCATCGGCCAAAACCGACTTCCAATACCGCCAGCCATAATTACGGCGTGGATCATGTTTTCAAACGTTGAAAATAAGCCTGCCCGGTGCGTCTAATAGACTTTCCGGTACGTCAAAACGACGAGTAGAATTCTAATTTTAAACAACAAAAATGTCATCATTCTGTTTCGCCTGACGCTCATATTAAATAGATCGCATGTATTTCGGGCCTCATATCTATAACCCAATGCCTAATGTCTTTAAATCGAAGGTTGTGTACAAAAAACGTTCGTTCGCGATGCCAGTGTAGTCAATCATGGACACCAGAAAACTTTTCAAGGGCTTTAAAGCATGTCTGGTGGCGGTTTTTAAGATCAATGGGAATTTGGCCTGTGTTTTGGAGGTTGTGGTTTGAATACAAAAACAAATGTGCCTTTTGGCGCTGAGGTGTGACATGAGACGTTTTGAACCAATTTTGATTCTGGCTTTAATATTAATGACTTCAGGGTGTGTTATTGAAGAAAGTGTCGGTCCCGAAGGGCCTCCTGGAAATGCAAATGTATTTTCGCTCAACTTTGAATTTAATATGGCCGACGCGGACATTAATGGCACGGTAGCCTCCGTACAATACAACGTCCCCGACATCAATTCATTGGTTGTGGATGAAGGAGCGGTGTTGCTTTTTTTCCGAGATCAAGGTACCTGGACTGCCATGCCATATACCTTTGGGGTAGAGTCGCCTGATCTTCCAGCTGTGGATTATACCGTTTCATTCGGATATGGATACGATGATCAATTTTTAGAAATATTTTATGAAACTTCGACAGATGCGGTCGACTTTAGCTCACTTCCCGATAGGACCATCAAAGCGGTTGTCATCGATGGCTTTTCCTACGGTAAAAAAGGGATCGACTTTGCTAATTGGAATGCTGTAAAAGAATTTTATCAATTGAAAGATGAATAATGCGACGAGGCCATCTTTTAGGACAAAAACAGTCTTTAGAATCTGAACGCCGTGTCGATAATCTGAATGTAGAAAATGATTTACAACAGACTGATTAAAGGCCAGATGAAAGAACTCAACTTCGATAAAGATGCGACCACTCGGCGTGCCAATACGGCATCAATGAGAAAGATAGTTACCGGTTTTTGCCGTACAGCCTTAGACGATTATCGCAATGCTGGTTATCCTTTTGGAAAGTCAATGGACGGCATGTTGGTTAGGTTTGAATATGGTCAGTTTACAACCGATAATTAGAAGATTTTGAAGAGTCGCACCCTGTTAAGCCGGGGCGGGCCAATAGGCCCGCCCCGGCTTTTGTGTATAAACCTTTCGATATTGAATTAGTATGGACCTGTATTCTTTGGCTCTATAGGACAAAATTCTAGTGTACCCTCGGCAACAATATTTTTTGCATAACCACGTGGGCATCATGTGTTTGATGCTCTTAATCGGGTGTGCTGATCCCGAGGTGTACGTTCAAAAGACGTCAACCTCGGAAGGTGGATCCGGTCGATATTACATGAATCGAGAAATTGCTGATGTAATGAGCTCAGAACATGGAGCTTTGTGGTTGGATCGACCTGGACGAAATGTGGAAGAGCTTCCAAACAGGCTGTTCGATGTACTCGAGCTCAATCCATCTGCCATTGTAGCTGATATTGGTTCGGGAACAGGTTTTTTCACATTTTTATTGGCAGACATCGTATCACATGGCAGGGTTTATTCTGTTGAAGTTCAGCCATCGCTTGTGGATACCCTTTCAGCGCGCTCTGAACGTTTGGGGCTTAGAAACGTCGTCCCCGTTTTGGGTTCAGAGGTGAGTCCCAATTTACCTTCGGGCAAAATGGACCTGGTTCTTATTGTAGCTTCTTACCACGAGTTTACATTTCCTCGAGAGATGATTCAGTCGATATTGGAATCACTGAAGCCCGGTGCTCGATTGGTCGTAGTAGAGTATCGGTTGGAAGATGATACAATTGGAGTGGAAGCTGCCCATCGCATGTCAGAAGAACAAATTAAGCGCGAAGTGGAGTCAGTTGGGTTTAAATGGAGGGAAACCCGAGACGTATTACCTCAACAGCACGTGATTATTTTTAATCGCCCTGTGGACTAAGGTTTGTCTCTATTTCAAGCGATCTCCAAATATACCAAGAGGCCAAAGTGCGGTATGGTCGCCACGATTCCGCGATGGTAATAACCTCTTTTGGAGTCGGCAATGTTTTCAGCCCGTACGTCCGCATTATACCTTTCCGGATACCAAGATCGGTTTGAGGAAGAACATCTGGACGGCCTAGTCGAAACATCAAATACATTTTGACGGACCACGGTCCGACCCCTTTCACGGCCGTAAGCCGATCAATTATTTCTTGGTCAGAAAGAGGTGATAGGGAATCTTGATGTGGTACGCTACCGTCAAGTGTTTTGGATGCAAGGTCTTTGATAGCTGCTGTTTTGGCACGAGACAAGCCAGCTGAACGCATTAATTCGTCCGGGATTTCCAACACCGTTTTAGGATCTAATGCCTCATTTTGATCTGATAGTGATCGAAATCGACCATATATTGTTGCTGCTGCCTTGCCAGAAAGTTGTTGATATGCAACCGCCTCGCAAAGTGCCTCAAAGGGCGAAGGGGCAGGCAGGAGGCCACCTTCATACGGACCAATGGTGTGGATCAACCTACCGAGAACAGAATCCTGGTTGGACAAGTGTTGAATCGCATCCAGAGCTGAATAGGGAAGGGGGATCATCAAGCTGAAAGCGGTATGAATCGAGCATGTAAAATCATAAGATACTTAAAAACCCGCATATGATTTGGATAGGAACTGCACTCGCACTTAGCCTGATGGGTGGCCTTCATTGCGCAGGTATGTGCGGCGGATTTGCTGCCTTGGCTCTTTCAAAGGCTAAAAAGTGGCATTTCTCGCGGGCATTCTTTCTGTATACACTTGGGAAGACCACTACCTATGCAATTGTTGGAGGAATTGCAGGGGGAGTTGGAACAGTATTTCATCAATCCCCGCTTGGCTCTCGAATACTTGCAGGTATAATTGGGATCATGATGATCTGGATTGGGACGGAGTTGGCTGGTGTGAACCCAATAGCTACAAGATTTAATCTAAAAATGCCACAATGGTTTAGAATTGCGTTCAGCGAGGCGATTCAATCACATTCCAAAACCAGCAAATATTTGATGGGGCTATTTAATGGATTTCTGCCATGTGGGCTACTATATGCGGCCTTTGCTGCCGCTGCATCGACCAGTAGACCGTCTTCTGGCGCTTTGTTTATGATCGTGTTTGGAATCGGTACATTACCCTCGTTATTCCTTGCAGCCCATATGTTTAAAGCGGTATCGACTAGTACCAGAATGAATGTTACCCTTGCCACCGGTTGGCTTATCGTGCTTTTTGGACTTGTAACCCTACTTCGTGGAGTAATTATGTTACCCTCTATGACACATTAGAGTCGTCAGAAGTGGATTCGTCGTCGAACAGGAGACGCATGGCCGGTGTTTCGACATCTTCAAATTGGCCATTTCGAACCGACCATATGAAGGCCCAAACGCCGGCCGCGGCAAGGAGTAGCGCCAAAGGAACTAAAAAATACAAAACGTTCATTATGAATTCGTTCGCTTGACAAATGTTCTTTGCATCACGGAAGATGACACGACAATTAGTGAACTTACGGGCATTGCAATTGCGGCAAACATGGGATTTACTAGACCCATAACGGCCAAACTGGCGCCCAAAATGTTGTAACCCAAGGAAAACACAAGGTTTCGATCTATTACTCGAATTATTTTTCCTGATTCTTGGAATAATTCGATGATGGCCTCGAGTCCGGAACGAGTTGTGAATGCATCTGCCGCAAACCGAGAGGCCGCAGTGCCTTCTGTAACCGCTACCCCAACGTGAGCCGCTTGTAGTGCCCCTGAATCGTTTACACCATCACCAATCATGGCCACAATGCGGCCTTTTGAAATAAAGTCCTGGATTAAACCCATTTTCATGTTGGGATCGAAATTTCCCAAACAAGCTTCAGGAAAGAGACCGATTTGTGCTCCAACTCGTACGGTGGTTTCCGAGTTATCTCCTGAACAGAGCACAACGTGTTTTCCCGAGTCTTGAATATGACGAATAAGTTCGCTGGCATTCGATCGAAGCGGATCATCTAGTGCCACGACACACGATGGAATTCCATTTATCTCTACCGCGATTACAACCTGGCCTAACCCAAGCATGCGCTCGGAATGCTCCTTCAATCGACCCTCTTGGAGTGGTATCCATTCTAAATTTCCTACCCGAACTTTGGTTTTACCAACAAAACCTTCAATCCCTTTGCTTGGAGCATGAATTGTAGACTCAGATGATGGCAGGATTCTGCCTTCGGACCAAGTTTGGAACGCACGTCCGATTGGATGAACACTGTCTGATTCCAGGGCCGAGGCCATTTTCATTGCCAATTCCATTTCCATTGGAATTTCGATATCAGCCACTGAATCTGATCCAGCTATTTCGACGATAGACATTTTGCCCCAGGTCAGGGTACCCGTTTTATCTAGGACGACGACGTCTACCTTGTTTAGCCAATCAAATACAGACTCGCTCTTAATAAAAATCCCTTTTCGGGCAGCTTTCCCGGTACCGACTGCCAAGGCAAGAGGGGCTGCCATTCCTAAGGCGCACGGGCAGGTGATGACGAGCAGAGACACGATGACAGGTGCAAGTTGAGATGGGTCTGCGATCCACCAATACAGCCCGGCAACGACGGATGTTGATATCACTGCAACAGTGAACCAACTTCCCAGAACGGAAATCCAACCTGATTGATACGAGCCTTCGCCCACGTTTTTGGAAGCCCACGATACCAATCGACCGACATTGGATTGCACCCCCACAGACTGAACTTGAATGTGTATTCGGTCCGTTTCATTTGTCGTACCGGCAAATACTTGGTCGCCTCTAGTTTTCCGAATTGGAACAGATTCTCCCGTTAATACAGAAGTATTAATAAGTGAACCACTCGAAAGAAGTATCCCGTCGACTGGTATGAGCTCGCCTGGTTTTACAATAACTACATCGCCAGGCTTAAGGTTTTCAGTGCGAACGCTAGTCAGCCCCCCTGCTGAGTCTTCTTGATGGGCAGTGGACGGTAGAATCGCTAACAACTGCTCCGTAGAGTTTCCGGCCAATCTCCGAGCCCGCAGCTGAATCCACCTAGCAGTCAATAACGCCGCGATCAAAATGCCAATGGAGTCAAACCAAACTTCACCTCGGCCGGTTATGGTCGCCCAACCACTCGAAACAAATCCCACCAAAATGCCAAGAGAGATAGGAAGGTCCATATGTAGGTTTTGTACCGATCTCAGCCGAAAGGAAAGCATCAACGATTGAAATGCTTTTCTAAAGAAGACACCCCCACCAATTATCAGAACAGGTATTGCTAGCGCAAACGAAACCCATCGTGCCGCTTCAAACAAACCTGTTGAATCTGGGCTTAGCCCAGCATACATGGCGAACGCGAGCAACATGATGTTTCCCGCGAGAGCCCAGCTTATCCCCATTTGGATCAATAGCTTGCGTTCTTCTCGGGTCTCTTTTGCCTCCTCGCCGTCGATGCGTGGCTCCACACCGTAGCCGTACCGCCAGAGCCATCGGGCGATAGCGGACAATTGTATTTTCTCTGGCTGCCATTCAAGGGATAGGCGGCTCCGAGGAAGGTTTAGCTGTGCGCTTCTAATGCCATTTAATTCTTTTGGCAATTGTTCGATCAGCCAAACGCAAGCGGCGCAATGAACTCCGTCTAAATACAAGTGAGTTCGAACAAATCCATTTTCCAATACAGACGTGTGAGACTCGGCAAACATTTCTGAGTCCAACTCAATCAATAAGTGTTCGTTAGCCCTCTGGCTCGGACGCGATCCTGAATCGCGATTTCCAGTTGACCTTCGCAGGTCGTAATACGATTTGCCGAGACCACTTTCATTGAGAATAGCAAAAACGGAAGCGCATCCATTACAACAAAATGAGACTTCAGTGCCCTTTCTGTGGCTTGGAACAGGAAGTCCGCAATGGGCGCATGAATAGTCTTTATCGCTCACTAATGTGAGTTGTTGCGGGGTCTTCGAATCAGTTGGCGACATTAACTTTCACGTCCTTCCGAATCGTCACTTCCAATGCCTGATTAGGAGCTTTCAACAAGAACGTAAAATCCCATAGACCAGGCGTCAGGTCAATTGGATAAAACACATAAGACGAGTCGGCCTGAACAAACGCTAAGGGCAGGGGAGGCGTTTCTGTGCCAAGGTGAGGCCTAGACAAAATCACTTCTCCTGTCAAAAACGGAATTCGTGTCCGTGCCGAATCTCGTATCACAAACAGGGCAGAGGACTGCGATAACACCAAGTCCGGCAGCCAGTTACGAGCCTTAACTTCTCCTTTTACCGCAGACAACGAATCCCATTGAACCGCTTTCTCGTAGTAAGAATCAATAATCCGCGGCCCACCATCTGATGTGGAAGCCATCACAAAAGCACCCATAATTGCAACACTACTCAAGAGTAAGGAGGCGACTGCGATAGGCCAAATTAAGCCCTTTTCTTTAAATCGTGATAACATCTATTGGTTGTGATTTGGTCCCAATAATACAAAACTGGGTTCATCAACGTGGCCGTCTGAGAATGTGATCCTAAACTTCCCTTCAACACTCGTAGATGATAAAGCTTCTTTTGGAATAAGCACCCACACTTCAACCCGTTTCATCTCCCCGGGCAATAACTCTACTGGAGAGGTGCCAACAATTCTCAACTGCGTTCCAATGGGCTCAATGGAAGTGATTTCAAACGTTGATTCATTCGCGGTTTGATTTCTTACGCGAAATCGAAGTCGATTCGAAATGTGTCCATCCTGCAGTTCGGCAAATGGCTCCCCGACGGCCCGGCCGACATTTATATCATAGGAGTCTCTGGATGTTAATACAAACGTGAAGGCAGAAAACATCAAAATAATCAACATGGCATAGATAACGGACCTGGGCCTGATCAATTTAGTTTTTATGCCCTCGAGTTGATTTTCAGAAGTGTATCGAATCAGTCCACGAGGTTTTGCCAAATTGTCCATGATATGGTCACAAGCGTCTATGCATTGTGTACACGTCACACATTCCATTTGAAGGCCGTCTCTAATATCAATTCCTGTGGGGCACGTACGAACGCAAGCATAACAATCGATGCAATCTCCTTTAGACTCAATGAGTCCCTTTGATTCTTCCAAAAGGGCCTTTTTTGATCTTTTTGCCCGAGGTTCACCTCGCCCCGGATCATAAGAGACGATTAGGGAATCTCGATCCAACATAATTGATTGCATCCGCGCGTACGGGCAAGCAATGGTACACATCTGTTCTCTGAAATAGGCGAAGTCAAACCACACAAGCCCAGTAACAATGGTTGTGAGAAGGAAAAATCCCCAGTTTTCCGCTGGTGGTCCTTGGAGCCATGAATTCAGAGACGTCCAACCAACGAAATAGGCAATAAATGTGTGAGACAGCAGAATGGAAATGACTAAAAAGACCACTTGCTTAGCTGCTTTTCTCCAGAGTCTATCCAATGTCCTAGGTCCTTCATTCCGTCGCTTACGAACATGTTCAGGGCCTTCAATAAGCCGCTCAAGAGGCCTGAAAACAAACTCGAGATAGACCGTTTGTGGACAAGACCACCCGCACCAAACCCTCCCAAGCAAAGCCGTAACCAGAACGATGGAGAGCATGACCCCTACCATAAAGATCATCATCAAAATGGTATCAGTGGGGTAGAAAACCAGGCCAAATAGCGCAAATTCTCGGTGCACAAAATCCAAAAGGACAACCGGACGCCCGGCCAGTTGAAGTATGGGCAAGATCAAGTACAAAACAACCAAAACCCAGGCAACGATGCGCCGTTTGGACAGGTAGCGGCCTTTGCTTTCGGTGGGGTACATCCACTTACGCTTGCCATCACTATGCAGCGTTGTCAGGACATCTACGGGTGATTCTAATATTCGAGAAGGCCCAAGAGCTTCTTTGTCAATCATTTGGGGTCGCTAATTCACCATCTGGTGCTTTGGCTCCGGGCGGATTGGAGCCATGAATGGACCTGATGAAGGCAATCACCTGGGAGCGTTGGTCTACGTCAAGGACGGCTCCCCAAGGGGTCATTCCTTTTTCCAGCACGCCATTGGTAATGACATCAAACAAATTCGAATTCGTGTTTCCGTGAATCCAGTAGTCGTCAGTTAAGTTTGGTCCAATTAGGCCTTCGGCAGCCGCTCCATGGCACATCGCGCAATAGGTCGAAAAAAGAGTAGCACCAGCTTCTATGTTTTGTGGAACGTTTACGAATGGCGCAATACTTTCTTCCGTCGCTACGGCTGTCGGATTTGCTGCTTCATAATCAGCGCGCCACTGTGCCAGCTCCATTTGTGACGACGATAAGTCATCTTCGTAGCTATTAATAAATCCGAATTGGTGTACGCCTAAGATGTAGACGGGAGTCCACAAAATGCAAGCGACAAACATCCAAACCCACCAACCGGGCATCGGATTGTCAAACTCCTCAATTCCATCATAATTATGACCGCTAATTAGGGGTTCGTCTGAAACTGAAGTTTTAGGGTTTGAGTCCATTTTTGACATATTTCAACCTTCTATCGTTTCTGTTCTGGATAGAATTCAGTGGGTTCTTCAATAGGGATATTCTTGATTTCGTCGCGTTCTTTCTTTTTCATGCTGAACACGCGCACCATGATGAGAGCAAAAGCAAATATGAACGCAAAAAGACCGATATATGCGAGGCTTCCTGACTCCATGGCGTGCACTACTTCTTTCATCATTTTGATAACCTCCAGACGTTAATTCGTCAATTTGGTTAAATCAGTGCCCAGTCTCTGCAAATAGGCGACCACAGCGACAATTTCTTTATCGGCTAAATCCTCTGGTCCTCCGTTTGCGGCAATATTACGTGCTAAGTTTTCAGCTTGCGCATTAGCATCTTCAACCGAACCGTCAATATCTGCGGTAGAATATGGGGTTCCGAGCGATTTCAGACCTCTCATTTTTGCGGGAAGATCATTTAACTTTAACGTCTTCGAGAGGAGCCAGTCATACGGGGGCATAATCGAATTTGGACTCGTCGAGCGAGGATCTTCCATGTGACGAACATGCCATAAATCGGGGTATTTACCGCCTACTCGTGCCAAATCTGGACCGGTTCGTTTGGATCCCCAAAGGAAAGGGCGATCATACACGGATTCTCCAGGCTTGGAATAGTCGCCGTATCGCTCCAATTCATCTCGGAACGGGCGAATCATCTGCGAATGGCAATTTACGCATCCCTCCCTGATATATAGATCACGCCCGGCAAGTTCTAACGGGGTATACGGGGTTACACTTGAAATCACAGGAATATTCCCTTCCATCAACACCAGAGGGAGAAATTCAACTGTTCCGCCGACTAATACACATATAACGGTCAAGACTGTAAAAACTAAAGGCCACCCTTCAATTGTTCGGTGCCGACCATTCGTTTGAATAAATTTGCTCATAATGAATATGAATAAGGTTTTTTATCTCAGCGTTTCAGCACGCTACGCAGCGACTGAAATTGCTGCGTCCGATGGTTTTTCTTTGGCTGTTCTAATGGTCATGATCATGTTGATCCCGAGCATTATCATTCCGGTTAAATAGAGCAAGCCCCCTACAAGGCGCACCCAATACATTGGGACGATTTGAATGACCGTTTCCATGAAGTCAGGGTAGACAAGGTGCCCGGCATCGTCAAACGCTCTCCACATCAACCCTTGCGTAACTCCGGCAGAATACAACGCCATGACATACAAAAGCATACCGATGGTTCCAACCCAAAAATGGGCATTCGCCATGCGTTCACTCCAAAGTTTGGTATTCCAAAGCCGAGGTAAAAGCCAGTAGATCATTCCGAAAATCATAAATCCGTTCCATCCTAGGGCCCCGGCATGAGCATGCCCAACCGTCCAGTCGGTATAGTGGGATAGGGCATTCACCGTTTTAACGGATAATAAAGGCCCTTCGAAAGTGGACATTCCGTAAAACGTAATACCGATCACATACATTTTTAAAACGACGCTATCTCGAAGTTTATGCCATGCACCTCGAAGCGTAAACAGTCCATTGATCATTCCCCCCCAACTTGGCATCCAGAGCATAATCGAAAATACCATACCGAGGGTTACGGCCCATTCCGGAACAGCCGTATAAGCCAAATGGTGCGGGCCTGCCCAGATATAAAGAAAGACAATGCTCCAAAAGTGCACAATGGACAGACGATACGAGAAGACCGGGCGTTCTGCTGCTTTGGGCAAGAAATAATACATTAGTCCTAAAAACGGCGTTGTCAGGAAGAAGGCGACCGCATTGTGACCATACCACCACTGCACAAAGGCGTCTTGCACTCCTGCAAAAAGGGGATAGGATTTGAATAAGCCCACGGGAAGCGCTAGGCTATTCCCAATATGCAGCACTGCGACTGTAACAATTGTGGCGATATAAAACCACAAAGCCACATACATGTGCTTTTCACGTCGAATTTTGAGCGTTAAAAAGAAATTGACCGCGAATACGACCCAAACGACGGCAATTAGGACATCAATTGGCCACTCGAGTTCTGCATATTCTTTTCCTGTAGTTAAACCTAGAGGAAGAGTAATGGCTGCTGAAACGATTATAAATTGCCAACCCCAAAAATGAAACCGACTCATCAGGTCGCTAAACATTCGAGCTTTGGTTAACCGCTGGGTGGAGTAATAAATCGCTCCAAAAATTGCGTTACCAGCGAATGCGAAAATTACCGCGTTGGTATGCAGGGGACGCAATCGACCGAAGGATAGATATTCTCCCAAATTGGCTTGCCAAAAGGGCAATTGAAGAGCAATTAATGCTCCTACCAGCATGCCGACAAACCCCCAAATTGCGGTGGCAATAACAAAATAGCGTACGATTTGATCGTCAAAGCGTACAATCATCATACCCGAATTGGCTGAGGATCCCCCTGAGTTGCTCGTCGACGTTTCCATAAATAGTTAATCTGTGGGTGTAATTTCTAACGGCAGTGTGTGCCAAAGCCCAAAGATCGGAAGCGCCCCAAGCAAATGCATCCGAATACACAAAAATATCATTCT
>CALFHN010000035.1 GCA_937876355.1 uncultured Bacteroidota bacterium | reverse complement strand
AAGTAATATTTCGGGAGGAGCTGTTCAGTTTTCGCACACTGAATACTTGGCCGATATCTCTTACAATTACGCTGCATTTGGGATTAACGTTGGGCAGCTAGGCACCATAGCGGCGAGCTTATTGTATTTAGACTCTGGAGATATGGAAGTTAGGACAACAGCCAACCCCGAAGGCACAGGAGAACTGTTCAAAAAGCAAGACCTCGCGCTACAGCTTAGTTACGCTCGCGCTCTGACCGATCGTTTCTCAATTGGAACAACCTTTAAATTCATTAGAGAACAGATTTGGCATAGTTCGGCTTCAGCCATGGCTTTTGATGTTGGAGTACTTTTTACCACCCCGTACGAAAACCTTCGGTTGGGGGCGTCAATGTCTAATTTCGGTCCTAAAATGCAAATGTCGGGACGTGACATCATTTTCAGTACAGACCCGGCCCCAAATCAAGAGGGAAACGTTGAAATTGTTAATTCAGAGTATTTAGTTGACAAATTTCCTTTGCCACTAATGTTTCGGGTTGGATTGGCGTGGGACGCAATATCCACACCGAATCATCAAATTGTATTAATGACCGACGCCGCTCACCCCAATGATAACAGTGAATACCTAAATATGGGGATCGAGTACCAATTCAGAGATCTATTTGCATTACGGTCCGGATACAGAAATGCATTTGAAACGGATGGTGAACAAGGTCTCACAATGGGGGGCGGAATTAATTTACGAATTGATAGATCGACAAAAGTCAGTTTTGACTACGCATACGCCGATTTTGGACGACTTGAACAAACTCATTGGTATACGTTAAACCTGCAGTTTTAAGATTCGAACCACGTTAGTAAGGTGATTGAGGGTATGGGATTACGTACGATGGCAAAGAGCCTGTTTTTGGGCTTGTTTTTGGTATTCGTTTCCACCACAGCACAGGCTCAAATGCTAGGCGACGTGGTGGACTCATTTACTGATTTGGGCGCGGAAGCGCGATATGAGGCCGGTAAGCGGGCTCAATTAATACATAAAAGTGAGACTCTATCAACCACTTTTACCGGTGTTGTAGTAGAAATTGGCACGCTGGACCCAGATCCAAAGGCTTCATTTCGGTTTTTAATTGATGGACAGTGGTCCGATTGGAAGGAAGCTCATCTCAACCGTTCCGCCACAGGGGGAACGATCGTTGCCGGGTACCGACAGGACGAACCCATCCCTGCAACCCAATTTGAGTTCATGATCGACGTGAATTCCGAACATTTGACGGTTGTTCGAAATGGGGGTGTTTTTAACAACGCTTTCGACGAAGACCGCAAACCTGTTGGAGATCTGCAACCTGTTTTTGGCTCTCAGACCGGCCTTATTATTCCTCCTCATCTGATTACTAGAGCTCAGTGGAATGCAAAACCGTTCAGATTAGGGTCACCCTCTCCCCTTGCCAACGGTAGTTACAACTTCATGACCATGCACCATGCGGCTGGTTATTCTGCCGAAACAGAAGCGCAGGGAAAGGCGCAAATGTTAGCTATGCAGGATTTGCATCAAAACGCTCGAGGATGGAGCGATATAGGCTATCAATTTGCGATTGATCGAGGTGGAAGGCTTTACCAGGGTCGGCCATTTATGGATAATTCCACATCACTTTCTCAAGTCCCCGTGCTAGCGCTTGGTGCGCACGTTGGCGGAGGCAATACAGGCAACATCGGCATTGTGATTATGGGTTGCTACCACCCACCAGAAGGGAGTAATTGTGTTCAGCAAATCACACCGGCAGCGTATGAAACCTATAAAACGCTTTTTGCTTTTTTAAGTGAACGATATGGTGTTGCTCCAACTCTCATTCGTGGACATCGAGACTTTGGTACAACAGCTTGTCCAGGCGATAATAATTATGTTCTACTTCCACAACTCCGGCTCCAAGTAGCCGAATTACTTACTACTGGTAATGAGCCTTTAGGCGTTGCCGAAATGACCGCTTCCGCCAGTTCAAATGGTAAAGTCGATTTAGTGTGGAACCTCTCTTCAGATTTTGGAATCGATTCCTTACATGTTGAAAAAATAACGAGCCTCGGTACGACCACTTTAGTAGCCGACGCGTTCTCATCGGTTTCATTTTCAGACAACTCTGTGCTGGGTGAATCGAGTGTGACTTATTTATTAATTGCAATTGGAGCGAATGGTCGGCAGCAAGAATTGGCTAGGATTGAACTTGAAATTGCAGACCCATCATCGTACCTATTAACCAGCGCTTTCCCCAATCCCGCAACCAATTCCGCACGTTTCCGGTACTTTTTGTCTGTGGAAGGAATTGTAACGGTCAGTTTATATGATGCGCTGGGGCGCCGAGTCCAGGAGTGGGAAACAGGCTTCCAGACTGAAGACCAATGGTACAGTCAAACAGCAGATGTTTCGGATTTGGCATCTGGTACCTATTTCTTTCGGATTCAAGTCTCTGGGTTCAGCGACATCGCTTTTGACAAAACACATCCATTAGTGGTAAGTCATTAAAAAAAGCTTACCCGGCCCCTTTTTGAGAGACCGGGCAGCTTCACCCAGAACCAATCATCACTGAGAGGTGATGCACCGACACGAAACCCGACGAATTACATGTCAGGTGGTCGGCTTCGAGGAATAACGTACTTCAAATTTCATTTCGGACTTGTAGGTCTTTTGTTTCTTGGAATGTAGTGTAAATCCCTACTTGATTAATCCTAAATCATTTTTCACTTTTTCTTTTAGGAAACCTTCTCTTGGTCGATAAAACAGAGGTAAGTACTTGGAAGATCTTAGAATTAGGGCAATGCGAAGAAGGGTTAGCCCCGCAATGACAGGAATTTGGCAAGTATCGGGTCGTTCTGATGCTGGGACTAACGGAATGGAGCAATTTGACTCGTATTACGTACGAAATTGGTCAATTTAGTGAGGACGTTAAGCGCTGTGGTTCGATCTAGCGGAGCCTATTAAGCTTCAAAACTTCTTGGTTGCTGCTCCGTAGGACTATTTGACTGTCGTCCGGCCTGGACAATTGTTTCAAAGATATTGGGTACGTAGTGTTTTCTTTGTTCGGAACACTATTGTCAATTATATTTAAGCGTGATTCCACTTCCCTTCTGACCAAGCAATCGTACGTTTGTCCGAGTAAACTTCATGAAGAAAAACGAAAGCGCCCAGGCGCGATCATGGTCTGTTGACTGGACCAATTCACTCTTTCTAATAGGATATCATCTCCTACTAGCTATTCTATTACCCATTTATTTAATCCAATCCTTTCCTTCGGCTTCGCTGATTTGGTGGACCGTTGGATTAGGCGCAGCCAGTCTGCTAGCCATCACCATGGGCTATCACCGATTGTATGCTCATAAAACGTTCACCACTCATCCCGCAATTGAAGCGGTGTTGATATTTTTCGGGACGTTTGCCACTGAAGGCAGCATCCTTTCTTGGTCCCATGATCATCGCATCCACCACAAACATGTGGATACAGAGTTAGACCCATATAGCGCACCGGACGGATTTTGGCACTCCCATGTGTTATGGATGCTTAAAAAGAGACCTGAAATCAATCCTCGAGTCATTCATGATCTAGTAAAACGTCCCGCCCTTCAGCTGCAACATGATAAATACGGGTATTTTATGGTGGCGGCTAATGCGATTGGGATTGGTTTTTTATGGGCCATGACCGGTGACCTTTTTGGGGCATTTGTAATCGGTACACTTGTTCGGATGTTTGTGGTACATCATTGCACGTGGTTCATCAACTCGCTTGCTCACATGTGGGGCTCCCAGCCTTATTCAACCGAGCATACGGCAGTCAATAACTTCATTCTATCGTTTCTGACGTTTGGAGAGGGGTACCACAACTACCATCACACATTCGCAGGAGATTACCGGAATGGCGTTAGGTGGTATCAGTTTGACCCACCTAAATATTTTATTTGGGCGTTGAGTAAGATTGGTTTGGCTCACAATCTTAAATCAGTTAACAAGATTACAATTAAGCGCAATTTGGTCGCAGCCGACCGCCACCTTATGGTAGAGCGAATTCAGGCTCTCTCGATTAAGATCGACCACGAAGCATGGATTACTCGGATTGAAGAGGCAGCAGCTTCACTGATCGAAAATCTAAATGGGCTTAAAACAGCATCTGATCGCTATCAGAAGCTCAAAGCTCAAAAGGACGAGGAAGTTATAATTCTCCAAGCCAAGATCAAGGAGGTTAAAGCAATCGTTGCTTCAGAGATGGCTGAGTGGAAAAAAATGTGCCATTTGATTCTAGAGACTTCTGAGCACAAACTTGCTTTGCAAATGGGCTAATCAAATAGCCTTCGGTTTTATAGATCCGTTTGGACTTCTTTGTCCGTAGACCTGTTATTTGCCAATGGGTCTTCAGGGTAATCTTCGTTTGGAGACTGATCTGAGATAGTCAATTGCCTTGGCACCGTTTCAATGGGGAGCAATTCGTCCAAGATTTGGGACGAATTGCTCCCCATTTCTTTGAACTTCCTAGCTGAAACCAATACCCGACTCTCCATCGATGCCACAGCACGATTGTAACTAGTAACGGCCGAATTTAGGCCCCTACCGACCTTTGAAACATGATCTGCGAGGGTACAGAGACGGTCGTATAACTCTTGGCCTAGGCGTGAAATCTGTTGTGCATTTTCGGCAATGTGTTCTTGCCTCCATCCATATGCAACGGCCCTTAAAAGAGCAATTAAAGTGGTTGGGGTTGCAATAATGACGTTATTGTCGACCCCAAATTCAATAAGAGCAGGATCATGTTGAAGGGCGGCATAAAAGAACGACTCTCCAGGTAAAAACAGTACTACCATATCTGGGGAAATATCGAATTGATCTTGATATGCTTTTGTGGAAAGTTGGCGTACATGTGTTCTGACTTGTTCAGCGTGCTTCGCCATCAATAGCTCTCTATCTTTCTCCGTATCAGCTTCAATCGCTTCCAAATAGGCGGAGAGCGGCGCCTTAGCATCCACGACGATAATCTTGCCTCCCGGCAAATGCACGATCATATCCGGACGAAGACGTCCTCCATCGGTGTTGATTGAGTGTTGTTCTTCAAAATCGCAATGATCGAGAAGTCCGGCCAACTCCACCACTCTTTTAAGTTGAATCTCTCCCCATCTACCTCGCACCGAAGGTTTTCGCAGGGCGTTGACAAGGTTTGTCGTCTCTTTCCGGATGGTTGATTGGGCCTCTGACAAACCCTTCACCTGTTCAGTAAGGCTGGAATATGCTGTAATACGATGTTTTTCGACTTGCTGAACGTGGGCGCTAACTTCTTTTAATGTTTTTGACAGCGGATCTACAAGTTTTTGCATCTCAAGGGTCCGTTTTTCCTCACGTGCATCAACTTCAGTGATCATCAACTTGACCTGGGTTTTAGCCAGCTCTAAAAATGACGCACTGTTCATATCGAGTGCCTTTCGGGAAAGAGCATCAAACTGCTTCATGAGTTCGTCCTGCGCTTTGACTAGGTCGTTGCGCTTCTCTTCCCAGCCTTTTATTTCCTGTTCTCGCTTAGCATTTAGGCCGGCGTAAGCCTCCCTCATGGCTGCATGAGCGGCTCGAATTTCCGCCAGTTCTGCTTGGGACTGCTCGAACAATTTGGCGTATTCCGTGCTCTTTACTATCCAACCTTCTGTCCTTGATTTTTGTATCAAGTACGTAACGAAAGCACCCAATGCGGCGCCTCCAACTAGTAAAAACGTTTCCAAAATCATATTAAATCCCCTGATTCTCGTTTGATACAATATGGCTAGCATTTCAGACTGTGGCTAGCATTTCAGACTGTGGCTAGCACCCAAGGCGTGGAGGGCATCTTAGTGCTCGGCATCCCATGCTCATGCCCTCGCGGGTGCTCGGCATCTCCGATACGCGCTTACCTGACCAACTGCGCTTACCTGACACGTGCGCCTTTAGCTTGTTTGGTTCAGCACTATGCGCCGATTTAGATGGGTGGACCAAATACTCACTTCGCATGCCTCATCAGTAAAAATTTGGCTCCAAGCTCGATGGTAGGTACCGAGTTGGGATTCGTGTCGTTCACGAAGCACTATTTCCGCGACACGATCGGTTTTATAATCCACTATAAACCATCCTGCTTCTGTTCGAAATGCTAGATCTACCACTCCGCTGACCACATATTCTAACTCATCAATAACTTCGGTGACGGTAAATGGCACTTCCGTCAACACCCGATTTGCATTCGTGATTTCCGTCCAGAGATCGGACTCATAAAACGCTAGCGCCGCTTCCATAGATGACTCCAAAAGTCGATGCGAATCCGAAGAAGAAAATCGATCATACATCACTTTTTTCACCCATTCCGTGATCGCAAACTTGGTTGTGTGGCTTCTTCGTCTGGCTATCAATGACTCGAACAGAGCATGAATCGCAGAACCATATTCCATTCCTAGGCCAGAAGACGAACCTTTTGCGGGAATGCCCCCCAATTCAGATTCCTTTTCACTAGGTCGTCTGACTTTCCACGAAGGTTTAGTTAGCGCGTCTATTCGTTCTTGCACCGCCTCCTGTATCCACGGATCTTCCTCGGAATCCTTTGAAATGCCCGTGTCTCCGGTTGAAATCACCAAATTCTGATCACGACCAGAGGAAGTTGGGTTGTGAGTAATCCAATCCTCGATATCCATTACCGGAGGTACCAACACCTGCTCAACCCCATCCATAGCCAAAAATCGAGACAAATCATCCCACGGGCCCTTTCCTGGCAATTCATTAGTGGAAATTACAAGCTGGCGTTCCGCCCTTGTGCAGGCTACATATAGCAGTCTTTTGCGTTCGGCAGCATCAAACAATCGTTCTAGGGCAAGTGCTTCAGTCCAACCAGCGGGTTCTATTTCAATGCTAGTATGAAATCCACTTTTTTTAACCAGCGGGGTCATCCCAATCACTTTTGGCCCGACGCGATGCGTATGGAGAGTGGAATCAGGTGGTTCTTTTCCGCCTGTGTCAGCTAAAAAAACGACCTCTGCCTGAAGGCCTTTGGCCTGGTGCGTTGTCATAATCCTTACGCATGCCCCGTAGGGTACACTTTCTGAAAATGATTCGAGAGATAACTTTCCCCGTCTATACAACCGGAAATCTTCGACACATTGTCCGAAGGTAAAATCCCTCGATTCCCATTCTCTAAATAGTTCAAGGACACGCTGCAACATTCCAGAAGTCAAGTCAGAGTCTACTCGCGTTCGCAACATTGCTTCAATTCCCGTTATGGAAAGCACCTTTTCAAACGCTTGGTGTGGGGGACAAGATTGAAAAAGATCTCGAATATTTTCGAGCATCAAGGCTGCAACAGACAAACTTGGCGCGAGGAGGCTTTTATCTGGCTCATCCGCCAAACTTGACAAAACTCCCCCGGTTTGGACGTAATCAAACAATTCTTGATCGCTAATTCCAAAAAAGGGCCCGCGGAGTGTTGAAACCAATGCGACTCCATCGTTTGGATCATAAACAGCCCTCAAAAGATCATCTAGCCAAGCTAAAACATCCGAAATGGCTTCTGCCTTCCCTCCGGTCACTCCAACGGGAATTCCAGCTTGCGTTAGAGCAGCTACATACTGTGGAATATTGGCATGGCGCCTGACGAGTATCAAAAAACTACCATAATTCAGCGTTCCCGGTGCGTCTGCCCTCAATACGTTCTGGATGTGTTCAAGAATGGCGGCACATTCACCCAATACTTTTGGGTATTGGCTTCGGATTGGGCTCTTTTGAACCTTGAAGTGCACCACAGGGACTAATCCCAAATTATCGTGATAAGCCGTAAGATTTTCCCAAGGCGCCTGAAAAGGGGCCTCCGATTCCTTAAACAGATCGCCAACGGAGTCGTTGACCCATTGACATATTCTTTTGTCTGATCGAAAATTAACAATTAGCTTTAAATCCAATCCATTTTGTGATTTTACCGCTTCTCGGACGAGGTGAAAAGCCTGAAAATCGGCTTTTCGGAATCGATAAATAGATTGTTTATCGTCCCCGACAAAAAACAGCATCCCGGGAATCAGAACAGACTTCGACCAGTCCAGGCGGTTAATCGTTTTCGAAGCAATCGAAAATAGCATGGCGGCTTGAATTGGATCCGTGTCCTGGAACTCGTCAATCAAGATGTGCGAGAATCGAGTCTGGAAATGAGATCTAGCACTCGAAACATCCCGGACCAAATTCAAGGCTTCTGCTAATAAATCGTCATACGTCAATCTTCCAGACTGCAACCTGAACAGGCGATATCCCTCTACCGACCGATTACACAGGCTCAACGCTCTGTCGTGAAGAAAGTGATCAAATTTTTGAACAATCGGGACTACGTCTTCCAATACAAAATTGAGAAACGGTTTGGCGAAGCCCAATTCCTCTTTTCCTTTTAATAGATCACCGGCCAAAAGTCTAGGCTCGGTCTTGACCGAGCCCCAATAGGTAACCTTAATGTCAAAGGTCTGAGCGTCCTTTCCCGACACCATTCGAGTTGCTGTTCTGAGCAATCTCAATTGAACAAAAGGGTCCGAACAATCGAATGCGGCAAACATGGCCGACAGCCGTTCGATCTCGGTTATAAAACCATCTGGATTCCCTGATGGGACACGAGCAGATATTGTGGTTACGTAGGTCGCAAATTTATGAAATGTTTCTTCCAATTCAGGTTGAGGACTACCTGAAAGAGAAAACTCGGCAGAGGAGTTTTTACTAAGCGTTCCAAAGAGGCCAAATAGAGACTCCAGCGAAACTCCCGCGTCTTGTAAAACGACAAGATCCGGATCGTTTTCGGCCGAAGAGATATTTAGAAATCGAATCCAATAGGTTTCGCGCAGTTTTTCTTCATCTCGATCATCTATTTGTTCAAACTCCGGCGGGATTCCTAAATCCAAGGCATTTGACCGCAATAATTGAGCACAAAAACCGTGAATTGTGCCAATAAAAATGTGCTCTGCGTCTTCTATGGCCGTGTCGACAAATCCACATTCCCTTGTCCAAGCGGTACCATTTTCAGAAAATCGAAGTTTAGCCAGAAGTTGTTCTTTGGAGGATAACAATCGTTCAAAAAACCGTTCTTGGAGCTCGCCTGATGCTTTTTTTGTGAAGGTGATGGCGACAATTTTATCAAGTGACACACCCTGCCGAACTAAAGCTAACATGCGATCAACAAGAACAGAGGTCTTACCCGACCCTGCTCCTGCGCGAACGACAATGGTTTCATTCAAACGAATGGCAGGATCGAGTAGTACAGGGTATTCGAAGTCTGCCATACCGCGAATGAGTTCTCGAACCGATTCGTCGACAACAGGACCATTCTTCGCTAACCCTGAGGCATCTGGTATCCCGGGTTGAAGAATATCGTGGGATGTTGGATCTTGATGAAAGTTGTTCATTATAGATCACCTTTCATGTTAGATCTAAATTTCCATCCAGAAAAAATAGGAGTCAGCGTATCATTTGGACTAAAAAACTTCGATTGCATTTCTCGTTTTCGAAGCGTCAAATCTCCGCAGATATCCTGATATTCGCAATATTCGCAGATCTTTTCTCCTGCAGCTTGAATAAAAGTACCTTTATTGTATCGTTCAGAGAGGTCTTCCAAAATCTGGACAACCTCATTTTCAGTCGGAGCGGCAACACTACGAGTAAGGCCCGCCCCACGCTGAGAAGGGAAAAAATATTCGAAATGTTCAACCGGCGTGTTGACGTTTTTCGACACCATTAAAGAATAAAACGCCCACTGAAGATTAACTGTAAGAAGCTGAAGCTCCTTTGATGCATAACCCTTAAAACTTCCCGTTTTATAATCCGTGATTACGTATTCGCCTTTTTCAGTGACGTCCAGACGATCAATTCTGCCAGAAAGCGACAAAGGACCCGCTGTGAGCGGCACAAGACACGGACTGGTGTCGCTGTCTTCAAAATCGCCAAATGAAAACTCGACCGCAACTGGTTGATATTTGGGCTGGTTTTCAATTTCGTGGCGAAGAAACAAGGTAATTGAATCGCCTAACTCTTTCTTTTTCCTCTCTAAAAGGGCTTCTGATCCACCATCGGCCAACTGAACTGAATGTGAAAGGTGTTCCTCCAATTCGTTTTTCATTGCGGAGGAATCACGTGCAGAAACCGGGACTTTATGTTTAATTCGATTTCGGGTGTGCTTTTCAAACAGCGAGTGAAGTAAAGTACCTTCTTCCATCTTGGTCATCCAATCGTCGACTTGAGGCCCTGGAGCCTTGAGGCGCAACACGTTAGACAGAAAATATCGATAAGGACATGAAGCGAGAGTTTCCAATTTTGACGGCGAAGACTTCTCCAATCGCCATTGTTTTGGTACACTCACGACCCCATCATAATCAGTCCAATTGTTAGACGCCCTCATGACGGATGCTTGAAGACCGTTCTGTAAAGCCGGAAAAACTTTGGAAAATCCAAAATCTCTGCGGCCGGCATAATAATCAGCCTTGTCCAACCATTCTTTCGGGCGCGAAGGATTTAGCTTTGTGATCCCGGTCAATTCAATTAATGCTGAGCTTGGAAATAGTGGCCGGTCCGCTCCCACGTCGAAACTTGGAACACTCAAGACTAGATTGGGACCATAACGCCGAAGTAATTCCTTGGCCACCATACGATTAGAGACACGGGACGTTGATTCCACTTCCTGAGATATTAGCGGAATGATGCCTGAATTAGACCCTGTCGAGAATTCCACTTCAGAAGAAGCCTGGTCATCGAGTCCAAGCACATACACTTTTTGGGCTGATCCATATCCGGCGTCTTTTATTGACAACACAGATAGTCCATATTCGTGCGCCGAATATGCACTTGGAAGCCCCCTGATAACCCGCTTTGCAACCCAATTGACCCCAGTTTTAAGCCGTTCTTCTTCAGTCCCCAACGAGAAATGTGATTTCCAAAAATCTTGTGCTATTTCAAAACTTGAATACGAGGAAGCAAATTCAGAAACCAATCCGCATACCACTGCCCCAAACTCAGAAACCGAGGCATTTTGTGGCGCGATAAAAACCGATATTCGTTCAGCAAACAATTTGAGGGAATGAATCGAGTCAGAATCGATGCCACGCCCGGATGCTTTTTCTTCAATAACGGACCATAATTCTGGCCTAATCATTTTTCCAATTTTGACCGGAACAGCTTCGAGAGCACTTGCGATATCCCCAGCACGCTTCTCCAAATGCGAGACGTCTAAATATCGATTTCTGATCATCCTAACTAGACTGTTTACTTCGCATCCGCTAAGAATCCAATCTGAGTAGGAACGAACAAGTTGAACAAGGCGGCCGTCTCCGTTGAACCTCTTGCTTGTGGATGACCAAGGAATTCCAAATCGTTCACAAGCGGAAGCTATTTCATTCAAATACGCCTTGCCGTCAGTGTAGGCAACCTCAACTTGATCAAACGGGATTCCATTCGCCATGATATCAGCCAAAACACTCCGCACTTCCTCGCGCCGGGTACCAGCTTGAATCAGTTGTATGGGCGAAGCTTCAAAGAGGCCTTGTTGACCGACACCACGTCTGGCAGAAGACAAAATTGGAAAAGGGTTTTCAACTTTTGGATAGCCCCAATTTGGTAAACTTGCTCCTTTTCGTTCCCCCGAGCCAATCAAAAACTGCTTGAATGCTTGATCTCCCAATTCAGATATGAGCGATAGGTCTGCTTTGCTGAGTTCCACCAAATCACATACTGCCACTAACCCTACGTGGCGTTGTGAGGCAAATTCCAGCAGAGATTCGCTAGCAATCTGCCTAATATCTTGTTCATCTAAACGACCATGAGTACTTATATAGTTAGCATATTCCTCAAATAACTTGGCATAAGATTGCTGGATTGGTGTGGTAGCTATTTCAAACAATTCTTTTGGCGTTCTACCCCATTCCTTATCTAACTGAATGGCATCGTAGACGGTACCGATGGAACCTTGAAGAAGCGCACCCTCAGCTTGGGAATCCTTTTCCACAAGAGCGCCAAGTACAAATTCTGCGGCTGATCGACCCATAAATCGAAACCCATCCTCTGGATGAACTGCTCTCCAGATATGCCTAGCAAGACCTGATGGTGTTACAGCTTCGATATTAATGAGAGCGGTTCCGCTCCTCGCCAAAGCCGTTCTGATAGACAATGCCGCATGATTTGAAGGAGCCAGCACTATTTTTAAATCCGACACATGCTCGCAGGTGGTAATTGCCTGGAGTATTTGTTTATGGATATATGATATGGAGGCTGTTTTCACGCTAGAGTGGTCGTTTTTTTCAACTGATTCATGCAACGGTCAATATATATGCACCCATATGACATCAGGGTGTCATATGGGATGAAGTATTTTTTAACTGCCTAACAAACTTTATGGTTTTGCTATCTAGAGTAAGAAATTGATATCCAACAGCGGGATAAAATTCGAGAAGGTCCAACCTTATGTAAGTCCATTAGAATACCTTAACAATCAATGTAAAAGATGGCATCTTTAAGTAGGATTAAAGACAATCCAACGTTAAATAATACGTCAGGCAGATTACAGAAAATGACCTCCCCCAACCAAACAATACCAACCGTGAGTAACTCGACACCCTCTCTAAGCAAAATAATGATAGCTTTCGACGTGGAGACCACGGGGAAAAACCCTGAAACAGATCAAATCGTCGAAATTTCGATGTGCCTATACGAAGGAGGACGCGAGGAAGGCTACTATCAACTTATTCGACCTGACGTCCCTATTACAAAAGGCGCCCATGCGGTTCATGGGATATCAATGGAGGATGTAGCGGAAATGCCATCTTTCAGTGAAGTAGCAGACGACATTGAACGGTTTCTAAATCAAGCTGAAGTGTTTGTCGGCTATAATGTTCGCTTCGATATCCGCTGCGTAGAGCAGGAGTTCGAACGCATCGGCCGGACCATCGATCTTTCTTCCAAGTTAGTCGTCGATCCCTTTCGTATCTGGCAAACTCTTGAACCGAGAAGCCTTTCAGATGCATATCGTCGTTTTGTTGGCCAAGAGTTGGAGAACGCTCATAGCGCCGAGGCAGATGTCCAAGCAGCCGTAGACGTACTTCGGGGGATCAGGCGAACCTTTAATCTAGAGGAAGCGAGCTGGGAAGAGCTTGCCAAAATGACCAATCCCGAAAAAGATCTTTGGATTGGACCATCGCACCAATTTGTTTGGTCTGCAGGAGAAGTTGTATTTGGCTTTGGCAAATATAATGGTCGACCCATTATGGAGATTGCTAATCGAGACCCCGGATATTTGAAGTGGATACAAGGTGCAAATTTTGCTCCGCATGTTAAAAGTCTATGCAAAGGTGCCGTATCTGGCCTTTCGGAAGAGGAGTTTAATGCCCGAATTATAAAACATTTTGGTCCTGCTCCAACTGCAGAATAAGGCCAACCTATGTATTTGGAGATCCATTTTCCTCTCAATCAGCCCTTGTACTTGCAAATGTCCTCCTAAAAACGGTAATTATTCGATTCCCTTAACCAATTGAAAATCACAATGGATGCACCTATTAATTACCTCGCTATTTTTGTTGCCGGCCTAATCCCCATGATTCTCGGGTCGATCTGGTATGGCCCTCTCTTCGGAAAAAAGTGGATGGAACTAGAGGGAAAAACCGAAGAGGAACTGAAAGCAGGTTTCAATCCCATGAAATCATACGGAGTTACCTTCGTGTTCGCGCTTCTTATGGCCTACGTTTTAACTCACGTATTGGGCGCCTTTTCTGATGCCTATGGTGAAACTGGAGCCATGGCTGGAATTCAAGGTGGATTTTGGATATGGCTAGGTTTTGTCGTCACAATTGGATGGCAGCAAGTCGCGTTTTCAGGCCAAAACTTGACGCTTTGGATAATAAACTCATTGTACAATCTAGTCGCTTTGGCGAGCATGGGCGCGTTGCTGGGTTCCTGGCACTAAACTCGTCCCACGGACGCAGCGCAAGAGTAACTCTTTTGCTCTATCTCTCGTAAATACGGTTCGTTCCCAATGCAATAATAGTTTAATGGTATGCCGAGCAAATACGAAACCGCAGTTTACACAAAAGAACAGCTAGAAAACGCTCGAACCAAAGGTCAATTAATTGGGTGGGCTCAAGGCGCTGTGTCCGTGGGGCTTTTATTGTTTTTATTGCAGTTTTTAGGGTGGATTCCGCTTCTCTTGGTTGGCGGGCTGGTGGGTTTTGGCGCATATAAGTTTGTTACTCGAAAAAAATAGATTTTGATAATTCGTATTCTGGTTTTGAAGTCATTTTCCGCAGGCCGATCTTCCCTCTTCACCAGAATTCGAAACTATGAATCGTCGAGATGCCATATCTAGACTGGGAGTCCTAATAGGCGGTACTCTTTCAGCATCGACCCTCTCTGGACTACTCGCAGGTTGTTCTACCCCTTCCTCAGTGGATTATGCGCTCCAGATATTGACGGAGCCCCAATTCGCACTTTTTGGAAGGATTGCGAACATCATTATTCCGGAGACGGATACGCCGGGCGCGACTGAAGCGGGTGTCGATCGGTTTATCGATACCATGCTGGCCAAATATTACCCACTGGCAGAAACAAGACACTTCCTATCGCTTTGGGATGCCTTTGGCATGATGTACAGCCCGGAAGAAATAGATGACGTTGAGTTAGAAACGATGATACTTCGAGAAGATTCCCAGGCATATAACATCACAGGTTCTCAATCAGAATCTGCTGCTTGGGCTTTCCGGCTTCTGAAAGAATTGGTTATTTCGGGCTACTACACGTCTGAAATTGGAATGACTGAAGAATTACGAGTCAAACCATTTGGGACGGCCAATATGGATATTGCTCGTTCAGAAATAGATCGGACGTGGTCTAATTAACTCTAATACTATGTATCTGCACAAACGGGTAGAATTTGATGCCATCGTAGTTGGATCGGGTATGACCGGCGGTTATGCGGCAAAAGAACTATGCGAAAAAGGGTTAAAGACGCTTGTTTTAGAACGTGGAGTCTCATTTGAACATAATTCCAGCTTTGTCACAGAGCATAAAAAGCCGTTCGATTTGCCCCTCCGCGGTCAGATTCCGCCAGCAGAACTTCAAATGGATTATGCCACACAAGGCAAGGTCTACCTGTTCGATCAGGCAACCAAACACCTTTTTGTAAAGGATAGCGAACAGCCATATATCCAAGAAAAACCCTTCGATTGGATTAGGGCAAATCAAGTGGGCGGCCGTTCCTTAATGTGGGCCCGGCAGACCTACCGTTGGAGCCCGATGGATTTCGAATCCAACTTAAAAGACGGCCATGGAGTGGACTGGCCCATTCGGTACAAGGATATCGAGCCATGGTACGACTATGCAGAATCGTTTGTCGGCATTTCAGGCCGTGCCGAAGGATTGGCTCAATTACCAGACGGTAAGTTTTTGGCACCCATGGAGATGACGGCGGTTGAAAAACACGCTAAAGCTGCCATTGAATCCTCATATTCCGATAGAACAATGACCATTGGAAGATGTGCGGTATTGACGCAAGAACTAAATGGAAGGCAGCCTTGCCATTATTGCGGGGAATGCGAACGAGGGTGCTCCACTCGCTCTTATTTTTCCTCTGTTTCGGTTTCGCTCCCAGCGGCGGCGGCCACTGGAAATATGACGCTTCAGCCTAATTCCATTGTTCATAGCATTATTTACAACCCAGAAACCGGGCGAGCAGAGGGTGTCCACGTGATAGATGCACTAACGCGCGAAATGACTGCCTATTTTGCAAAAGTGATTTTTATGTGCGCGTCTACTCTGGGTACCACCCAAATCATGCTGAACTCCAAAAGTGAATCATTTCCTAACGGAATTGCAAACGGAAGTGGGGTCCTGGGGCACTATTTGGGCGATCATCATATGGGAATTAATGCCAGTGGGTTCTCCGATTCATTTAATGATCGGTTTTACTCGGGCTCTAGGCCAAATGGGATCTACATTCCTCGTTTTCGAAACTTGGATTCTGAGTCCGTCAGAAGCGACTACGTTCGTGGTTTTGCCTATCAAGGATCGTCCTGGCGTGCGGGCCCCGGTCGCGGAGCGAGTTCAGCTGGAATTGGCGCTGATTTAAAAGATCGCCTTCGCGATCCAGGTCCATGGGAAATGCAGCTATGGGGCTACGGAGAGACATTGCCTCGATTTGAAAATCATTGTCGTCTTTCCCCTAATGCTGTTGACCAATGGGGTATTCCTCAACTTATCGTAAGTGCAGATTGGGGCGAAAACGAAAAAGCCATGCGCCGAGATTGCATGGAATGCGCTCAGGAAATGATGGAGGCAGCCGGATTTAGAGACATCTCTGTCACAGACGATATCGAAAACAATCCTCAGGGCCTCGCCATTCACGAAATGGGCACTGCAAGAATGGGGCGTGACCCCAAAACGTCCGTTCTTAATGGCTTCAATCAAGCCCACGAAGTGAATAACCTTTTTGTAACCGACGGCGCTTGTATGGCCTCTACCGCTGTTCAAAACCCAAGTATAACCTATCTAGCCCTGACTGCTCGAGCGGTCAACTATGCGGTTGGACTGTTAAAATCGGGTGCTATCTAAGTTCGTCAGCCAACTTTTCTTGAACGAGAAGCCTAGCATCCTCCAGCAAGCGCTCGGTTTCAAATTGAAGAGTGCCGTTGTACAAACCGCGAATATAACCGTCCCCATCTACTAAGTAGAACGTCTCGGTATGTAAAAAATCCGGTTCGCCTTTGGCGTAGTCCGTTTGTCTAGTGAGTTTTACTCCATAACTGGAAGTGGCCAGGTTATAGATACTGTTTTTATCACCTGTCAAGAGGTGCCACTGGGCTGCGTTGATATTATTAATCTTACTATAGGCCGCCAATCGCTCAACGGAGTCTGCCTCGGGCATGACGGAATGGGAAAGAATAGCTACTTCATCGACCCCGAAAGCTTTTTGGACTGACGTGAGCCGAGTTCGTAGGGTTGGGCAAATGTCTTTGCACTCCACGAAAAAGAAGCTAGCCACGTAAATCTGACCGTGCATGCTAGAGTCTGAGACGACGGTTCCGCTTTGATCCGTCAATGCAAAGGAACCAATTTTTCTGAGGTCGATCGTATCTCGGGTGGAACCGCGAGAAACTGCCGAAACCCACACCGGAGTCAAATCTTCACCTTTAAAAAACGGAATTTCAGATACGTCTTCTTGGCCGGTACAGCCTACTAGTCCAATCAAGCTCAAAAGCCCGATACCAAAAATTGAAAAAAAGGATTTACGCATCAATTTCCCCGTCATTGCCGACCTGATTGTCAGCCTGATTGTCAGCCTGATTGCCAGCCAGATCGCCAGCCAGATCGTCGCCCCCACACCCCTTCGTTCCGATTGAACCATATCGCTTGCCGTTCTTGACATGATAATTTGCTCGAACAGATCCGTCCTCAAACCACATCATTTGTGGGCCTTCTTCTTTTCCCGCTTCGTACGTAAATGAGCGTGCTTGAACCCCGCCCATAAACCATTCTGATGCAGGTCCTTCCAGTAAATCTGCTTGATATGTGGAAAGCTGTTTTACTTCACCATTCGGCCACCAAGAGATAAATAGTCCTTCTCTTTGGCCTTCGATCCAGTTTCGTTCGAAGGATTTAGCTCCGTTCGGATAATAGCCAGTCTCAAACCCATCTTTACGACCTGAAGTAAAAATGGCATAGACCATTTCTCCATTCATTCCCGGGGTTAATAACAGGCCGGAGAATAGAATTCCATCGACAGAAAGTCTCAAATTCGCCTTCGATAGGGCGTGACTAGGAGCAAATCGAACGAATTCAATGCCCCGAACATCTGTATCCGCCATCGTTTTGGACCCTTCATAGGCCAAGATGCCTGAAAACAGGGCCGCAGCAACAAGAATATTTCGTCCGAATGAAAACATAAGCGTGGAGAGGCGATGTAGGTGATATAGGGCAGATTCAACCGTTTTGACGTACGATCAGAGCCTAAAATGTTGGGCTACTGGGAGACGGTACCTGCATTTCCGTAGAATCCGTTCCCGTTGATATACGGATCTTCGGATGTCACGTGATAATGGTAAATACCATCTGGATATTCAGTTGTCACGTGGACGTGACCGTGATAGGTGTCAAGATCGTTATTTGTAACCGTTTCACTTCCGTCCTTAGGTCCATAAAGCGGAAAACCATCCAGCAAATACCCAATTAGTCCATCTTTTCCAACCAAATCGGTGATATATAGTGGTTCTACATGGTAATGATATGCACCTGAATTCTGGGGATGCCCGTTGTATTGATCAAATGAGTCGATCTCGTTGGTCAGAGGTTGATTCGGTCCGGCATATTGATTAAAAATGGCGACACCGTTTAATGCAACCCCAATTGGTCCCAACGGCGTCGCAGATTTGGTGCTCGCTTCCGCTGGAGAAGCTGGAATACGAAAGGTATACTGTTGTGTAGCAATCTGATTCGGATTGAGATTGAACGCGGTATTCGAACCGTCGTAAGCCTTGTACAGGCTACTAGTTGTAGGCCAATACGGAGAAGGATGATTAGGTACTCCGCTGGACTCAATTATAATGATTTGGCCCTCTTGGACTATATCGACTGATGCGTCAAAGCGGGAAAATGCCGCTGGAGCTTCTTCCGAGTCCCCTGCTGCAACCGAGTCTGATCCCGAGTTGCAGCCAAGTACCGAGACCAAAGCCAATAGGGTTATAAATGAGTAATATTTCATGACGGTTTGCTATTTGATCGTTTCAAAGACTGAATTGAACCAAAAATAGGCCTGTCAGGGAGTGTAAGATGTCACGGAATGGTGACAATTCGATTGCAATTCAAGACCCACCCAAGGCAAATAGAAACCAGCCTAGACCCATGTCTGCATTAAGAGAAGACCTTTCGTGCTAAAAGAACAATGGCCACTAATATGATGGCGCCCAACACCTTCTGGAGAGTTTTGGGTTGCCAATGGCCAGCACCAAAATGAGATCCTAACACCCCTCCCAACATAACAGATGCGCCCAACGGCACTATTTGGTCCAAAGGCAAATCTACTAATTGGGCTCGCGCAACAATGCCCACAACAGAATTAACCAGAATAAATGCGGCTCCTGTTGCAGCGGCTTGTTTCTCCGATCCAATTCCTGTCAGAACGATAATAGGCACGAGGTAAATTCCGCCGCCTATGCCCACCGTTCCTGCGATAAACCCGAGAATCAATCCCAATAAAAGAGAAAGCCCAAGCTGAAAGCTGCGCGTTTGAGGAAGTCTAAAAACAGGATTCTTCCACAAATATATCCTCGCGGCAACCGCCAATAAACTTACCAAAAGAAGACCTTGAAACACCGATTCGCTCAATTGCAGGCTACCCCCGAGGTACGCCGCTGGCATGGAGGTTATTACAAATGGCGCCAAAATGGAAACTTTCAAATGGTTATGGCGCCAAAATTGGACGGTCGCCCCAAGGGTAACGATCGTATTCAAAACCAATGAAAAAGAGGGAATCAGCGTATAACTGAAGCCAACAATTGTCAACAATGCCGTGTACGACGATCCCCCGCCCAACCCTACGGATGAATACGAAAATGCGATCGCCAATGTAGCGACGGACAGAAAAATTATTGAAATTTCCAAGTTTTGATTGGCCGCTGAAATAAGGGAGTCGTTTCTTGTCGCCAAGATCTAGTGGTCGCCAAGATATAGTGGTCACCGAGAATTAGTGGTCGCCAAAGGTACAAAATACCTTAAAAGATGCACCCTCCCCTGTTGTAGCCCTTCGCGCCTACAGTTAGATTGTTTCTACACCACAACCTACCATAATAATGTTGTTTTCAATCGTCCTGCTAATCGTTGCTCCATATTTAGATAACAATAGGCTCGATCAGCCAATTGTAATCCCAAACGCCGTGATTGAAGTGCAGTGGACGGGGTCGATCACGGGCCCGCTACGTTGGGGCCGCGACGGTCACAAAATGGTCTGTATGATTGCCTGGTGGGAAATGAAAACTTCCACTCAATCTAAGATTTCAGCTCTTTTGGGTGATGATGAAACCTATCCTCGATTCATGGAAAGCTGCTTGTGGGCAGACAATGTCCGTGGTAGAGACGAAAAATACGATCGATGGTCTACGGCTCATTATGTCAATCTTCCCCGAGGCGCTTCTTCTTTTAATGCAGAGAGAGACTGTGGCGATGCTTTTTGTGTAGTTGAAGGAATTGAAGAGTCGCTTTCCGCGCTTCGAAACCCGAACCGATCAAAGGCCGAACACGCAGTAGACTTGAAATTCCTCTCTCACTTTGTGGGGGATATCCACCAACCCATGCATGCTGGGTACGCCGACGATAGAGGCGGAAATGATACCAAGGTCACGTTGTTTGGGAAACCATCAAATATGCACGGAATGTGGGATTACGGACTTTTAGAGCACTCAGGAAAACCGTGGATAGATTATGCGTCTATTTTGTATTTCGAAATTTCTGATGCAGATCGGATTGCTTGGTCCTCTACTAATCCTGCCAAATGGACAGAAGAGTCGTTCGAAGTGGTTTCGACATCGGCCTACAGCTTGATTGATACTGAGGTTGGTCAAGCGTATTACGATCAACATATCCAAATCATTGAATCCCGTATTAAACAGGCTGGCGTTCGACTCGCGGACCTTTTAGATGCGACGTTTTCCCACTGAGTTATGGAAAAACTTCCTAGTTTTGAATTTCCATCGCCCATTCTACGACAAGATTATGGCATGAAATACCACTATATGCCAGTCCCAAATGATGTGGCTGTTGTGCTCATGCAAAGCGGTACGCGTCGTGTGATCGTTACCATAAACGGAGTCAAAGAAAACCGAGCTATACATAATTCTGCAGATGGCCAACATCATCTGGTGATGGGATTGCCCGTTTTGCGCCGGCTTGGTGCAAAACCAGGAGATGTGGTCTTGGCCAAGCTCATTTCAGACCCAGACCCAGATAATCCAGATCTCGCTGATGAGCTTATTGAAGCTCTCCAAATGGATAGCGCCGCCTCTGATCGATTTTATGCAATGACTCCCGGTTTGCAGCGTTCCGTTTCTATGTATGTTACGGGAGTAAAACGACCCGAGTCCCGAGTCCGCAGGGCTATGGAAATAACGTATAAACTGGGCACGTATACGTTGCACGGCGACCAACCACCATCATAAGCTCGACTTTAAGATCCTGTTTGTAAATCCCACCTTATCCTCAAAATAATGAAACACCCATTCACCCCCACCAACTTTGGAGTACTACTACTCCTATCCGTGTTTTTGATGGCATGTGGCTCTGGATCCGTGTCCAAGGTGCCTGAAAACAAATCAACCTATCAAGATTTGACCGCGTTTTTTGACGCTTGGAGATTATTTAGGGCTCCTCCTCGGGTGAATAATGTGCCTGACTTTTCGGTCAATGCCATGAAGAACCAATTTCAGGGGCTGGAAAAGTGGCAAAAAGCGATGGCTGAGTTTCCAAAAAATGACTGGCCAATTACGGCACAGGTTGATTGGCACTTAATTCGGGCAGAAATGAACGGGCTTGAATTTGATCACCGGGTCCTAAAACCATGGCAGCGGGACCCCGCCTATTACGTGTATTTCTACCCAAATGACACAGATGTACCGATGCGCGAGGGGCCCATGATTGAAGGCGCCATCCAAGCATCTTATTACACCTATCCACTAAATCAACAAGATGCATTAATTTTTGAGTCGGGCCTGCGCCTTATTCCAGAACTGTACCGGCAGGCTAGAATAAATTTGACGGGAAATGCTCGTGATTTGTGGGTCAAAGGGACAGAGAGCATTAGGGATCAATCAGCGGATCTAGAAAAATTTGCAAATCGGGTCTCTTCTACCCATCAAAGCTTAGGCGACCTCGCCTTAACGGCAAAAGCTTCGTCTGACTCCCTCGCAACGTGGCTCGATGAACAAGCTCCATCCAAAACCGGATCTTCTGGTGTTGGCAAAGACAATATGACTTGGGCACTTAAAAATATTCACTACGTCAATTTGACTTGGGAAGAGGAAGTGTTGATTGTCAAACGCGAATTGGCACGAGCACATGCCTCCCTTCGATTGGAAGAAAACCGCAATCGAAGACTTCCAGACCTC
>CALFHN010000034.1 GCA_937876355.1 uncultured Bacteroidota bacterium | reverse complement strand
GTGCAAGGTTCGCCAGCCAGCCCGATCATCGCTAACATAGTTGCTCATCAAGTTATTGACGTGTGGTTTGAGGGCGTCGTTAAAACTCACTGCAAAGGGAGAGTTGCGATGTTCCGTTACTGCGATGACCTTGTCATTTGTTGTCAATATAAAATGGACGCTGTTCGGGTGCGCAAGGCACTTGGACTTCGACTGAACAAATATGGGCTGAAAGTTAACGAGGAAAAGACTCGGCTCGTCAACTTCTCGAAAAGGCGGAAAATCTTGGGAGAAAGGCAGGAGAGCTTTGACTTTCTTGGCCTAACTTTCTATCTAGGTAGATTCTGTTGAAAAAGTCCCTTCATATCCCGCAGATTTAAGTTTATCTTATTTCTTATGAACCTTTTGCATTTAAATCAGCGATTATTGTTTGGAGCAGACATGATTATGTCGGATTTCCTGCGAGACGAAGACCTTTGTTCGACTCTGCAGAAAGAGATTATTCCGTTGATTGACGTTCGGGATTTTGAGGGAATGTACAAGGTCGGTGGGCGTCCGCCGGTTTCTCCGCGGATTTTACTGATGGTTACGGTATTTCAGTTTTTAGAAGGTTTGAGCGATCGAGCTGCAGCTTTTAATCTCCGCTACCGGATAGATTGGAAAATTGCTCTGGGTCTTGAGTTGGATGACAAGGGCATTCATTATTCACTGTTGTCCCGTTTTCGCGATCGTCTTTTGGATGACGAGCAGGCCAGCTACGCTTTTGATAAGGTTCTGGAATATCTTACGGCAATTGGTTTGGTCAAGAAAGGTAGCAAGCAACGCATAGACTCGACTCACGTCATAGGTCAAGTGCGGGAATTGAGTCGTCTGGAATTACTTCATGAGACTATAAGATTATTTTGCATTGATGCAAAACCGTTCCGGGACCGAATGGATCAGCTTCTTGTCGAAGACCTTGAGAAATATTTTGGAAAAGTATCAATTTATCGTTTAACCGGTGAAGAGAAGGATCAGATGATAAAAAACGCCGGTTTAGCGATGAGATCATTTATTGCGTGGGCGGAACAAACTGATTCTGCGATCGTCCTCCGGACAGCTAAGAGTTACGATACTATGAAGACCGTATTCACTCAAAACTTTGAAGACAAAGGACCTGATGACACTCCGCCAAAGCTAATCAAGATAGCAACTGGTAGGGATCATATTTGTTCTCCGCATGAACCGGAGGCTCGTTACGCAAACAAAGGCGGTAAAGGCTGGTTGGGTTACAAAGCTCAAATCGCAGAAACAGTTTCTGAACCTGGTTCTTCTGACGGAAGCAATTTTATAACTTTTGCGGAAGTAGCCGAGGCAACAGATCATGATGGCGGCATCATCGAGGAGTACTACAGCGATCAGGCGAAGCATAACATCGAACCTTCCGAGGTTTACGCTGACACCCATTACAATACTGAATCGAATATCGAAAGCCTTGCAACTGAAGGCATAAATTTAAAAGGTCCTGTTGTACCCATGCCCAAACAAGATAGAACGAAGTCCGAAAATCGCGGGTTCATCGCTGACGTTGCGAACGCAAAAGTTACGTGTCCTGTGGGCAATGAAAGTAATCGCTTTTCCCACCGTGCTCAAAACAAGATTTCAGCGACTTTTGCTAAAAACGATTGCCAAGACTGTAATCAAAAACAGCTTTGTAAGCCCGCCCCCCGTGGCAAGAATATTTTGATAAAATTAGAGTCGAAGACATTAACTGACCGCCGACAAGACATGACAACACTGGAGTTCAGACGAGACATGTATAAACGTAATGGGATAGAGGGGACTTTATCTGGCCTAGTACGCGGGCAGAGAATGAGACACTCCAGGTACCGAGGAAAAAGCAAATTACAGTTCCAGGTAAAGGGCTCAGCTGCATCAGCTAATATCAAAAGATTGCACAATTATAGGCAAAATGCTGATGCTGCTTAACAGGGAGGAAGGGATAGGTCTAAATTGTGATCAGAATAGGAGGTTTAGCGATATAGAGCACTCTCTTTACTCATGAGCGGTGACAAACGCTAAAACGCTCCCAAAATCTCGAGTTCGGGTTTGTTCATTTGTCCCGGAATTACCGGTTGAAAAACGAGACTTTTTCAACAGAATCTAGATAGAGTCAGTTCGGAGATTGGTTTCAACGAATTTTGGGGTCAAAGCCAACAATTCTCGACTTCCTGCCTCTGACCACCCCTTTTGGTTTTCTTCAGCTCTTTCTTTTATTCTTTTCTTCGAAACATCTATTCCGCTCCAACCATTTTCACTAATTTGTTCATATTGAATCCCAAAATTGCACGATGGCCATAGGAGACCATAGCCTCCACGCTCTTCGCGTCTGGCTTGTTGAATCCGTATTTGTCTCGCTTTATAGTTCCAATGCAACCTTCTACCTGGGCCCGCTCTCGCTTGATATATTTTTTCTTTGCTTCGGATACAACCCAATCTGCGTTCCCTGTCGGTGCTACGCCGACATGTTTCACTTTCATTTTTCTGAGCTTTTTGATGTTGGATTTGCTGTATCCCCCTCGATCGAAACCATAGACGTTTGGAGCATGGCCGAATGTCTCGATGTGCTTTTTTACGGCTTCTATACAAAATTTCTTGTCTGAAGCATGGGCAACATTTTTCATTAGAAAACCTTGGACGAATCCCCCGCCAATTCGGTTGATTCCCCATTTTAGGCCAAACTCCACTTTCTTCCCGGCTTTCCCTCTTACTATCGAGTACAATTTCTCCATTTGAAGATGAATGATCTTCTTGTTGGCAACAAATCCAGTCTCCAAAAAATGCAGCATCTGAGGTAAAAGATCCTCCATCACCTCGCTCAACCTGGTGATTTCTTTTCCAGCTTTGCTTGTCAACTTTGAGCCAGTTGAGAGTAAACTTGCGATTTCCGTCTGTACTTCGCTTATTACATGGTAGAGCTTTTTGCCAACCTTGCGTTTTTCTTCCACAGTCTTTGCAAAAAGATGAGAGTTGCGAACCAATCCCTTCACCTCTTTCCAAGTCACCTTGATAGTCTTCTTGAATGATTGGAATTTTCCACCGAGTTTCCCAATGCCCTTCTTTACTAAATCCATATAACGATTCATAAGGCCTACCTCGTTTGGATATGGAATCATTGCTTCCTGCGCTGTTGTATCGCTCATGACTTCCATGGGATCGATCAATTTGTGGTTTTCGGCAATTCCAAGAATTTTCTTGTTTATTTCCTCTATACCACTTGGCCCAAGCATCTTCATGAAATCGAAAATCGTAACGTGATCGACCTTCCAATCTGACTCCATAAGTCCACACAGGTACCTTGCTGGCGCATAATATGCGATTAAATCTTCCGCCTGTCGGTAGTTGATCTTTCTCATTGCCATTAGGGCCACTGCACCTAGAAGGCACCGATAGTGTGTTGTTGGTCCAGTATTTTGTTTGCCGCTTGCTTCCCGTATTTTCATCGCCAAAACGGTTAAATCGCT
>CALFHN010000033.1 GCA_937876355.1 uncultured Bacteroidota bacterium | reverse complement strand
AACGGCAAATCCGTCCATGGCGGAACTTGCAAATGGTGGAACGTTTTCGGAACTAATGACTTGGCCACTAAGCGTTCTTCCATCGGCGCAATTGAGGGGGCATTTTTCAGGTTCTAACACCTGGGCTTCGCGTAAAACGATCTTTTGCGCCTCTTCAAAAGAAATGAATGTTCGCATTTATAAGAGTCCGCTTTAGTAGATTTTACACGACGTCAAGATAGGCTGTTTATCCCCCATTTTCTCGACCCATTATGATTCGCTTCGACTTCTCTGGTACTGATGCTTTTTTAGACAAAGGTCAATGGGATGGCGCTGTGAGGCGCGCCCGCGCGGCGCACAGCGCCATCCTCTCTGGCACCGGATCAGGCAATGAATGGCTAGGGTGGCGACGCATCCTAAAGCAACCAAATGACGCGCTTCTTGAAGATATTTCCCTTCTTGGACAAGAAATAGCGGCGAACGCTGATGTGTTATTGTGTATTGGTATCGGAGGATCATTCCTTGGGTCTGAGGCTGTTATTCGCGCCCTGTCCCCTTACTTTAGGCCCTCCCCGGCCGCCCCTGATTCCCATTCCACCCATGACTCCCAAACCGCTTCGGTCTCCCGGGCCGCCACGGGACAGGATAAAAAGCCACTAGAGGTCCTTTTTGCGGGCCATAATTTATCGTCAACCTATTTGTCTGAATTGCTTTCTTCACTAGAAGGAAAATCTGTCTACGTCAACGTTATCTCAAAAAGCGGAACAACGCTGGAGCCCGCCGTAGCCTTCAGAATCGTCCGTGCTTGGATGGAAAACCAATTTGCTGATTGTGATCGAAGAATCATTGCAACTACGGATACATCAAAGGGGGGCCTTCGCAAGCTGGCAGCTCAAAAAGGATATAGGACCTACGCCATTCCAGACGATGTTGGAGGTCGGTTTTCAGTCCTAACTCCTGTGGGGCTTTTACCTATCGCAGCGGCCGGGTTCGACATTCGGTCCCTGTTTTATGGAGCTGTCGCCATGATGAACGAACTGCATGAGGTGGAAGGAAATCCAGCCATTGAATATGCCTTGCGCAGATATGCCCTCCACGAAGCTGGATATGCAACAGAAATTTTATCCGTTTTCGAACCAAAACTTGCCGGCATGAGCGCTTGGTGGCAGCAGCTTTTTGGAGAAAGTGAAGGAAAGGAAGGAAGGGGAATTTTTCCTGCCGTTTGCACCTTTACAACTGATTTGCATTCTCTTGGTCAATACATCCAGTCTGGCCGCAGGAATCTAATTGAAACGTTTTTGGTCTCGGAAAAAGACCGCCTTTCCTTAGTTGTTCCGCCCGATAACGACAATCTAGATGGTTTGAACTATCTAACAGGTCAAACACTTAAGCACATCAATCAGGCAGCCTACGACGGTACCACAAAAGCCCACTCTCTTGGTGGGGTGCCAACCCAGCACATTTCATTATCTACAATCAACGAAGAAACACTTGGCCAGTTGGTATACTTTTTTGAACATGCTGTATCAGTAGGTGGTTATTTATTAGGCGTAAACCCGTTTGACCAGCCTGGAGTAGAGGCATACAAGCAAGAAATGTTCAGTCTTTTGGGCAAAAAGTGAGGGTATTTTGCACTTTTCTTTCAACGATGCAACGTGGAAAAGCCGTTGAAACGTTGTGGTTAATCGCAAAAACCAACCTGGGTTGTGGAAGGCCGTTGAAAACCCTTCTTTTTTTCATAACTACCTAACGACAAACCCACAGGTCCTTTTCTGTGTAAAACGAGTTTAGTTTGTTCACACTTTAGGTCCGGCTCGTTCTGTGTGTATGTTTAAAAACAACTAATAGTTTGCCTCGCTTCGATTTTTACCAACTTTAAAAGATCGAACCTGCGGAGAACCTTCAACAACACAATTAACATCTTCGCGTCAACCATAGTTAGTAACATAGTTGCACACAAATCCACACTGCCTAGTACTATGTTCTACTAATTAATCTTTCTTTCTTTTAGTTATGATTAGAAACTGCGTTTGTTAGTAACGCTTAGCTAGTGCATATATCTCCATTGTGAGAACCTTGGTTTGCATGTACCTTTCAAAAGTCGCAAAACAGATGACTGACCCTACTGACAAATAAGATTTTAGATATTAAAAATGAAAGTATCGATTTGTGTTATCTCCAATAAACACGTTTGCTTGATATCCCATTCATTTGGACAAGAATGGCACCCTCTTCGCTTGTTTGAAAAATTGTAGATTTGTGTTTTTTTAGTCTGTTTACCACTTCGAAATGGGGATGACCGAATGCATTTTTTGTACCCGCACTTATCACCGCCGACTCTGGTTTTAACAGAGTTAATAATCGCTCAGAAGTACTTGTTCGAGAGCCGTGGTGTCCTACTTTTAGCACCTGTGCCTCCAATAAGGGGCTAAATTGGTTCAAAATATTTGATTCAGCACCTAATTCTGCATCGCCCATAATCAAAATTTTGGATTTTCCGTAAACAATCTCCAAAACGATCGAGTCGTTATTGTTTTTGCCAGGCACGATGGGATTTAAAACATAAAGTCTAATATCCTGGCCTAACGAAATTTGATTTCCGCGAGATAGAAACTGAACTTTTGGGTTTTTTGAAGAGATCCAACCTCCATGGAGAATGGAATTAGGAAGAGCTTCTTTTCGCAAAACACGATCAAGCCTCGCTTCCTTAATCAATGAAGGGAGGCCTCCAATATGATCTTGATGACCGTGACTCAATAGAACATCATAAAATTCAATAAGTGCACGCCCTTGAAGATGTCTATAAACAGTTTGGCCACTCCAAGGACTTGGGCCTACGTCAATAATTAAGCTTCGTCCGTTAGGTGTTTCTAAAACTATAGCATCGCCCTGCCCAACGTCCAAAAATGTAATAATTACACCTTTTGATGGTATAAAAACGGCAATCAAAGAAATCGAAACGATTGATGTCAAAAGTAGTCCACGAATAAGCCTCCGTTTTACACAAACCCACAATAAAAAAACCAGCGTCAGGAGCCATATTTCAACAGGAAATGAATGGATTGGACCGTACCAGCTTGGAATCCAGGCCATTTTCGCTCCTGTGGTTCCAATTGATATTAGCAGATCAAGTCCAGCCTCTGAGATCAACGAAAAAACGGAATACCCCCAAGGCAGAGAAAGAGCAAGTAGGGATATTGGGATCAGAAAAGAAAGAAGTAAAACTACTACTGGGCTAAAAACCAAAGAGGAAAAAGGGATAAATCCAAAGGTATATGCCAAAATCGGAGCCGTGCCGATTAGTGCGAATACTGTGATAGAAAAAGCAGAAACAATTTTTGAAGGGATTGACGGTATTAACTGATGAGACGAGGTTGACTTAATTCCAATTAAAATAAATCCTACCGCAAAAAACGAAAGCTGAAATCCTGCAGAAATAATATCCGTTGGGCGAACAGCTAACAAAATGTAGAGGGCGACAAAAAGGGGCCCTAATGGGCGATGGTTACTTCTTTTGTTGCCTAAAAAAGCAGAAAGTAAATACACCGATATCATGATCGATGCACGAACCACAGAGGCAGTTACGCCGACTAAAATGGCGTAAATCCAGACAAATGCCATACTGAGGCCAGACAGTATTTTAGTCCTAGCGCAAGGCTTAAGCGGAATTCGAAGTACAAAAAAACGAATGATAAAATGACCAAATCCAGCAATCATTCCCACGTGTAAACCGGAAATGGCTAAAATATGACCGAGTCCAGTGCGTTGAAAATCGAGCGTAATGAGTTTGTCAACTCCTGTTCGATCTCCAATAAGCAATGCAGCGACAAAATTTTTACTTAAAGAAGTAGAAAATCGAGAGTTGATTCTCCCTAGTATCCATTTTTTAACTAGGAAGATTCTAAATCGCAGATTGTTAGAATGCGATTCATGGTTTATTAAAACCAAGGTTGTTTTTTTGATCGATCCAGTCCATCCTTTTGAATGAAAATAAATTCGTTCGTTGAAGTCAAAAGGATTACGACGGGCTTTTGGAGCTTCTAAAATTCCATTAATTAGTACCGTATCTCCAGGGTGGATTGAAAAAGAATGGTTGAGAAGTTGAGTTTTGAAAAAAGAGCCGAGTGGCAATTTGATGATAAATGCACCAGAACCCATCACTTCAACTACGGTGCCAGAAAGTAAAAACGAGTTACCATCAAGGCCTGTGATCACGTTTTGACGCCCTGATTTTAGGCCACAGGACGTTAAAATGGACGAAATAACAACAAAAAAGACAACAACCACAAACCAATTACTCGGGCCACGAGTTACCTTGTGCATGCCTTTTCTCGCTGTTTAATAAACAGACCCAAGGCCTAATCCCACATAACCAACTCGTGTTAAAGCTCCGCTAATAAGCGCGGGGCCATTGAAAATGATCTTAAAAGCGCGGTATTCTAGGACTTCGACCACCATTTCTTGAAAGTGTTATCCGTTTTTTGACAAGCTGTTAATCTATGAGTAGTAGAAGAGAAGCCCGCGAGCGGGCCATGCAGGCTGTCTATGCGTTCACCGTTGGGGCTGACGAAGCTGAACATATTATTGCTACCGTGATTGATTCACAGCTAGGAACAGACAAAGAAGCCAAGGCTTTTGCGACACGTTTATTCCTCAGAACGCTCGACATTTCAGACGAAGCGGATTCTATTGTTGAACGTTATGCAGAAAATTGGGAACTGTCCCGAATTGCATTGATAGATAGAATATTGCTGAGAATTGCAATTTGTGAAATGCTACATTTTGATGATATTCCGCCAAAAGTGACGATCAACGAAGCTATTGAAGTGGCAAAAAGATACAGCACGAACCGAAGTGGACAGTTTATAAATGGCATCCTTGACGCGATCCTATTAGACCTTCAAAAAGAAGGAAGACTAAAAAAGTCTGGTCGTGGGCTTGTTGGAATGGATACCATTACAAAACGAGCCAACCCGACCGAAGAACGAAAAACCAGCTGACGAGGAACGAATAATGGGCCTGATAGCCATTGGTGATATTCATGGGTGCCCATTGACCCTAGATGCTTTGCTTCGAGAATTGGATCCAACACCGGAAGACCATTTGGTTTTCATTGGAGATTATATTGATCGTGGCCCAGACTCTAAAGGAGTAATTGACAGGCTGATTCTCTTAAAAGAAGAGTTTCACTGTACGTTTCTTCGGGGCAACCACGAAGAGTTGATGCTGAATTTTTTGGACCATGGGGACTATGATCTATGGGCAGGAAATGGCGGAATATTGACCCAGCAGAGCTACGGCACATTTGGAGAAGCCTCAACAATTCCAGAAGACCATGTTGAATTTGTTCGGGCGACAATTTTTTATTTAGATGTCGACGACTTCTTTTTCGTGCATGCCGGCCTGCTACCCGACCGCACAGTTGCACAAGGCATAGCCGACGGAAATCAGCAGATTTTTCTTTGGGAAAGGGGCCATCTTCAGGCAGAAAAGCTTGCGTGGGAAAAGACCGTTGTTTGCGGACACACACCAGTCTCGGTGCCGCTAGATACCGAAAAGCTAATTAACATTGATACGGGTTGTTGTTTTTACACCCACCCACACCTCGGGACCTTGACCGCGGTTAGATTGCCAGAGCGGGAATTTATTAGTATTCCATTCATTGGATAATGAAGTTCGGATCACTCCTGCATGTCACCAAGGGATCCAAACACCAATTCGTATACTGGGTGTCGCGCCCCCAGCTTCGATAAAAAAGATTGCGGCGTTGGAGGCTTTTGAAATACGCGCAGTTGGGTCTACCAACAGAACGAAGCGACGATTTTTATCGACTTTTGAGTCCCGAGATGAGAAAGATAACCCAGGCCCTGCCCGAAGGCCTAAATCCACATCGAATCCGCGGTACCCAGCATTTCCAACAAGGCGCTCAAATCCGAACACCCGAACGGAAAACCCAACAAGTGCCGCGACCTTTATTTGATCTTCTGTCGATCTAAACGCAGGCTCTAGATTGGAAATAATGTGCACCTCTCTCGTATAAAGAGTCCGGGCAGAAATGCTGCCAACCGTTAAGCCAAGCCCTGGCAAAACGGCAGCCCCCACTTGAGCATAGCGACCTCTTGGTTCTATGTGTTGTCCCCACGCCGGCCCGGCGAGTGCTAAAAAGCCTATCACCCAACAACAAGCGGTCGTTTTCAGGGAGTCTTTATCAAAAAAAAGAAACAAAGCGTGTCTTTGAGCTTAGCGAGCGTTTTCGTGTTCCATCAAAGTATTGGGACACCACACTTAACGTAATGGACCATGGCCCTTAGATGTGGTATTGTCGGACTTCCTAACGTTGGAAAGTCTACCCTATTTAACGCGCTGAGTCAAGCAGGCGCGGAGTCAGCAAATTATCCATTTTGCACGATTGAACCCAATGTCGGAATGGTATCTGTGCCCGACGAACGGCTCGTCAATCTAGGCCAGATCAACAAGTCGATCAAGATCGTTCCAACGGTAATTGAATTTGTTGACATCGCAGGTCTTGTCGCCGGAGCCTCAAAGGGAGAAGGGCTAGGGAACCAGTTTCTGGGCCATATTCGCGAAGTAGATGCTATCGTTCATGTGGTCAGATGTTTTGAGGACCCAAATGTGGTTCACGTCGAAGGCCGTATCGATCCTGCATCGGATATAGAAATCATCGAAACAGAATTGATGCTGAAGGATCTTGATGCCGTTGAAAAAAGAATTGATAAAACCCGAAAAACATCTAAGGGCGGCGACAAGCGGCAAAAAGATGAACTTGCATTTTATGAGCGATTATTGGCCTATCTGTCTGATGGGAAAACAGTTCGCCAGTTTGAAGCAACCGTTTCGGAGCAAGAGTGGCTCAAATCGTTATTTTTGTTGACCAATAAACCCGTTGTGTACGCAGCAAATGTGGGCGAAGATGATATTCTGACTGGAAATGCATTTGTGGAAGAAGTGCGGCGGATAGCTGCCGAAGAAGGAGCCAGTGTGGTAATTGTATCGGCTGAATTGGAAGCGCAGATTGCGGAGCTAGAAGACGACGAAAAAGATATGTTTCTGGACGACCTGGGACTGGATGCGTCTGGACTAGATCGCCTCATTCGTTCCGCGTACGAGCTCCTCGGCTTAATTACGTTTTTTACAGCAGGACCGAAAGAAACCAGGGCCTGGACCATTACCCGCGGGACAAAAGCACCGGGCGCGGCGGGCCAGATTCATTCTGATTTTGAACGTGGTTTTATTCGCGCAGAGACCATCAAATATATAGACTACATCAAGTATAATGGAGAATCTAAGGCCAGAGACGCGGGCGTATTGCGATCTGAAGGAAAAGAATACACCGTGTTGGACGGCGACGTCATTCTGTTTCGCTTCAACGTGTAGGCGGCTGGGCCGGGGGTAGGTCAGGTCAAGGGGGGCGGGCCAAGGAGGTGTCGAATCAGGGGGCGCCCCGGGGTAGGGGAAGCGCAGGGGTAAAGGAGGCGCCGAATCAGGATTCCGCTTATCGAGAATACGTTCGTCCGAAAAACACCGAAATGACAGGTGTCCCAATATATCGGGATGGATTTTTGATCGTTTCCTCAAGGAGGGCGATTTTGTTAACGTAATACGACATTCTGTATCCGATGCGCACGCCTCGACTGGTCGTCTTGGGAGAACCGAAATGAGCTCCAAAAAATAACCCCGCAGAAACCCCAGGCTCAAGATGGCCATGACCGAGGCCGCATATAACGTCGAAAGACTGTTCGTCAGTATCTAGAATGTGATTGCCGTTAGCATCATCAAAATAGGGATACGACCAACCAAGCACGGGCCCGGCAGAGGCGAAAATGAAAGGACGAAAGTTTTCTTCGATTTGTGTCCGAAACAGCCGTTGTTCGATTCCCACGAGTATAGGCATCTCGAGTAAATAGTTGGCCTTGTTAGGCACATCTCGTCCTCCAAGTCTATCGAAAAAAGCGACTTCACGCTCGTCTTTTGTGGCGCCCAAGATGATTT
>CALFHN010000032.1 GCA_937876355.1 uncultured Bacteroidota bacterium | reverse complement strand
TCAGGGCCTTTCATATGAAGAAGTAGAGATGGTTCTCGTGGGGGGGCATGGTCCATTTACGTGGAGTCTGGACAGCAAAAAAGCCGTTTACAACAGCGTTATTCTAGAAGAAATTGCCCGAATGGCACTCCTCACGGAACAGATCAGTACTGGTGTCATGCCGATCAAAGAAAGCTTGATTCAAAAACACTGGCAACGCAAACACGGAAAGGACGCCTATTACGGACAGAAATAAGTGCCACTATTAATGAGGCCAAGCCCTATTCCAATCGCAGGGTAAGCACGCTTAACCGCGCCAAATCTACTACATAAGCTTCACGCTCGAGAGGAAAATCGCCCTCAATTTGGTAGTTCAAATCCGATCCAGGTGTGGACACTCGAAGCCGCGCCAATGGGGTAGTCGAGGTCGCCGGATCCAGTGCAACCGTGATGGATTTCGAGTCGATATCGAATGTGACACTAGCGAATGTACCCGCATCTAGCTCCAACCACACCCCGACTGGCGCAATGTAAACCCGAAAGCCAGCAGCGTCCGTTGGGCGGAGGGTCACAGACCCGAAGCCCACCCTTTTGTCTTGGTCTTTGGAAAAAGAATTGGCACGATCTGCTCCATTTCGCAACGCAACCACGTTGGTTTCCACGTTTCCACCAAAACCAATCCACCCAAAAGTATCGTCTCGAACCAGATACGAAGCGCTGTTAATGGCAAATCCTAAAAATCCGGGGCCGTAGTCACCCGAATAGCCGTCGATGGCGAGCGTTGACGGATAGGAGTGGAATGCTGAAGGCGCAAAACCGTCTTGAGTTACGTTGGAAATGGCTCCCAAATACCCACCATATCCAACTCGTAGGAGATAAAGATCCTCTGGGTGACTTCTAAATTCAGCAAGCACTGGTAGCGCGTTCATAGCCGAACCATAGTGATGAAGCTGCCTTTCCAAACGCGAAGTGTTCGGATGTCCTCCGTACCAAAAGTCCCAATACCGCCGCGCACTTCCATTGTACCCCCAATGCGGAACGGTAGGCATATACGCCAAAATAGCATTTAGCGTTGCGGCGGCTTTGTCGTCGAATCCGAAATATGTTGTCCAAGCGTAGACTTCTTCCTGACCAGTAGAATCCCACGGCATTTCACTACCAAAGGGAAAGGCCTTAAGGCGCCACACTTCGGCTCGGGTACGCATCGTAGCTTCGAGCGTATCTGCGCGATCAAGCCACCCTTCACGCCGTAGGTCTTCTAGGATTCTGACGAAAACGGTGCCTTCCATCTGGCCGAATTCGGAATATTCCGGTGCAAATTGCACCATCGCTTCTACGGTCTCAAAAGCGTGTTCGAGGTACCAGGACCAATTGTGATTTTGGACCAAACCTTCGTGGTTTCTAGCCAGCCGGTACATTGTCCAGTAAAGAGCAGCCACATGGGGATAGTTGAATGATCTCCCGACCGTCTCTGCGTGTTGTTTGCTCCAACTCGACCAACTTCCATACGAAATTGAATCGCTATACGTGCCCTTCGGCATGCTCTCAGGGGCGTAATAAAACAGGCTTTTTCGAACCCCAAATTTAAGTGGCCCCTCACTGTATTGTAATGCGCCCCATAGTGTTTCGTCGACAAATCGTTCGAGTTTAATGAGCTCATCCGGCGACGGACTTACATGTTGCTTCATTGCGGCCGTAAGCCATGATCCGGCACCGCCTTCATCACCCAACCCAGCAATCCAAGCCCTTGAATCTTCCGTTACCTGGCGCTTATTCGTGTAGTCGTAACTGATAACCGAGGGTGCTCTCTCAAATGGATCGTCGGAGATATCGAACCATTGTTCTGTGAACAAGAATTGCCCCATGTCACGTACAAGATCCCTAGCTGGTTTGATCACTTTGTACTGAATGGTCTGGGTTCGTCCATCTTCAAAATGAACAGATACTCGCGCCCGCCCCCACATTCGACCTTTCACGACATACTCGGTCCAGTTAGCGATTGACGAATCAACTGTGGAAAGAATGACTGCGCCCGGCGGTTCGACTTCGATGTTCGAGACCGGAGAAGAAGTGGACAAAAACAACTTAAATTCGGTGTCTTGGGGCAAGACGTATCCAGGGAGGCCAACAGCAACCGGCAATTTTTCCTGCCGAAGTCGCTCTTCGATATGGCGGACGTCTGGCGCCAGTACAAACCGAACACCGTAGCTGCGCGATTTTCCTGGGCTTAAAACAAACGAAGTGGGGGTGTTCCAAGGCTCAGCTTCAGTCCATTCATTATCCGCGTAGGCCCGACTATGTGGCATCCACTCATAAAACCCTTCGTGTGTAATGCCGCGCTGAGTTCGATCGTCCAAAAGAGGCCTCCAAGCCTCGAATGGGGACTTGGCCTGGGGTGTTACTAAAAGCACAGGGCCTAACCCATCCAGCCGGGTCACCTGAACATAACCGGCATCGTTTCCGATAAACGGATCGTGAAATGAATTCATTTTGTGCGCCTTATCGAGCGTCCGCTCGTGCATGATGTTGTTAAACACCATCGGAATTCCCAATGCCCCAATTTCAACCGGTCGAGAGCCTGTGTTTGTAAGTTCAAACCGAAGCCCTAGCGTTCCCTCTATGTTTTCCCAGTAACGCACGATCTGAAGGCCACTTCCCATAAAGGAAGATGAAATATCGGATGCGGCTAAGACTTCGAGCCCATCCTGAACCGCCCCCAGCTCGGGACGAAGATGGGCTGTGGAATAGCCCACCCATTTGGCATCGGGAAACCGAACCCGAAGATTCAGATCGCCTAACTGGTAGTACCCAGTATCTGCTCGAGCAGCCGTCCATTCTCCTGGTGCATAGTCGAAGCCATTCTCTCGCGCTCTTAGGCTTACGACCGTCTGCGTCTTGTCATTGAGCTGCAGATCGAGTTCGTCTGTGAAATAGGTGGTCGTCGAAGCTACTTGAACAGCAACTTCCTGATGCCACATCGCGCGAGCATTTCCCACAGGAAATGCTAGAATCAACGTCAGAAGACAATAAGCAGGAAAGGCTTTCATCGGATTACGTTGAGGAATGCTGGACGGGAAAAATCTTTTGAAAGTCGCTCAAAGTGCGCAAAACATGATCTGCCAGAGCCAGAGTGACAGGTCCAGGATCAGTCTCGGGATTAGGAACGACTACGACCACGGTACCAGCTGCTTTTCCCGATCGAATACCTGCGCCTGAATCCTCGAGAACAACGGCTGCCTCCGGTTTTACTCCTAGTCGCAAAAGCACTTCAGTATACACGTCAGGAGCCGGCTTCCCCTTGGCAACTTCATCGCTTGAAATTACTTCATCAAAAAAGGAATGCCACCGCGCACCCGACAGTGCGGCCTCGATAAGCCTGCGAGGCGATCCTGAGGCGAGTGCGGTTTTGTAGTTCTCGGAACAGTGCCGAAGACAATCCGTAGCGCCGGGCAACAGGGGCACTTCACCAGCCAAATAGTACGATTCCATCTTAGAAACGATGCGCTCCTGTACTTCATCGCTCGAAAGGGCACCTTCGAGACAAGCTCGAACATTTCCTACCCAGACATCCGTGTGTACCCCGGCTTGGGCACGCTGCTCGGACTCACTCCACACCTTGCCGAATTCAGTCGCCAATTCCTGCCGCGCCCGATACCATGCTTGCTCGCTATCGACGAGCAAGCCGTCTAGATCAAACAAAACAGCTTCAATTCGAGGACGAAACATTCAAAGTACAATTTGGTGGGTCTTTGAGACCATTGCGATTTTGTGGCGAAAGCACTTTTTCCCATTAGGAAGCGTCCTGCACCAACACTCTATCTTTAAGCAACTGAACAAGTCGATTGGTGGCATGGAAAATGTCTGTATAAAGCGCAATTTGCTCAGCAGATAACTGAATTTTGTTGGTCATTACCATCCAAGCCACTCCTTGCGAACACGGCGGGGTGGTCAGCGACCCAGCATATCGATAGGTGGTGCGCGCAACCGGCAGGAAATTTGCCGCATTCACCTGAATGCCATCTGAAGCATGTACTTCATCTTCAAGGATTGGAAGGCCATTCATAATTCCGTTGAACGCCGGATTAAAATCACCCGCTTCGATGAGTAACCCAACAACAGCAAGCGATCCATCAGCAGCTTGATGCACCAGATGAAGCTCCATTGGAGACAATACACCGTCCACACTGTGCTCGGCCGGGCTGTGGAAATGAAATTGAAGTAACTGATACACAACATCATCTACCTCCATGCTACTTCCAGCTGCATAGGTTTGCTGAATGGTATGACCGTTATTTTTAAGATTGAGGTCAGTTTGATGATAGGAGAAAACAGGGTCATCAATTTCAAAAACCACTGCTGAAGTCAGGTTAATGGGCGATTGCTCCCTCCCTTCTGAACAGGCTTCCCATTCAGAATTTAGTGCCCCCCAATGATCTGGCCCATTTTCTCCTTCATACGCCCAAGAGTGGCCGTCGTCTGCGTGCTCTTGAATTTTTTCTAAGTCGCAGCCGGCTAAGGTCAGACCTGCCATCAAGATAAAAAAGAGGAATAGTTTTGTAGGTTGGGTAATCATTTGCATAGGAGTACAGGATTCGTTCGAGGCGTCGTGGCCGCTACTTTGGTTATTCGGCGTCGGTCGAAAAGGTATAAATAGTTTGGGTTGCGTACAATTTGCCGGGCATCAAAATGGTAGATGGAAAGGATGGTTTGTTCGGGGAATCGGGGAAATGCTGGGTTTCAAGACAAAACCCCGACCGATACGGATAGATATGACCGCCTTTTCCGGTAAGTGTACCGTCTAGGAAATTACCTGCATAAAACTGAATTCCGGGCTCATTTGTAGTCACTTCCATGATGCGGCCACTTTCTGGGTCATATACTCGGGCAGCTAATTTCAGATTGGCACTCCCATCGTTTAGCACAAAATTGTGGTCGTATCCGAGGCCATTAAGTAATTGTTCGTTGTCTTGATCGATGCGGGCCCCAATGGATGTAGGCGTGCGGAAATCAAACGGAGTGCCCTCAACGGACTCAATTTTCCCGGTTGGAATAAACCCGACATCAATGGGCGTGAAATGCCCCGCCGGAATCGTCAGTTCTTGACTTAGAATCGAATCGGAAGAAGGGCCGGCTAAATTGAAGTAGGAGTGCTGAGTGAGATTGACGGGCGTTGCCTTGTCCGTCGTCGCCTCATAGCTAAACACGACGCGGTTGTCCGCAGTAAGGAGATAGGTCACATTGACCGAAAGCGTGCCAGGGTAACCTTCTTCGCCGTCCGGACTGACGTACGTAAATACAATGCCGTGACCAGTGCCCTCGGAAAACGATGTGGCATCCCAAAGAACCTTATCAAACCCCGCTATGCCGCCGTGAAGATGATTCTCTCCGTTATTTGCGGCAAGCGAATAACTTTCACCATCTATAGAAAACTGCGCTTTTCCGATCCGATTGCCATAACGGCCAATGATTGCCCCGAAATACGGACTCCCATCCACGTATTGATCCAAAGAATCAAATCCCAGCACAACATCTTCTTGCTTTCCGTCCCGATTCGGAGCCGTAAGCGAAACGATAATTCCGCCGTAGTTCGTGACGCGCATTTCCATGCCAGACGCGCTCTGAACCGTGAAAAGCGAGGCGATTCGCCCATCAGGTAATACACCAAATTCGGAGACCGTGATGCCTGGAGACATAGTTTTTGATTGATCCATTGATTGCCTGCAACCACTTATGGCAAGGCCAGCTAAAAGAAAGACCAGAACACTGATCTTGCGTGGAAACATACCTTTCATCCCATTTACCAATAAGAAATTTCCCCATTAATGTACTAAAGCGAAAGTGTTCAATCGAGCGTTTGTAACCAAATCCTGACTTGTGCGCTATACAATCACCAGTCAACTTCCCACAATTCCTTAAGATCGATGAAAACTGCCATCCTTTCCCTCTTTTTGGTCGTTATTTTGGCCTCCACAGCCACTGCTCAAAAACGAGTACATCCTAAAGATATAGAAGGAAGCACTTGGCAAATGGTGTTCGATCTAAAAAAAGAAGCCGATAACGCCATCGAGCGTATTGCCCTGAGCGCCGTTGGCGGTTTTATGGACGAAATCGATATCAAATTTGATTTCCGCGAGGATGGCGCCTTGCGCGTTCGAGTTGAAGCTTTTGACGAGAAAGATGAGACCGAATATTCCACATGGGAAATCAATAGTGACGGACAGCTTTCATTGGGCGAATCGGATTCCTTTGATTCTGATGAAACGGTTTTTATGCGAGATGGCGACCAACTTGTGGCTTTTGAGCAAAAAAGAGGGAAACTTGTCCGTAAAGACAGTATCTACCTCATTCGTGTAGATAATTAAGCCACCAAGTTGCGACTTTCTGACACGTGCCAACTAATTCGCCGAATATCGTAGATTGGTTTTCTTAACCAGTCTGCAAAATTCGATGAAGTCTATCGCCTCTCCGCTTTGGGTCCTCGCGCTCATAATGGCCGCTTGTGCCTCCCCTTCCAATCCGACACCGGATACGGGCGACGCCCCAATGAATGTCGATATCGTACATCCCGATTCGATTCCGGATGCCCCCGTGTTTTCGCCAGAAGAAGCACTCGCTGATTTTGTTGTAGAAGAGGGTTTCGAAATCCAGTTGGTTGCCGCAGAACCTGACGTAACAGACCCCGTAGCCATGTCTTTTGACGAAGATGGAGCCATGTGGGTGGTCGAAATGCGGGACTATATGGTGTCACCTGAAGGTGATAAAACCGGTGACCCCGCCGGACGCATCGTGGTTCTCCGAGACACAAATGGCGACGGTACCTACGACACTTCCTCTGTTTTTTTAGACGGCCTTTTTCTGCCTAGGGCCGTTGCGCTATATAACAAAGGTGTGCTGGTAGCCGTCCCTCCCAATCTGTTTTTGGTAGAGCGAGAAGGGTACAATGCTGGCATAGTGACTATTGTGGACTCATCGTACGCCGTAGGGGGCAACCCCGAACACCAGCCAAACGGGTTAATGGTGGGAATGGATAACTGGATTTATAGTGCCAAATCAGACCAAAGATATCGACTCAAAAACGGAAAATGGCTGAAGGAGACCACCCAATATCGTGGCCAATGGGGCATTTCGCAGGACGATTGGGGTCGTCTCTTCTATAATAATAATAGCCAGACCTTACTTGGTGACGACGTTCGCCCAAGCACCGTGACGACTAACCCACACCATGATTTGGGCGACCGTCGGCTCTACGGTCCTAGTAAAGCCACGAATAAAACATATCCAAGAAGAGTAACACCGGGCATAAATCGGGGCTATCAACCAGACGTTTTGGACAGTACAGGTCGCCTCGTAAATGTGACATCAGCTGCTGGCCCGGCCGTCTACCGGGGCGACCAATTTCCTGAACGATTTCAAGGAAACGCGTTTGTGCAGGAAACGGCGGCAAACTTAGTGAAAAGAGTTGTCTTGAAGGACGAGGCTGGAAAGGTGATCGGCGCCGAGCCGTACGTGGGAAAGGAGTTTTTGACATCATCGGACGAGCGATTTCGGCCAGTAAACGGATTCACAGCCCCGGATGGCAGCTTGTATATCCTCGATATGTACCGTGGTATCATCCAGCACAAAACCTACCTGACGGACTACTTAAAACGCCAGATTAATATGCGAGGACTGGCCCTTCCGATTGGACTAGGACGTATATACCGGGTTAAATGGACCAAGGCCCCCTTGGGCCCGATGCCCAAGTTGAGCCAAGCAAGCGACGAGGAGTTGGTTCGCACTCTCGCACATCCCAATGGTTGGTGGCGCGACACCGCTCAGCGATTGCTGATCGAGCGGCGCGCCACTCGAATGGAAACGGCCTTATCTGTTTTGGCAACGGGTGCGCCGGATCCCAGAACTAGAATACACGCTCTCTGGACACTTGAGGGGCTTGATAAGTTGTCTCCGACCACCCTCGAATTGGCATCTCGTACGGCTCATCCTAAGGTCAAGGGAGCGGTCG
>CALFHN010000031.1 GCA_937876355.1 uncultured Bacteroidota bacterium | reverse complement strand
ATCAACACGCAGGATTCCACTTAAGGACCTGTCCAGTTTTACAGGACCACTTCTGCCGCCCCAAAATTAATACCCTTAATTGTATGAGTAATCTCTCACAAGTGGAAACCGTCGTGACCGAAGAAGGGCTCCTTAGGGCTATCGGTACCCGCTCATTAAGCCTTGGAATCATAAACATGATCATTGGGGCAGGTATTTTTGTACTGCCTGGCTTGGTAGCTTCTCTACTTGGACCTTCTGCTATTTTGGCCTATTTGATCTGTTCAGTTGCCGTTGCCTTGGTTTTTTTGTGCTTCGCCGAAGCTGGAAGCCGGGTTTCTAGAAGCGGCGGGGCTTACGCCTATATCGAAGACGCTTTCGGGCCTTTTGCGGGATTTTTGGCTGCGACGCTTCTATGGTTTGGCTGGGGGGCGCTTGCAAATGCGGCTGTTGCCATTGCCCTGGCTGAGATGTTAGCCGTTGCATTTCCTGTATTTTCTGGCGCCCTGCCAAAGGCTCTATTCATTATTGTCTTATTTGGAGGACTAGCTTGGATTAACATCATTGGAGTAAAGTCGGGGGTGCGATTTGCAGCAGTAAATACGTATGGAAAACTGATTCCATTGGCCATTTTGGTACTATTCGGAGCTTTTTTTGTACAGTGGGACTATCTAGCTATCACGGCCATGCCGTCTGTTTCGAATCTTGGAGCGGGCACTCTATTGTTGGTTTTTGCGTTCGGGGGTGCTGAAATTGCGCTAAATGCCGGGGGAGAGATAAAAAACCCGGAGCGAACGGTCCCGCTAGGCCTACTTATTGGGATCGGAGTGGTGTTCATTTTGTATTTGTCCATTCAAACCGTAGCTCAAGGTGTATTAGGACCCGATTTAGCAATTAGCCTCGAAGCACCGCTTGTGGCCACGGCAGAGCGCGCATTTGGGCCTTGGGGCAAGACGTTTTTGTTGATTGGGGCTGGCATTTCGCTTGTTGGAGTCACTAGCGGACATATTCTGTCCAATCCGCGGGCCTTGTTTGCCGCCGCCCGCGACGGCCTGCTGCCCCGGAAACTGGCAGAGGTACACCCGCGCTACAAGACCCCAGCCATGGCTATACTTTTCTATTCTGTCCTGGCGTGCGGATTTGCGCTGAGCGGATCGTTCAAAACATTGGCAATCGTATCCAGCGGATCAGTACTCTTGTTGTACTTAGGGACAAGTTTGGCCGTTTTAAAACTGCGGAAAAATGGACAAACATCAACAAAAAAAGTTTTTGTCCTACCGTTTGGTCCGGCCATCCCGTTGTTGAGTTCGGCGGTTGTGATTTGGCTTTTATCAAATATGAAGCTGGAAGAAGCAATCGGATTGGGCCTTCTTTTGCTCGTCTCATCCCTTCTTTACGTAGTCCAACGTTATTTCAGAAAAGTAAATTGATGATATCAGTTCTCTTGAAGCGGCACGAGAGGCACATTTATCCCTAAGAAATTTTTTTTTAAAAATGCTTAAGTCGAATTAGAGCCGGCCGATACCTGAGGGGAGAGGTCTTTTATGTAGAGACCAATAAAGACAAGAACTTCTTTTGGGTTTTGATTATGCGTATCGACGAACACTTACTTGCAGGATATTTAGCTGGAGAGCTTAACGAACAGGATCGCGCAAGCGTTACCATGGCGTTGATTCGCGATCGTGGTCTTAGAGAATGGATAACCATGGCCTCGGAAGCCTTGGCAACGTCAAAAACCAGTGGCGGTTTAATGAGCCGAATGGCCCCCAAAATGAATCCGTCGCGACCAGGCATACGCCGGGAAGATCGGACAGCCATGCCATCTACAACTTCTGCTAGGCGTGTTGGATAATTAACACACGCTTTTAGTTGATATGACATTTTAATAGTGGCGGCTCGCAATGCGAGCCGCCACTATTCTTTTTTAGGCGCATTTGCTTCATTCTCAGGAACTACCGGCTCCCAAACACCTATTAAAAGCACCTGTTGTCGATAAATTGGAGGTGTTTTTTGAATACGATTAGACTGGCGTGGTCCGTGGCCATCGTCTTGATGACAGCGTACAGCGGCAATGCCAAACAAACGGCGGTGTATAGTTTGACGTTTGAGAGCGATTGGAGCGCCACCTCACATCCTTCGGATTTTCCCTCCAGCGCGCATTTTTCGGGTTTGATTGGAACGACCCACAACGCTTCTATATCCTATTGGACCGAAGGCCAACCCGCCTCGTTGGGCATAAAACAAATGGCTGAGACCGGTTCAAAATCGGCGTTGGATCAAATTTTCACTACGACCGACGATATCGGCAGCTCGGATAATCGAATTAGTGCCGGAGGACTTTCTACCTCTCCCAGCTCGATTACCATCTCATTTTCGGCCTCAACCTCCCATCCTTTTCTGACCTTAGTTTCCATGATTGCTCCGAGTCCAGATTGGTTTGTGGGCGTTTCAGGGTTGCCCCTGAGCGATCAAAACGGTTGGATTCCTAGCCTGGTCATCGACCTTTTTGCTTACGATGCCGGAACGGACTCGGGAACGAGTTATGCTTCATCTAATGCCGCGACTTCGCCTCCAGTCCCCATATCACAGTTAGTCGAATCCCCTTTTGCAAATGGCAGTACTGTTCCGCGTATTGGACGATTTGTCCTCACATTAATGTCGGTAACTACAACTGAAAAACTGGACGAGGTACCGTCTTCTTTTTCGCTGATATCAACATTTCCGAACCCGTTTTCTGATCGTGTTGCAATTGAATTTGAATCTTTATTGTCCGAAAATGCCCAAGTTCAGGTGTTTGACGTATCAGGTCAGCTTATGGACGTGTTATTCAGCGGGACCCTTGTGGGAGGCCGACACTCCTTCGAATGGGACGCAAGCGCAAAGCCGGCGGGAGCATACTTTGTGCAATTGAAAACCGGCAGGAAATCGGAATTCAGGACGGTACACCTGGTTAAATAGGTCTGGTTATACGTAAGATCTGCTTCAGTGACTTTGGTTTTGGGTGGTTGGGTTAGCTTTAGGTTAATCCGTCTGAAACAGAGGGAAATGGAGGAACAAAAAGTCGATTTTTGTTAAAAAGGACTCACTATTCATTTGCGTACTCACCAAAGCTCTATAGACATGTCTGAATCAACTTCTGCTTCCGAAAACGAAACTTCCAACGTGGAAACGTTTGAATTCCGTGCCGAGATGAAGCAGTTGCTTCATCTGATTATACATTCGTTGTACACCCACGAAGAAATATTCCTCCGCGAACTTATTTCAAACGGGTCGGATGCACTCAACAAAATCCGCTTTCAGATGCTCACGGATCGGGAGGTTGTAGATCCGGACGCAGAGCAAAAACTTGATATCACCCTAGACAAGGAAGCAAACACCTTGACCATTTCTGATTCGGGTGTGGGCATGAGCCGAGAGGATTTGATGAAACGGATTGGTACCGTTGCGTCCTCCGGAACGCTGGATTTTGTGACAGAAATGAAAAAGGCCGGTGGCCCGGTAGATGCTCAGATGATCGGCCAATTCGGGGTTGGTTTTTATTCGGCATTTATGGTTGCCGATACGATCACGATTGAGACGCGTCACTCCAATCTGGATAGTGTTGGGCTTCGTTGGAAGTCGGATGGAAGTGGTTCTTATACCATAGAAGAAATTGAACGTGCCCAGCGAGGCACCACCATCACGTTGGCTTTGAAGGAGGATAAAACTGAATTTGCAGAACCCTGGCGAATCAAACAGATCATCAAGAAATACTCCAATTTTGTGGATTTCCCAATTTTTGTTGATGGGGAAGAGGTGAACACGGTCGACGCGCTGTGGCACAAGTCGAAATCAGATATTACCGACGAACAACTGAACGAATTTTATAAATTCGTTTCTAACGATTATGAAGAACCGCTAGGACATCTTCAAGTGAATGTGGAAGGCCGGGTTAGCTTCAAATCAATGCTTTTCATTCCTAAAAAGGCACCAAAGAACCTTTATCAGGATGAATATCAGTTTGGCGTACATCTCTATTCATCCAAAGTCTTCATCCAGGATGACGCGAAAAACCTTCTCCCCGAGTGGGCCAGGTTCATTAAAGGGGTTGTAGATACAGAGGACTTACCACTAAACGTTTCGAGGGAAGTCACCCAAAATAGTCCGGTGTTTGGCAAAATAAAGACGATCCTTACGGGTAAGATTTTGTCGATGCTCAAAGAATGGTCTGTCGAGGAATCAGATAGATTCAAAACGTTTTCAAAAGAGTTTGGGATGCTCTTTAAATCAGGATTGTCTTCTGATTTCGAGAATCGCGATGCTATGATTGAACTCATTCGTTTTGAGTCTTCGGTAAAAGAAGATGGTGAGCTAGTGAGTCTCGATCAGTACGTTGATCGAATGAAGGAAGGTCAAAAAGAGATTTATTTTGTCCTGGCAGAAAGTAGAAAAGCTGCAGAATTGAATCCCAACCTGGAGTACTTTGCAGCAAATGATCTGGAAGTGCTGCTAATGGTTGAGCCGGTGGATGCCTTTATTGTACCTGGCATTCCAAAGTACAAGGACCATGAGCTGAAAAGTGTAGAAACAGCTGATCTTGATCTGAAAAAGAACAAAAAGACCGAAAAAGGAGCTCCTTCGAAAACGGATACCAAGAAGATATTAGAACGCTTCAAATCAGTGCTTGGGGACCAGATTGAAGATGTGAAATCGTCAGATAGATTGGTCGACTCTGCCGCCACGTTGGTAGTTGGCAAGGCTGGGATGGACAGCCAAATGGAGCGGATGATGAAGATGATGGATGAAAATTTTGAAGGAGCTAAAAAAGTGCTGGAGATAAACCTTCAACACCCCCTGATCAAAAACTTAATCAGTCTTCGGAAAGACGAGACGAATGATTCGTTGATCGATTCTGCTATCAATCAAATATTTGATGGTGCATTACTCGCTGACGGATCTCTCGCTTCGCCTCGGGAATTTGTTCGCCGAATGACCGAACTGATGGTTCAGGCAACAAAGAACTAAGTTTTTGGGCCATTTTTCCTTCTTTTTAGTCGTGTTGGTCGAAAATTTTATTCTCCTACCGCATTTAGCCTTAGAAGCCGTACATTCTCAACGCCCTTCTAACTGGTAATTGTCGATAGATTTATGGCTCGTGGTGATTCGTCTCATCCCAAACTGGTATTGTTTGCCCTTTGGTTAATGGTGTTTTCCGCCAGTAGTCAGGTCATTATCGTTGCACCCATTCTACCTCGAATTGGTGAAGCTTTAGATATTCCTTCGGCGCATCTGGGATGGCTCATCACCTCATATGCCGTGTTTTTGAGTCTTTTTGCACTCATTATAGGTCCCATCTCCGACAAATATGGTCGGCGCATTGTGCTTCTTTTGGGATGCGGATCAATGGCCATCGCACTTTGGCTTCATGGCGTGGCGGATAGTTTTTATTCCCTTCTGGTGGTACGTGCTGCGGCCGGAGCCGCGGGCGGCATGCTCAGCGGGGCTGCTGTTTCTTATGTCGGTGACTATTTCCCGTACGATAAAAGGGGATGGGCAAATGGTTGGGTCATGAGCGGTATTGCCGTTGGACAAATCATTGGTATTCCGATGGGCATTATACTGGCAGACAACTTCGGTTTCAGAAGTGCATTTGTCATGTTTGCTATCACCATGACCATCACTACGGTCATTATGTGGCTTTACGTTCCCCAACCTGATGTCGAACGAAATACCGGGAAACTTTCGGTGGTAAGCGCCATCGCAGGATACCGAGAATTGCTTGGGCGCCCTGTTGTGGTTGCCGCCAGCGCAACATACTTCTTGATGTTTTTCAGTATCGGATTGTATGTCATTTATTTTCCGACATGGCTTGAAGACACCATGCACGTCAGTGGCTCAGCTATTGCCACCCTATTTTTAGTTGGAGGTATTGCCAACGTTATTACGGGTCCTATAGCCGGAAAACTCTCTGACCGTACGGGTCGCAAACCTTTGATTATTGTCTCCTGTTTTGGGATGGGTCTGGTTATGATTTTGACTCCATTTCTGACGAGTTCAATTTGGATTATTTACGCATTATTTGGTTTTGCAATGGTCATGATGGCGATTCGAATGAGTCCTCTTCAGTCGTTGATGACCGCGATAGTGGAAGAACGGCGCAGGGGCGTTTTGTTAAGTCTAGCCGTATCGATTGGCCAGGTGGGTATTGGGATTGGTGGGGCAGTGGCCGGTATAGCGTACGTCAACTTTGGTTTTGCTTCAAACACGTTCGCCGGTGCGATTGCGATTTTTGGGATGGCCCTTTTAGTACATAAAACGTTGCCTGAGCCACAACCTGGTAAATCTGAAGTCATTGATCTGGGTATCTGATCGGTTTCAGCGATGGGTAAAATTGAAAGTGGTCCCGAGCCTTTGGCTCGGGACCACTTTGCATATAGTCCAAATTGAATTCCTGAAGGTAGCCCGTTCCCGGTCTACTTCAGGGACTCAAAGGTTAGGAATTCATGACCACGAGGAACTCATCGTTCTTCTTAGTGCCACGCATTTTCTCCATTAAGAAGTTCATGGCTGCCACGGGATCCATGTCTGCCAACACTTTACGGAGAATCCAGATACGCTTGAGTTTTGCTTCAGGAATAAGTAACTCCTCGCGTCGAGTACCTGATTTGACGATGTGCATCGCAGGGAATATGCGGCGATCCGCTAATTCGCGATCCAAGACCAATTCAGAATTACCCGTTCCTTTGAACTCTTCGAAAATAACCTCGTCCATACGGCTTCCCGTATCGATCAGGGCTGTTCCAACGATGGTTAATGAACCACCCTCTTCTACATTTCTAGCAGCTCCAAAGAAACGTTTAGGACCTCGTAGTGCACCGGCTTCGATACCACCTGACAGCGTTTTACCACTGGTTGGGGCGATCGCGTTATGAGCACGAGCAAGTCTTGTAATGGAATCAAGAAGAATTACAACATCCTGACCGGCTTCTACCAATCGTTTAGCCTTGGCCAACACAATGTCTGCGACTTCTACGTGCCGTTCTGGATCCTGATCAAAGGTTGAAGCGATAACTTCACCTTGAACATGTCTCCGCATATCCGTGACTTCTTCAGGGCGCTCATCAACCAACAAAATAATTAAGTGGCATTCTGGATGGTTCGTCGTGATTGCGTTTGCAATCTTCTGAAGCAGAATGGTCTTACCAGTTTTCGGCTGAGCTACGATCAACGCGCGTTGTCCTTTACCAATAGGCGCGAATAAATCGATGATGCGGGTTGAATATTCCCCGCCCAATGTAGAAAGAGTCAGTTGCTCTTCCGGATAGTATGGAGTCAAGTAGTCGAAGCTGGCTCGCTCATCAATTCCACCTGGAACACGTCCGTTGATGGAGTTGACCTGAATGAGGGCAAAAAATCGTTCTCCTTCTTTTGGCGGACGAACTTCACCGTCTACCGTATCCCCGATTTGAAGTGCAAATCGTTTTATCTGGGAAGGTGAAACGTAAATGTCATCTGGGCTCGGCAGGTAATTGTATTCTGGACTGCGCAAAAATCCATACCCATCGGGAAGAATTTCCAAAACGCCCACTTTATTGATCATGCCATCCAGTTCAACCCTTGTAGGGTCATACTGCTGCATATATTCAGGCTTGTCCTCATATACTCGTTGACGGCGTTCTTCACGCACGTCGCGGTTGTCACGGCGACGATTCCGATTGCGACCCCGTCCGCGGTCGTTAGGATCGGTTGCGCGATTTCCACGGTCGTCCGCGTCATTGCGATCGTTCCTGCGATTTCCGCGATCGTTATTGGAGCGGGTGTTGCGATCATTTGAGCGATCGTTCCGGTCATTTCTGTTGCGATCATTTGATCGATCATTCCGGTCGTTTCTTCCGCGATCATTTCTGTCATTACGATCGTTTCTTCCACCGCGCTCGTCTCTACTGCCCCCTCCGTCTCTACTGCCCCCTCCGTCTCGGCTACCACGTTCGTCTCGGCTACCACGTTCGTCTCGGCTACCACGTTC
>CALFHN010000030.1 GCA_937876355.1 uncultured Bacteroidota bacterium | reverse complement strand
ACTGGGGCCGACTGTCGGCTCCAATTATTAAGGACTTCGTTGGCATTTATGCAGCGGTTTCCGCGCTCGGGGCCCTCCGTTTTTGGCAAACAGAAGTCGTGTCTACCCCACTGTTTTTTGCAACCATAGCACCTTCATTTGCAATTGGGACAGTGGCCGGAATCGCAATGTATGGCGGATATCGAGCAGATAGAAAATGGAGGATTGAACCAGTATTTGCCGGCGTTGTGGTTGGTTTCTTGCTTGTTGCCAGCCTTGCTTATTTCGTTCCGCATATTGCTTTTTCCCGATTAGTTGTGGGCCTTTCTGTCCCTCTTAGCATTGCGGTCCTGATGGGTTGGAGGGGTCTGGCGAGCCGCTCCAGACGAGGTTTGCGCCGTGCATTGCTGGTCGGCGAATACGGTGAAGCCGTACGACTATCTAATCTTTTAGCCAGCCATCCCAGGCCGCCGTTCAAACTACAAGGATATGTTTCTGAAACAGAGACAAGTGGAAATGTGGTTCGACATCTGGGCCGATTTACTCATTTGCGGGATTTGGTGCGGCTGCGGGGTTTCGATGATATCGTTTTTGCTTCCAGAGATATCCCAAACCAGGTAATATTCGGCATGATGCGTGCGCTCAAGGACCTTCCTGTTCAGTTTCGGATGCTTCAAGAAGGTCAAGAGCATGTAATTGGCAAGTCAATGATCAGCCACTTATCCCTTAGTTCGCTCCAAGCAGACGTGACTGAAGTAGTTGTAATCCGTTCGCCATTTTCTAGGGCTTTGTTTGAAAAAAGTATCGCAATAGTGTTGCTGCCTTTTCTGCCTTTTCTCTGGATTGCAATTAAGTTTAGAGGCCAAGGATCGTCCTTTCGGGTGAAAATGGAACCTTTTCTAAAAATCCCACACGTATTGACGAATTCGATTTCTCTTGTAGGATGTAGGCCTGAGGACTTGCCCGTGATCCCAGAAACATGGAACGTGCCTGTCGGTATCTTTACGGTCACGAACACGATGAGAACTGAGGAGTTGCAGTCTGAAGATCTGGCTCGAGCCTATTGGTATTATGTTACCCACCAAACACCCGGGCTCGATCTTGAAATAATGTTGGCTTCGCTTCGGCAATCTTAATTCGAACCAGGCTTACCGGCCCGACTATAGGATTTCTGGTTCGAGTCTAATTTGTCAGAAAAGAACGACGTCTGTCTGATTCGAACCCGTTCAATCCCGGACCGAAATTCACCCACCCGCCATAACTGCATGTCGCAGAATATCAAATCAAATCTTTTAGATTTCGAAAAGCCACTTTTTGAACTTGAGCAAAAGCTCGAGGAAATGCGTGCACTTCGAAGCAAAGATGCCGGAACCGAGCTCTCAAAAACGCTGGCAGCATTAGAAATCCGCGTAGATGAGCTTCGGACATCGATTTACAGAGATCTAACTCGTTGGCAGCGGGTTCAAATTGCGAGGCACCCTGACCGGCCATATACCCTAGACCATATCGATGGTTTAACCGAAGGGTTCGTGGAGCTACACGGCGATCGACTATTTGGAGAGGATCCGGCAATTGTAGGTGGATTTGGCACCTTTAAAGGATCCAGGTATGGTGGTAAGGACCAGACGGTTCTGATCCTCGGCCATCAAAAAGGACGCGATACCAAGACTAGAAAGTTCAGACGGTTTGGAATGCCAAACCCGGAAGGATACCGCAAGGCACTCAGGCTGATGAAGATGGCAGGGCGGTTTAATATTCCTGTAATCACTCTTTTGGACACCACCGGAGCTTTTCCCGGTTTGGAAGCCGAAGAAAGAGGTCAAGCAGAGGCCATCGCTCGAAATCTATTCGAAATGGCCAGACTTCCAGTTCCAATCATTGTTATTGTTATTGGAGAAGGTGCATCGGGAGGCGCCCTAGGAATCGGAGTCGGAGATCGGATCCTGATGTTGGAAAATGCTTGGTATTCTGTTATTTCGCCCGAAAGTTGCTCTTCAATCCTATGGCGCTCCTGGGACTACAAAGAAGAGGCTGCGCGCGCTTTAAAATTGACCGCCACAGACCTAATACCGTTTGGAATTGTTGATCAAATAATTGCTGAGCCCTTGGGCGGAGCTCATCGTGATCCAGAAACGACCATTGCGGCCGTTGGAAAAGCCATTGTGGAAAATCTTACTCCACTATTAACTGTACCAACCAGTGAACTCCTCGATCGGCGATTAGCGAAATTTGACGCCATGGGCACGTTTACAGAAGTTTAGGATATCACGCATGGCTCAAATGCCTCACCGATTCACCTATCGGGTTCGATTCAGAGAATGCGATCCCATGGGAATTGTATTTCATAGCCACTATTTAGATTGGTTTGAATACGCCCGAACCGAAGCTTTACGAGATTTCGGACTTCCCTATAAAGTGATTCAGGATGGAGGCGTAACACTTCCTGTCGTCGATTTGGCCATTAAATACCATAAAAGTGCTCAGTATGACGATTTGGTGACGATCGAAACGACACCTTCTCTCTCTCAGTCGAATTTACGCTTGACGTGCTCCTATCGGGTTTTGAGAAGTAGTGACCAACAACTTCTAGTTACAGGGCATGTGACTCTGTGTTTTTTGCAGGAAGGTAGATCCCGACCGGTTCCCGCCCCCTTATTCCTTCAAAAAGCATTGAATGAGGGCTAAAATGAGCACTCTACCAGCTTACCTAGACGTAAGCCGACTTTCAGAAATTATTCATTTTAGCCTCCGTGAGGACGTTGAAACCGGCGATATTACGTCTCTGGCGACCATTCCAGTCCATACAACGGCTACAGCCGTCCTTATTGCCAAGGAAGATGGCGTGGTGGCTGGTCTTTTTGTTGCACAAGTTGTTATGAACGAGGTCGACCAAGCCCTTTCAATAACGTGGACTCAAAAGGATGGTGATTTTGTTCACTCAGGAGCTACCATAGGCACAATTCAAGGAAATGCGAGATCAATCCTATTGGCCGAACGCTTGGCGTTAAACTTTTTGCAGCGCATGTCTGGTATTGCAACGCTGACCCATAAAATGGTGCAAGCCTTGAACGGCAGCCCAACCAAACTTTTAGATACCCGTAAAACAGCTCCAGGTCTTCGAATGCTGGACAAATGGGCCGTTTTATTGGGTGGCGGCCATAACCATCGAGTTGGGCTTTTTGATATGATCTTGATTAAAGAGAATCATATTGCCGCCGCAGGCGGTATCGAAAAGGCTTTAACCAGGGCTATCAGCGCAAAAAAAGCAGATTCTGCTTTAAAATTTGGAGATAAAGACAAAAATCGCGCCGGCGTTACCCCTTTGAAAATTGAAATCGAAGTGACTTCCATAGACGAACTTCAACGCGTTTTACGACATGGCGCCGC
>CALFHN010000029.1 GCA_937876355.1 uncultured Bacteroidota bacterium | reverse complement strand
GTCGTGTTTGAACTTACGGTGGTAGCATGGCGGAAGGAAGCGTTTTGATCATTCCTTTTACCCTCCTTTCTTTTGTTGCTATCCATTACTGGGTAAAAATGAGCCGTTTCCCATCACAAAAGGCTTGGGAAGTGGCGCCCAATGCGTCCTGAAAAGGAATCGGGAATCGGTTTACACATTGACAACTTTCAGATCATGGTAACAGAAGAACTTATCTCTTTTGCCACCCGCTACACCCAAGCGTGGTGCAGTGGAAACCCGGCTAATGTGGCAGCATTTTTTGTCGAGGGAGGCTCCCTTACCATTAACAACGACGCATCAGCAGTTGGTCGAGAGGCCATCGCCAATTCGGCGCAGGAGTTCATGACCTCGTTTCCTGACATGGTGGTTACCATGGATCGTTTGGCTGAAGTTCACGGCCAACTTCGGTATTATTGGACGATGTCAGGCACAAACACCGGCCCTGGAGGAACGGGAAAGAGTCTCCAGATCAGTGGGTACGAAGCATTGGAAATGGCCGATTCTGGCTTGATCCAGTCCGCTATTGGGCATTATGATGAACTAGAATGGGCTCGACAAGTGGGTTGACTTGGCAGTCTCCACCGTTTCCAACTGATCTCCCTCTCACGGTGCTTGGTTAAAGCCTGGAGTTGCATTAAGACTTATCTTGCTTGAATTCTCTTGGAATGCAAGCGTCAGCTTCAGACCTGGAACAGCTGGCTCAGATGAGAACAAAATCATGCACGACGAAGGATATATTAAATTTGAAAGCGACTGGATCAAGGGTCCTTCGCCAAGTTGGTATAAAATTCAGGCGCTGGCCGAATGGCGGCAGCGAATGTTCGAAGTTGGATTGATTGGGTCCCACCCGGATGGAATTGGCTACGGAAATATCAGCATTCGTGACACTCCGGCTAACGAATTCCTGATCACAGGATCGATGACCGGACACGTCAAAGAGCTTGGCCCTGAACACTTTACGCGTATCCTCAGTTACGATTTCGATCGTAACAATGTGCGTTGTAAGGGCCCCATAACGGCTTCATCAGAAACAATGACGCACGCAGCCTTTTATCATGCGTCGCGCTCCATCAATGCCGTAATCCACATTCACAACGCAGACATGTGGCGCACCTACCAGGACAAGATGCCCACTACTTCGTCGGACGTCACGTATGGAACGCCAGAAATGGCTTATGAAGTGATTCGGCTGCTTCAGAAGAAGGATCGGCCGGCAAAACAGCTTCTCATCATGGGTGGACACGAAGATGGCGTGTTGGCTTACGGTAGCAGCCTGGGACAGGCTGCTACGACGCTGCTGAACTGTTGTAGTCGCATGTTTCGACCAGCCCGCTGACGGAATTTCAGGCCTCGATCATCTCGATCAACTTACCCACAGCGTATGCAACGAATGTAGGATCTTCAGCGGTTAGGTCGAGAGCCTCGACCGTCACTGAATCTGGCATAACTCGTTGCAGCGCATCCCAATAAGCCGCGTCCAATTCAGGATTAAACAGCGCACCACCTTTGGCAGAATAACTGCTGACACCTCTCAGCGGCATCAAGAAAAGCGCGTTTCCAGTGGTGTGGCTTAGCCTTTCCCCAATAGCCTCAGCAACTCGCGCTTGCTCATCCGCTTTTAGTCGCGGTACGAATACATAGGGAGAGTGCCAGACCGTTTGATGATTATCGTATCCAGGTGGCACCACGTTAGGGTCTCCAACCAATATTCCAAGATGCTCCGAACCTCCGGGGCAAAGAACCTGGGGCAAACCGAGTTTGCCGGCCACCGTTAACCGCTCAGGGCCGGAAGCTCGAAGTACGCCAAAGACGCCATCTGCGATCTCGCCCATCGCGTAGTCGAAAACAGCGGTGATGATGCCTTCCTTCATCATTTGCTCCATGGCCTCCCCGCCGGCGCCGATAGCATGAAACGTGATGACGTCGTATCCGGCACGCTCGAATAAAGCTACTGCGTGCATGGCTCCCTGGGTTAGTACGCCCAGGTTGGTCATCCCGATGACTCCTTTGGCAGTGGATTTTGTGATGTCACGCTCCACCTGCGCCATGCCCCACGCACAAGCTGCTGCATTGGCTAGGATTTTGCGCGAGAACACATTAAGACCTAGGATGTCGCTCACGGCGAACATCATCGTTATATCCTTGATACCTACGAAGGGCGAAGTGTCGCCTGAAGCGGCAGTCGACAACATTACTTTGGGAAAACCATACGGAAGCGCCTGAAGGACGGGTGCGCATGTGGACGTACCTTGTGTGCCACCTAGCGCAACGGCCCCGTGGATCCTGCCCGAGCGCTGAAGGTCCAGCAGAATCTTCGTAGCACCGGCAACAACGAATGGATTAGACTTTTCTCGGGTTGGATTTACCAGAACCTTACTCAGCGACGAACCACCGGCTTCGATGATTTCCGCCCGCGATACATCAGCTTCGATCGTTGGATTTCCCACGACGCCGATGTCTATGATCAGGGCTTTCCCCCCAAGTGATTCGATCTCCTGGCGCATGAAGCCGGCTTCGTCGGCCTTTGTATCGAGGGTGGCAATTATCGCGATCGTTTTCATGAGTGACGGGAGGAAAAACGAAGGTTGGCGAACCCTTGCGCTGCTTCTGTGACGGCCCGTTCGATAGGCAGACGCTCGGTCGAGGAGCCCGTCCAGAAACCATGACCAGAGGTGTTGTCCAGCATGTACTGGGCATCGGCAGGGCTTTCCATGGCCGCACCGTGTGCAATCAGGATCACGTCAGGATGTACAGCCTTGCATTTTTGATAGGCTTCTTCCGTCTGTTGGGCCGTCTGCTCGATTGTCAATCCACTGTCATATCCCTTCAGTCCTCCTTTCGTAGTGCCAGCGTGGTAACAGAAAATGTGCGGTCGAGCTTCTGCGCAGATCGCGATCGAATCTTCAAGCGTAAATCCCAACCCAATCGATACCATGCCCATCTCTTCGCGCGCCAACTTCAGCATCTCGATTTCATTTTGGAGCGTAATGCCAGCGGAGTTCAAAACCTTGAATATCTCGGAGTCGTGATCAACGTATGAGATCGACGGACCAATATTGGAAACACTTTGCACACCCATGTTGAGACATTCCTGCAACACCATCCGCATGTCCTTGAGAGGATCGTTCGCATTGAGGCAGGCGCAGACAAACGCCTTACCTTCCATGGCCGGCATAATGTCCTCGCGCGTGTAGTCGAGTGTCTGCCTGTTTGAATCGAGAATGGGCCACATCATAGCCATTGTGCCCATTCCGTTTGCCCGGAGCCGCGCTCCAGAAAACGTATTGACGCAGTCAGTCCCGCATTGTTCGAGGATTTTTGCCACCAGTCCGCTTCCGGCGGAAGAAATCATAATCGGTATGTGCTGATCTACTTTTGCGCGTAGATTGGCGAGAATTTGCTTGGTGGAAATACGTTTGGTGATCACGGTATCACGAGGATTGAAGTGGTAAGCGAATGTAGAAAATAGGAAAGACTTGTAGACAAAAACCGATTCTAAATTAGAGAAGACGCTGAACGTAGAGTTAGATTGTAGACTTTGTTAGATTGTAGACCATCGCAAATAGTCCTTCATGATGCTGATATTGTTACCTTTCTCGTGATCCGTTCCACCTAAACTCACCACGACATGAAGCTTCGCACGGCAATTCTGCTGCTTTCGGGAATTATCCTCAATTCAACGGTCCAAGCTCAGAAGTCAGACTCAACCCTAACACTCGATCCAATCGTAGTAACGGCAGAAAGAGTCGCATCCACCCTTTCTTCTTCTACTGTGGGCGTGTCGGTGCTCTCCGCGAGAGATCTGCGCCATCTCCCTAGCAGGAATGCATCGTCTCTTCTAGGTTTCATTCAGGGAATGACCTTCCTGGATTTTGATGGACTCGGATTCGCTCCTCAGTCTGTTACACGGGGGTTTTATGGTGGTGGCGAAGCCGAATATGTCGTCGTCCTGGTAAATGGCAAACCCATCAACAATCTTGAGAATGGACTCGTGAACTGGGAGCAGATCACGACCGCTCCCGGAACGTCGGTGGAGGTTCTCAGAGGTGGTGCTTCCTCACTATATGGCGATGCAGCCATTGGGGCAGTAATCAACGTCCGAACCGATCAACCTCTGGAAACGTCTCGATTCATCCGGGCAAGCGGTGGCAATTTGGGTATTTTGAATGCCCATGCCTCCATCCTGAGTAATCGCTATTCGGCCCTGGCAGATTTCAGCTCCAGCGATGGATTTCGGGATCACAGCGGGCGGCAGTCTGTGACACTCCAGGGTTCCTATCGGCTCATTGATGTCGGCGGCAAGTCCCTCAGTCTGAGTGCCTCTCTGAACCAACGTGAATTTGATACCCCCGGGCCACTTCGTTCGACGGACCAGACCCGAGACGGTATAGAGAGCCTGGCCTTTTTCCAGTTTGACAACGTGGATGAACAGACAATCCGCACCTCTCTGGACGGCGGGTGGGACCTCTCTGAAGGACGAATAGACGCGAGCTTTACCGGTGAATTCAGGGACCAGGATCAGATTCGGACGTTACCCTTGAGTGTTGACTTTGCAGATACGCAGGAGCGACAGGTGGACGCCGCCGGCTTCAAAACCAGTCTGATGGTTTCAGATTTGTCACTTCCCATCCCGATTGACAATCAATTGGTCTTTGGTGTGGACGGATTTATTGGAACACTTGACTCCAGATATCGCCACATTGTGACGGGTGGATTGGGCGATTACCTGGGAGCGTCAGGAACTCTGGGAGATGTTTTGTCTGACGGTACGGCTTCCAGAAAAGGAGTCGCGGGATACGCTCATCTCGAACTTAACCCAACAAATAGACTGAACGTGTCGCTGGGAGCGAGAATGGACTGGATAGAGGATTCATTCGACGAAGTCAGTGGCCTTTCTGAAGCCGAACCATCGGCGTCTCACACGGCATTCAGTCCGAAGGCAGGATTGAACTATCGGTACAGTTCCTCAGCCTCGCAGGTAGGTAACGTGTACGTTAGTGTAAGCCGATCGTTTAAGGCACCCACGCTGGATCAGTTGTATGATCTTCGAGCTTTCCCCGTGCCCTTTCCTCCGTATTCCATTCAGATCGCTAATGCCGATCTCGTCCCACAGGAAGGAACGAGCTATGAAATCGGGTTTTATCACCAGTTGGCGGGATCTGACGGATGGTCAACCATGATCAGCAGTTCTTTGTATTCTATCGACATGACCAACGAGATCGATTTCTCGTTCGACACATTCTCAAACGTAAATATTGGCAAGAGCCGTCATCGTGGTATCGAAACAGGTATTCGAACCGAAAAAAACCAACTCGGGTCAGCCTTTCTGAACTACACCTTGCAAGACGTAACATCCCGAAAAGGAGAAAACAAAGGGAATGCCGTGAAAGCCATTCCCCGTCACGCCTTCAGTGGTGGTATCGTCGCCGACCTTGGATCGGTTTCGGCAAGTGTCGTGTTGAAAGGCAATCGCAAGACCTATGTGGATGATGCCAATACGAAGGAGTTACCTGATTATGCTACCGTCGACTTCCGCGTGGCTTTTACCAGAAATGCGTATACGCTGACCCTAGACGTCTTCAACGCGCTGGACCGTGCCTACGATAGCACTGCATACCAGGACCCCGGTGGCTCCGAGGCGCTCTTCGTTTTTCCGGCCGCAATGCGTACGCTCTCCATCGGTTTCGAATTGAGATTGTAAGTGTAACCTGTTGAACAAACTATTTGGCGTTGGCCAGTTGCACTCGAGCCTGCAATGGCGTTTCTTTTCGAACCTCCACCAACCACTGGGAACTCAGTATGTCGGTAATTGCCCAATCGAAAATCAAGCTCCTGATAGCCGAGAGTGTCGCGTTGTCGACGCTGCTCATCTTGACAGCGGGATGTAATCTGAACGCCCAGGAAGTAAGCCCAGGGGCCAACTCGATTGCCAATCCTCATCTCGTGACCTACGACGGCGCCGAGGGCCCACACGCAGACGGCCCGGGAGCCGGAAAACACATCGTTTTCCTAAGTGGCGACCACGAATACCGCTCCGAGGAAATTTTGCCGGCGATGGCTCGAATTTTAGCCTGGAATTTCGGTTTTAAAACCAGTGTTTTCTTCACGCTCGATGAAGACGGATTTATCGAACCCGGAAGTTCGCGGATAGCAGGTCTCGAAGCGCTCAAATCTGCTGATCTTTTGATTATGGGTCTTCGTTTCCAGCATTTCCCGGATGAAGAGATGCAACATATCGTGGATTATCTAGATCGGGCCGGACCCATTGTCGGGATTCGAACCTCAACACATGCCTTCTCAGGCATTGAAGGCCAGTTCGCCAAATACAACTGGAATTACGAGGGCGACGATTATTTAAAAGGATTCGGACGACAGGTTCTTGGAGAGACGTGGGCTGGACATTATGGGACGAATCACGAGCAAAGTTCGCTCGTAATTCCGTTGGAATTGGCTGCGGAGCACCCCATATTTCGAGGTGTCAGCGACGTGCACGTACAATCTGGCGGGTATTTCGCGGATCCTATGCCGAATTCCACGCCTCTCGCCGTCGGGCGGGTATTGAAGGGAATGACGGCCGACGCCCAACCTGATCCCGAAAAAGAAGAAGTCCCTGTTGTCTGGACACGTTCTTACAGTGGAGTGGGCTCTGCTGAGGGCCGTGTTTTTACTACCACCCACGGTGCCTCGGAAGATTTCTTAAACGATGGCTTCCGTCGCATGATGATCAACGCCGCACTCTGGGCATCGGGAATGGAAAATGTCATTTCGGGTGAAATGAACGTGGACTTTATTGGTCCATACAACCCAGTGGGTTTCGCCTTTGACGGCTACCGATTAGGTGTGCGCCCTTCAGATTTGGCCGGATGGGACACTCCCATCATGGATTCCTCGAAACCCACAACCGAAGATTCCTGAGTGGGACCTCCCTCAACCTTGATTTTGTGATTAAAATGAAATCCCGCATTCTTTTGCTTTTGTTGGTGTCGATCATTTTCCTGAGTGCCTGCTCCAAGGAGCCCATTGTGGAGATCAACGAGGGAGATCACATTGTCTTGATTGGCAACGCCCTAGCAGACCGTATGCAGCACGACGGCTGGCTTGAGACGTATATGCAGGCGGAGCTGAAGGGTCATAAACTGGTGTTCCGTAATCAGGGCTTCAGCGGCGACCGGATCGACCATCGCCCCCGCAGCGTTGGGTTTCCAACAACCGACGAGTACCTAGCTCTGTCCGGCGCAGATGTCATTTTTGCGATGTTTGGATATAATGAATCGTTTTACAATGATCCCGCTGGTTTTGGAGAGGCGCTGACCCAGTGGATCGACAGCACTCAAGCCAAAACTTATACCGGAGACGGCCCCCCTCGGATTGTTCTGTTTTCACCGATTGCGTTTGAGAATCAAAATAATCCGAACCTCCCAGACGGTTCAGAGCACAATGTCAGGCTTGCATCATACACGGCAACCATGGAATCGGTCGCTTCGAGCAAAGGAGTCGATTTTGTGGACCTGTTTCATCCTACTCTTATCGCGTTTGAGAGCTCTGCTGAAGCACTTACCATCAACGGTGTCCACCTGAATCACGAAGGCAACCGAAAAGTCGCCGAAATCATGACTGAATCACTCTTGGGATGGAAACCTAGCGGTTCAGAAAACAAATTAGAGAGGATTCGCCAGGCCGTTATAGATAAGAACTGGCACTGGTTTAATCGGTATCGCGCTACCGACGGCAATGATGTGTGGGGTGGTCGTTCCCTTCTACCGTTCACCAACGGACAGACCAATTACGATGTGCTAAATCACGAGTTGGAACAGTTGGACTACATGACGGCCAATCGGGACGAAGTGGTCTGGGCGGCTGCCAATGGTCGAACGACGCAACCCGACGATTCGAACGTCCCTCCCTCGGTGAAAGTGGAGACCAATCTGGGCGAAGAGCAATTACAGGGAGGAGAAAGTAAAACAGGGACAGTGGAGTACGCTACCGCCCAAGAGTCGATGGCGGCCATGACGTTACCGGATGGCTTGGAAGTCAATTTGTTTGCATCCGAGGAGATGTTTCCTGAGCTCGTTAACCCGGTTCAAATGAGTGTAGACACTCAGGGCCGGCTTTGGGTCGCTTCTTGGGCCACCTACCCCAAGTGGGAGCCCCTCAAGGACATGGACGACAGATTGTTGATTCTTCCTGATGAGGACCGCGACGGTGTGGCCGATACGGTCATCACGTTCGCAAAAGTGCATAATCCGACCGGATTTGAGTTCTGGAATGGGGGAGTGATCGTGGCTTCTGTTCCAAATCTCATATTTCTCAAGGACACGGACGGTGATGATGTAGCTGATGTCCGGATCGAAATCATGGGTGGGCTGGGTTCGGCAGACACCCATCATTCTGCAAACAATTTCACCTTTGGGCCAGACGGCTTTATCTATTATCAGCGGGGGGTCTTCAACCTCTCGAACGTAGAAACTCCCTGGACGAACAATCAGGAATCAGACGTATCGGGCATGTACCGATTCAATCCACGTACATACGAATTCAGCTTTCATGCAGATAATTCGCCAAATGCCCACGGCACGTCGTTTGATTACTGGGGCTACCATTACGCTACAGATGCTACAGGTGGAAGAGCGTATCAGGTCGTCCCAGACGATTCTACGGGATTTGTTATGCGAAAACTACTGGATCATACGGTCAGGCCAGTTACCTCCAGTGGGATAATTTCCAGTGCGCATCTACCGCCTTCATTGGAAGGCAATTTCATTCTTTTGAACGTCATTGCTTTTTTGGGTATCAAAGGATATTCGCTCGAAATGGATACGAATACGGGATTCGTAAATGGAACTGAAACGGAGGACCTACTTTCTTCTTCTGACTTGAATTTCAGGCCGTCAGATTTTGAAATCGGCGACGACGGGGCGCTTTATGTCGCAGACTGGGCCAATGCCATTATCGGGCACATGCAGCACAATGTTCGCGATCCGAACAGAGATCATGAACACGGACGGATATACAGAATCTCCGCCCCGGACCGGCCCCTTTCTGAGCATGCCGAAATTGACGGTCAGCCAATCCAAGCGTTGCTCACGCTCTTAGAACATCCAATAAACGGTGTCCGATATCGCGCACGCATCGAGCTATCCGAACGGAATACGGACGAAGTAATTGCAGCGGCCAAAGAGTGGCTCTCTCGATTTGATCCTACCTCGGCAGCGGATGCCCACCATATTCTTGAAGGACTATGGCTGTACCAGCAGCACAACGTCGAAAATCGGGAATTATTGGCCCAAGTTCTGGATTCTCCTGTTGCGCACGCCCGGATCGCGGCCAAGCGCGTAGAGATGATCTGGAATCACGATTCGAGTGCTTTGGTGGAAGCAATAGATCGTTCAGGCCTTGACATGTCTCCTGAGAGGCTTGCTGAGCAATTCGAAGGGAAATCTGAAGACGGCCTCATCGTCATAAATACCGTCATGGAACAGATGAGGTTTGACAGGCCAAAATTTGCAGTTACGGCAGGCAAAACTGTTAAAATCCGATTCACCAACCATGACTTCTTACCGCACAATTTATTGATCGTGCCGCCGGGAGAGGGCGAAAAGGTGGGAGCTGCAGCAGATGCGATGGGAGGCGAGGGGTTCGCCCGCGGGTTTATTCCTGAGGACTACCGCATCATTGTCGCTACCGACCTATTGAGCCACAAAGGCGAACAAATCATCGAATTTACAGCTCCTTCGGAGCCGGGAGTCTACGACATCATATGCTCATTCCCAGGACATCGTGCTACGATGAATGGAAAGATGACCGTGCTTGCTCCGGAAGAGTAGGACAGGCCCGGGTGATGTCCTATTGGAGCGGCCAGACAATAAAACTACCCAAGTAGGTTCTCTTGGGGACTTCCATGGTGACGAGAGTTTCATGCAGTGCTGTAATGTCAGCTGTCGACAGGGGCAAATAGCGCTCGTTCGGTTGATAAGTGGTTCCCATCGGATAGTCGACGTCTGGCGCCGCAGTCATCTCAATATGAGTGCCCATCACGTACGCAACTGGTTTGTTCTGTATCCACTCGTTCAGCCTCGCGATGCTGGCACAAAAGTCATCCCAGTCGCCCACGTACAGTCGACCTGGATATAGCGTGTCGCCCGTTATGGCGAACTGCGATGTTGGATCATAGAAAGCTATATGATCATCTTCGTGGCCAGGGATGGGCAAGAGCTCTATCCTTCGATCGCCCAGCTCAAGCTGAGTTGGGTCATTTGGCCAGTTTTCGAATCCGAAGAACTCCTGCACAGCGTCCGCTCCGAGACCTACGACCACGGCATTGTCTGCGCTCGAAAAAGCGCCATCACCTTGGGTATGATCTCCGTGACCGTGCGAGTGCGCGACGATCAGCGGCGCGTCGGTGATATCTCTGACTGCGCCGAGTAGACTTGCACCGCTTTCGATTGTTGCGCCCGTGTCTATCAACAAGGCCCTATCAGTGCCTATGAGTAGGTACACGAAAGGCGCCTCGTAGTTGGAGCACTTGTTCTGACGGAATATGTACGTGTCGACCTGGTAGCGAACTTGCTGCCATTCCGTGTATTCAGGATCTATCCGTGCTGCGTCACAGTCCTGAGCTCCGTGTATCCAGTGAATACTCGCTAGATCGACCAGCAGTTCATCCGGTGACTCGCCTGGCCGCGGTCCCTGATCCGGTAGTGAGGTACACGCCTGCGCACCAATAAGCAACGCCATCAGCGAGCAAAAGCCGCGAGTGATAACCAGCGGCCGTAACGTCTTTTGCTTTCGCCTGTCCTGTGGATTCGCAATCATTCTCCTTACCTCATCGGAGTTCGCGCCGCATAACGGCTGGGGGATTTAGGGCGAGCGAACACTCACCTAACTGAAAGTAATCGTTTCAGACAACCACTGCCAGTTATGCGAGCCCGTAATATTCGCTTGTTATGCATCCAGCCTCGGGGTATTTCTCCGTCGTGGCCGGTGCCCTTTGGATTCCCGTATCGCCCCTACAGTTTTCTATCGAGTCGATTCGCTGGATTCAAATCGCTGCATCCACATCTCGCGTTCCTCGCTGAAAAAGTATTCCTCTGACCGGTAGGGCGGCACATGATGCTCCATGAGGGGAATGAGTGATTCCTCAGGTAAATCGATGGGGTTCTCGGGTATGAAATCGGCGAGCATGGCCCTCGTTTCATCCAAATCCTCAACTAGTGCCAAGTTGTACCATTCTTCAGGGTCGTCCTCCAGATTGTACAGTTCCTCTGAGCCATCGATGTATTGAATGAAATGCCAATTCTCAAACCGGACTGAGTAGCTACCATAGTCATATGTTGAAATGATTGGTCGGGAAACCGGCGTTACCGGATCTGCCAATATTCCTGTCAAAGACTGACCGTCGAAATCTTCCCTGGGACTCAAACCGCACAACTCGGCAAGCGTTGGATAAATGTCCAATAGAGACGTCAAATTGTAGGTCGGAATACCTTTCGCGGAGCCAGCAGGTAGCGCAGCCACACCCTCGGGCACCCGCATCATGAATACCGTTCGGATCACATTCTCCCACAATGCAAACTTGCGCCAATGCTCCTTCTCACCAAGCTGCCAACCGTGGTCCGACCAGATTACCACGATCGTGTTGTCAGCGTATGGACTCGCATCGAGTGCATCCAGAATGTGACCGAGCATGGCATCAGCATATGCGATGGACGCTAGATACCCTTGAACGGCTTCCTCCCATTTTCCGGCTTCGAGGACATGCTTGTGGTAGTTGCCGCCTCTCTCTATTAGCTCTTTCGCCACCGGACCGAGATCGGCAACGTCATCCTCAAGGACGGCAGGCAATTGAATATCCTCCAGTGGAAATCGATCGAAATACTCTTGCGGGACATACCATGGCAAATGCGGGCGATAGATACCCGCTGCCAGAAAGAATGGCTTGTCGTGGTCGCGTTGGAGCTGATCGGATATATAAGATACTGTCTGATAATCGGCCGTTTCTTCGTCTTTCAGTTCCAGCGGAGCCCAGTCAAACATGTTGTACATGTACGGGAATGCCGTCATATTCATGGGGCGCTCCTCAGGAAGAAACTCCTTCGGCATAGGATTCGAGATGCTCGGGAAGTAGTCATCCCAACCAATTGAATCTACCTGGCTATAATGAAAGATCTTGCCTGCGCCGGCGGTGTAATATCCATCCTGCCGAAAATGCTGCCCCATGGTTTTCACTTGCTGCAACACAGGCACTTCCCGCCAGTCCTGATAGTTGGAATACATTCCCGAACTGATCGGGTGAAGGCCTGTCATTGTCGCTGATCGAGACGGATTGCAACCGGGACTGGGGGTATAGTTGCGCTTAAAGAGCACTCCCGTTTCGGCAAAACGATCTAATTGAGGCGTCAGTGACATAGGATGACCTCCCAGAGGCTCAACCCAATCATTCATGTCGTCCAGCGAAATGAACAACACGTTTGGATGTTCAATAAGCCCTTCGCCTGATCCCTTGCAGGCAATCTGACTTAAAGGGAGTCCGATGAGAATCGCCGCAAGGGCGACGTTGGTCTTCAGTAGGCTACGCATTCTTATTGTCGAGTGAGTGTAAAGTGGTCAGCAGATGTGTACCCTTTCCTCGCAGGGGATGGGCGAGATAAAGATACACACGTGGCGAAAGCTGGGTATGCGGGTATTTTCGATATTAATCCTTCCTGGATGTATTGTATCTAGAAAACAGCTGGGGGATTTACGGCGAGCGAACGCTCACTTAACAGAAAGTAATCGTTTCCAACCGCCTCCGCCAGTCGTGCGAGCCCGCAACATGCGCGTGTTATTTAGACCGTTTTATCAGGTGCTCTTTGATCCAAGAAACAAGTTCATCTCTGGAAACAGAACCGGAAGCCAAATTAAGAAAAGTCGCCTCTTGTTCGTCTACGTCAGCATCAATTTCATGTCCGTTGATTACTAAGAACACTTCCATTGAGGCATGGCCAATCCGCTTATTTCCATCAATAAATGGATGGTTGTTGACCAGCGAAAATGCCAGAGCCGCAGCTTGTTCGGATATCGTTGGGTAAAGCAACTCACCACTGAAAGAAGCATTGGGTTGGTGAACGGCAGACTCGAGTGCGCCTCGATCTCGTAATCCGTTGCTTCCACCGGACTGTTTAATCAGTCGGTCGTGAATTAGAATGACCTCTTCTACGGTTAGATAACGTCTCACTGAGCCAAGCGCTGATAAAGGTCAGTGTTTTTGGACAACACGTAGTCAACCGCTTGACTGAATTCATCTCCAGTACGGTTTAACACCTCCTCGGTAATCATTTGAACAAAGGCCTCGGCAGAAAGTCCTCTTTCTTTGGCACGCTCGGCCAGGCGGCTAGCCATTTCTTCCGAAAGTTTAAATTGGATCGTCTGCATTGCGTTCACGCTATTAGTTGAGAATCACTTAAACGTTCTGGATCGTCTGAGTTTCCGATTAACGAGAAAGGTCTATATAACGGCTGGGGGATTTACGGCGAGCGAACGCTCACTTTACAGAAAGTAACTGTTTCCAACTGCCTCTGCCAGTCGTGCGAGTCCGTAACATGCGCTTGATATCTGTACTTGATCCTGTAGTCATGGATTTAACTACACTGGCTTTTTCGGAACCTGGGCGGCATGCCAAACGGCTACAATTAAGATGGTGTCGCCTTCAACTCGATAAAAATAACGGTAAGGTGCCACAACCACCTCTCGATAAGGAATATTAGGAAATTCTGGAATCTGTCTGCCTGAATCAGAATAGTCCTTAAGTCGATCCAGCGACTGCTCTGACTTTTTTCTAAATCGTTCTGCGGCATCCGGTTTATCGGCTTTGATGTACCTCAAGGCTGAAAGGAATTGAGACCGAGCACCTTTTGTAAAACGAACGGTCATTAACGCTCAGCCAAAATCTTGTCTGCTTCCGCAAATACATCTTCCATTGATACCGTCTCGCCTGCTGCAATTTCCTTTTCTCCGGCCGCAAGAAGCTTCAGGATTTCCAATTCATTTTGAGAACGCTGATATGATTCCGCACTTACCATTACGACAGCAGCACGACCGCGCTGGGTGATTACAACAGGGTCAGGAGAAGATGAAATCTCTCTAACAATGCCCGCTACGCCTTGTCGCAATTCTGAAATAGGTATAATCTTGGGTACAGCTTTAAACATATCACTCTCCATTTACACAACTAACCGTACAAGATAACGTACAAGACAAATAATGTTCCAAGTACAGATAACGGCTGGGGGATTTACGGCGAGCATTCGCTCCCCATCCAGAAAGTAATCGTTTCAAACCAACTCAGCCAGTCGGGCGAGCCCGCAACACCATACTATTAGGCTGAGTTTTGGTAAACAAATAGGGGCCT